>NZ_JAVRHO010000022.1:0-59083 GCF_031846515.1 Autumnicola lenta
GGGAATAAAAGATTAAAATCCCTTCAACTCTTTTCAAGTTTGTAAGTGGCGCCTCTTTTATGTGTCATGTAATAAACTGCAATAAAATCAGCCTCCAGTTCAATATATCTCGTGTCTGCAGCAGGATCTTGTGCTGCTTCATTAGGGTATCTCCAAATATTATTACAAAAAAAGCCCCGCAATTGCGGGGCTTTCGTGATAAGATTTTAAACTCCTTTAGTTTTGAGAAGCTGCATTTGCTTCTTTCATTCCTTCTTCAATCAATCCGTAGAATTGATCAATCTTAGGAAGTACTACGATTCGTGTTCTTCTGTTTTTTGCACGACCTTCAGCAGTTTCGTTAGTTGCAACAGGTATGTAATAACTTCTACCGGCAGCAGTCATACGGGCTGGCTCAACTCCAAACTCTTCCTGAAGTGTCCTAACTACAGAAGTTGCTCTTTTTACACTAAGATCCCAGTTATCTTCAATAACTCCGCTGCTAATTGGCTTATCATCAGTATGGCCTTCAACCATAAATTCTATGTCCGGCTTGTTTTTAACAACAGTAGCAACTTTTCCAAGAACTTCTTTTGCTCTGTTCGTCACATTGTAACGACCGCTTTCAAATAAAAGTTTATCTGAAATAGAAACATATACTACACCTTTTTCAACATTAATTTCGATATCCTCATCACTAATGTTGCCTAAAGCACCTTTAAGGCTGGTAACTAATGCAAGAGTTACAGAATCCTTCTTATTTATGGCATCACGCATACTCTTAATGGCGAGATCTTTTTCTTTAATGCTCTCTAAAGAACGCTCAAGGTTTTCAGCTTCTTTTTTAGATAAAGTAGCCAAATCTCCTACATTGTTTAATAGTGCTGCATTTGTGTTGTTTAAAGTTGATATTTGGCTATTTAACCTTTCCTTCTCGTCCAGACAGGAGTTAAGTTTTACAGTAGCTGTATTTAATTGATCCTGAGTTTCTCTTTGCTTAGTCTCCAGTTCTGCATATTTCTTTTGAGAAACACAAGAAGAAAGCATAATAGCGGCTGTTGCCGATAGAAGCATGAATTTTTTCATAACTTGAAAATATTATTAATGTTAGATGACCCAAAAGTATCAAAAAAAATCTTTCTTGAAAACTAATTTTAACATTTCTTTGCGTCGATTTTTAAATTTCCCTAAATATCTTCTTTCCCCGAAGATAGTGGGCATACACAACGGATTCTGTTTTATAATATTGTTCTTTTTTAGGAAAATTTTTTCTTTTTTTTCTCATTGTTGAAAATGATGAATAAAAATTCAAATGCGCCCTGAAAACTGCAAAAAAATGATTGAATTTTCCCTGTCCCAAAAAGCGAAAAGCAGCTATTCCATCCAGGATCATACGTATAAATAGAACCCAAAAGATTTGTGGTGACGGTACATTTTTAGTAATTAAATAAAGACTGTTCCTAAAATTAAAAAAAGTCTTCATAGGATTAATGCTACTTAAAGTAGCGCCGCCTACGTGGTAAATTGTTGATTTTGAGGCAAACATTATGCTGTAATTAAGGTTGTTTAATCTCCAGCAAAGGTCAATTTCTTCCTGATGAGCAAAAAAATCTTCATCCAGACCGCCGGCTTCCAAAAAAGCCTCTTTTCGTATTGCCAGGCAGGCACCACTGGCCCAAAAGATGGTGGTATCATCATTATATTGGCCATTATCTTTCTCAATGTGGTCAAAAATCCTTCCACGGCAGAAAGGATAAGCGTATTTGTCAATAAAACCTCCTGCAGCGCCCGCATACTCGAAGTAGGATTTATTATTAAAATCCAGAATTTTTGGTTGTACGGCACCCACTTTTGGTGCATGCTCAAAAATGGCAATTATCGGCCTTAACCAGCCCGCAGTTACTTCAATATCGCTGTTTAGAAGAATAAAAATATCTTCCTTCAGGTTTCGAAGAGCATCGTTATAACCTTTCGCATAACCTCCATTTATTTCATTCTGGATTAGTTTAACTTCAGGGAAATTCTTCTGTAAAAACTCAATAGAATCATCTGTAGATGCATTATCTGCCACATAAACTGTTGCTTCCGCAGAATGGGAAATTACAGAGGGAAGAAATTTCTTCAGAAGTTCTTTTCCGTTCCAGTTTAAAATGACTACTGCAATTTTCATGTTTGCTTTAACTATTCGGTTTTCTGAAAAGAGGGTATTTCCTTCAGAAAATTATATTTTTCTGCTTCATAATCCATTTGGCAATAGTAATGGTTAATTCCGTTGGTCACCATTAAATAGGTAGCATTAAGTTTTAGATTATACCTCGCAATTTGGTCAAAAGTGTCCTGAGTAACCTTGATTTTTGGTGCTTTACATTCCACAATAAGGTGAATATTACCGTTGCGGTTAAAAACCACAATATCGTAGCGTTTGACCAGATCGCCCAGCTTCAGTTGTTTTTCAACATTTATAAGGCTCTCCGGGTAATCTTTTTCTTCAGTTAAAAACCTTACACAATTTTGTCTCACCCACTCTTCCGGAGTAAGGATGACGAATTTTTTCCGTAGTTTGTCAAAAACAGCTGTTTTATTTTGATTATTTTTGAACCGAAAGCTATACTGCGGAAAGTTTAATTCTTGCATAGCGCCAAAAATAAGAAAGAAAAAATAACCCTTCTGTGAAAAATTCTGAAAAGAACAGGAAGGATAAAAAGATCCCCACATTTACCAATGGATGAAGCCAGGCAAATTGTTAACAGCATACAGAGCGGAAAAATTGAACCTGTGTACTTTTTAATGGGCGAAGAGCCGTATTATATAGATAAAATTGCCGATTTTATTGCAGATAACGTACTTCAGGAGGAGGAAAAAGGCTTTAATCAGATTGTGATGTATGGGCGGGATACGAGCATAGATGAAATTGCCAGCAATGCCAAACGCTATCCTATGATGGCAGAGCGGCAGGTGATTATCGTGAAGGAGGCGCAGGATCTTTCCAGAACCATAGAGCAGTTAACGGCCTATGCTGAAAATCCGCAGCCTACGACAACACTGGTAATGTGCTACAAGTACAAAAAGATCGATAAACGGAAAAAGTTGTATAAAGCTGTTGCAAAAACGGGTGTTATCTTTGAAAGCAAACGTCTCTACGAGAACCAGGTGGCACAGTGGATCCAGACTACGCTGAAAACGAGAAACTACAGCATTTCACCCAAGGGCGCACAAATGTTGGTAGAATTTCTTGGGAACGATCTTGGAAAAATTGAGAATGAGTTGCAAAAACTACAGTTAATAGTTCCCGAAGGAACACAAATTACTCCGGAATTAATAGAAGAGAACATTGGAATAAGTAAAGATTTTAACAATTTTGAGCTAAGAAAAGCGGTGGGGATGAAGGATACTTTAAAGGCCCACCGGATCATAAATTATTTTGCGCAAAATCCAAAGGACAATCCTCTTGTAGTCACCATTTCGCTGTTGTTCTCCTATTTTTCCCAGTTATTACAATATCACGGACTTTCAGATAAGTCCAAAGGAAACGTGGCGCGGCAGTTAAAAATTAATCCGTACTTCGTGAGCGATTACACTACAGGTGCCAGGAATTATCCTATGAAAAAAGTGAGCGGTGTAATAAGTCTGTTGCATGAAGCCGATGTAAAAAGTAAAGGAGTAGGATCTGTAAACGTTTCACAGGGCGACCTGCTAAAGGAATTACTGGTAAAAATAATGCACTAATTCATGAAGAAAATTAATTCCTGGGTTGGAGCTGCCAGACTAAGAACCTTACCACTTTCCCTTTCGGGAATTCTTGTTGGGACAGCTATTGCTGTAGAAAAAGGATTTTTTAATATCGCCATTTTTAGCCTTGCCCTGGCTACTACTTTAGGTCTGCAGGTGCTTTCCAATTTCGCTAATGATTATGGAGATGGCGTAAAAGGGACAGATAATGAAGATCGGGTCGGGCCAATGCGAGCTTTACAAAGCGGAATAATCAGCCAAAAAGAAATGCTGGTTGGGATCATAATAACAGCGGTAATTACTTTAGTACTGGCTATTTTATTAATCTACGCCGCATTTGGAACTGAAAATATTATTCCGGCGCTTTTCTTTTTCTTTCTGGGTATAGGAGCTATCGTCGCTGCAATAAAATATACCGTGGGAAAATCGGCTTATGGCTACCGTGGTCTTGGCGACCTGTTTGTTTTTATTTTCTTCGGAATAGTAGCGGTTTACGGATCATTTTTTCTTTATATCCATGAAATGGAGTGGGATGTGTTTTTGCCCGCTTCAGCATTCGGATTCTTTAGTGCGGGAGTGTTGAACCTGAACAACATGCGTGATAGAATTTCTGATGAGAAAGCCGGTAAAAATACATTGGTGGTGAAAATAGGAGGAAAGGCAGCCAAAAAATATCATTATTTTTTAATAATCTCCGCTTTTGTTTTAATGATACTTTACACGATTAGAAATTTTGAGGGAGTAGATGATTTCTTGTATGTGCTGGCATTTCTTCCGCTTGTGTTTCATTTAAAGCGGCTTAAGCAGAATGAAAATCCTGTTCTCCTGGATCCTGAATTAAAGAAACTTGCGCTGTCAACTTTTGCAACTGCCGTGCTTTTTGGAATAGGGCAAATCTGGTAAAATCAGGTTTAACAAAATTATATAGCTAACATTTCTTAAGGTCCTTCTTCAAATCCTTAATTTTAAGTTTTAACCTGAAAATTATTTAATTATGAAAATCACTTTCTACGGACAAAATTGTTTAGGACTTAAAATAGAAGAGATAGATGTTTTGGTAGATCCTTTTATTACCGGAAATGATCTTTCCAAAGATAAAATAAATATAAAAGACCTAAAGGCAGATTATATTTTGCTAACGCACGCGCACCAGGACCACACGTTGGATGCCGAAGAAATTGCAGAGAATACCGGCGCGGTAATCGTAGCTAACTTTGAAATAGCAAATCATTACGAAGAAAAAGGTCTTGAGGTTCATCCCATGAATCACGGCGGAAGCTGGGATTTTGAATTTGGGAATGTAAAATATGTAAACGCTATCCACACCAGCTCTTTTCCGGACGGGAAATACGGCGGCCAGCCCGGAGGGTTTGTAATAGAAGGCGAGCATAAGAACATCTATATTGCCGGGGATACTGCACTCACGATGGATATGAAATTAATTCCTATGACAACAAAACTTGATCTTGCTGTTCTTCCGGTTGGTGATAATTTTACTATGGGTGTAAACGACGCAATTGTGGCCAGTGATTTTGTAGAATGTGATAAAATTTTAGGCTGTCATTATGATACATTTGGCTACATAGAGATAGACCATGAAGAAGCAAAGAAGAAATTCTATGAAAAAGGAAAGGACCTGATGCTTCTTGACATTGGAGAGAGTATAGAATTATAATGCATATTAGACTATTAGATCATTGGATTTCTGGAATTTTAGATATAGAAATAATAAATAAAAAAGATGCATCGATTTAAAGAGTTGGAGATTTGGAAGAAGAGTCGCATCTTTTGTAAAGACATTTATAAAATAACAGCAGATTTCCCGGAAGTAGAAAAATTTGGTCTTGTTAATCAATTAAGAAGAGCAAGTATATCTGTTCCTTCTAATATTGCCGAAGGAGCCTCAAGGGAATCGCCAAAGGAATTCAGTAGGTTTCTGGAAATTGCAATGGGTTCTTGTTATGAAATAGAAACACAAATCCTGATATCAAATGATCCTGGTCTTATAGAAGCTAAGAATCTTGAAACCTTACAAGCGGAGTTAGAGTCAATAATAAAGATGATATCCAAGTTCCGTTCTATTGTTAAAAGTCGCGTTTGAATCAGAATTTTATTCGTATTTTCTTAATCCAACAATCCAACAATCCAACAATCCAACAATCCAACAATCCAACAATCTAAATGACTGCTGAATACAAAAAGTACATTCTAAACTTTAAGCGCCCCAGTGGAACTTCACGGGGCGTTCTTACTACAAAGGAAACCTGGTTTATTATCATCAATGACAACAACCGGAAAGGCATTGGTGAATGCGGAATTCTTAGAAGTCTAAGCATCGATGACAGGCCCGATTATGAAGAAAAATTGAAATGGACCTGTGAGAATGTAGCTTTAGGTAAGGAGAAACTTTGGGAAGCGTTAATTGAATTTCCCAGCATTCAGTTTGGGGTGGAAATGGCTTTCCGCTCTTTGGAAGCTGCTAATCCTTTCGAATTATTTCCTTCGGAATTTACTAAAGGAAATGATGCTATTCCGATTAACGGACTGATATGGATGGGTGAAAAAGCGTATATGAAGTCCCAGATTGAAGACAAAATTGCTTCAGGGTTTAATTGTATTAAACTGAAGATTGGCGCGATAGATTTTACTTCAGAACTTCAACTTTTAAAATACATCCGTCAAGAATTTTCTTCAGAAGAAATAGAGTTGAGAGTGGATGCCAACGGAGCTTTTGCACCTTCCGAAGCTCTTGAAAAGCTTCAAAAGCTAAGTCACTTTGAGCTACACAGTATAGAACAGCCAATAAAACAGGGGCAGATTGAGGAAATGGCGGATTTGTGCAGCAGGACTCCGCTGCCTATTGCACTGGATGAGGAACTTATAGGTGTTTTTGATGTAACAAAAAAGGAAGAACTACTACAAACAATAAGGCCGCAGTATATTATTTTTAAACCTAGTTTGATTGGTGGTTACAGAGGTACACAGCAATGGATGGATTTGGCTGAAAAACAGGGGACAGGCTGGTGGATTACCAGTGCTTTGGAAAGTAATGTAGGGCTGAACGCAATTTCGCAGTGGACATACACCAAACAACCAAATATGCCGCAGGGTTTGGGAACCGGCGGTTTATACACAAACAATTTTGATTGTCCGCTCGAGGTGCATAGCGGTAAAATTCACTACAATCCCGGAATTTACTGGGATTTCAAATTATAATTATAACATGTACATAGCTCAGGCTCTTAGGTATCGATATAGCTTCTGGCGATATATCGTGGGAATTATTATCGTAGCAATAGGAATCACTTTAGGTCAGGTTCCATGGACTTTCGCTGTTTTTATGAAAGAGGGATTTGCCATGTTTGAAATGCCCCAGACGGAATTACTTAGCTCGCTGGAATCAAACTTTTCACTTTTTCTCCTGTTGTTGTCTTACGCAGTAGGATTGGCGGCACTTTTTTTTGCAGTAAAGTACCTTCATGAACAACCTATTCTTACCTTATCCACCACCCGCAAAAGCCTGGACGTAAAACGTGTGATGTTTTCTTTCCTAATTACCGCAATTTTAATAGTGGGCGGAATTTTTATAGGATATCTATTGGAACCTGAAAGTTTTCAGTGGAATTTTAATCTTGTCCCTTTTTTGATTCTGTTGGTAATTGCAGTAGTCCTCATTCCTATACAAACAAGTTTTGAAGAATACCTTTTTAGAGGGTATCTTATGCAGGGGATAGGAGCTTTTGCAAAAAACAAATGGATCCCTCTCTTGATAACTTCTCTCATCTTTGGTGGTCTGCATATTGCCAATCCCGAAGTTGCCTCATACGGATATTTTATAATGGCAAGTTATATAGGCATAGGTTTGCTCCTGGGAATTATCACATTAATGGATGAGGGGCTCGAATTGGCCCTGGGTTTTCATGCCGCAAATAATCTCTTTATTGCGCTTTTACTGACTTCAGAAAATACCGCCTTCCAGACTCATTCAATATTTAAAGATATCTCTACACCTGAAATTTTGGGTTGGGAAGTCTTTATTGAAATACTAATTATTTATCCGGTGGTTTTAGGAATATTTGCCAAAAAGTATGGCTGGAGCAATTGGAAAAATAAGCTTTTCGGAAAAGTAGAAAAGCCGGAAACCTTAAAACTTTCTGAAGAACCTTAAATTTTTCATAGCGATTTGTTAACTTCCCTTAATCAAAATTAAAATAATTTTGATTTTAGGCTATGACAGACAAGTATAAAGTACCTGAAACGCATCCGGACTTCAGACTTAACAAACAGTATTTTACCAATGCTGAACTGCGCCAGGTTGCGTATAGTTTTATAAAGGAAGGAGAGGCTTACGAGGAAAAAATCGGTAGTTTTCTGCTGGATTGGTTAAAACCATCTTCTTATACTATCAGTAAAACATCGGGTTCTACAGGTGTTCCAAAAGAAATCAAGCTAAAAAAGGAACATATGGTAAATTCTGCTCTGGCTACTTCCAAATTTTTTGAATTGCCTGCAGGAACAACCGCTTTACTTTGTTTGCCGGCCACGTATATTGCAGGACGCATGATGCTGGTGAGGGCAATGATTTTAGGTTGGCACCTGGATTTAATTCCACCGTCTTCCAATCCGTTAGACCAGGTTTTTAAGCGCTATGATTTTTGTGCAATGACTCCATTTCAATTAGATAATTCGGTAGGTCGGCTTCATCTTATTAAAAAGCTTATTGTTGGCGGAGGTGCGGTTTCCTATCGCATTCAGAAAATGGTGAAGGATGTTGACACGAAAGTCTATGAAACTTATGGGATGACTGAAACGGTGACACATATCGCAGCCAAGCGTCTAAATTCAAATAAAAAGAAGGAGAATCGTCCCTTTAAAGTTCTTCCGAACATAAATATTTCTAAGGATAACAGGGGTTGTTTGGTGATAAAAGCTCCTAAACTTTCGGATGAGGTTATTGTTACCAACGATATTGTGGAAATTCTCACCTACAAAAAGTTTGTATGGAAAGGTAGAATTGATAATGTGATAAATAGTGGCGGAATTAAAATTTTTCCTGAAGAAGTAGAACAAAAAATGAGTCCGGTGATCGATCAGCGGTTTTTTATTACCTCAATTCCCGATGATGCCCTTGGAGATAAGCTCGTTTTGTTTGTAGAGAGCGATTTTTCTGAAGAATTACTACTTCAGTTAAAGAAAAAGATCGAAAAACTGCCGACATTGGATAAATATGAAGTTCCGAAGAAAATATACCTCATCGAAAAATTTGAAGAAACCTCTTCAGGAAAAATTCACAGGGAAAATACAGTTAAAAGTAAAGTCGGTTAAACTTCTTATTTAAGCAGGAATAAAGCTAATGGCCGAAAATGGCAATTTTCGGGCATCCGTTTTTTCGGTCATATTTCTCAGGCTTATCAGAAAATATAGTTGTATATTTACAACCATACAAGAGTAATATTACAATCTTAACCATGGAAGCCAAATTAGAAAATTCCAAGAAAGGAAGACAGCAAGCTAATCTTGCTAAATTTTCACCATCCTGGGTTGTTTTAAATGTGAAAGATGCTCCTGGTTATAAGATGGAATTAATTGACCGTATCCGGAAAGGCGTGAGAAAGGCAGATTGGAAGCAATTAATACATGATACCGGTTCTACTGAAAAAGAATTTGAACATATTTTGCCGGCATCTATTAGTAGTATGCAGAAGAGGAGCGTTTATGGAAAAGAAACTTCAGAAAGGATCTATGAACTGGCGAGATTATTTGGATTGGGCTATGAGGTTTTTGATTCCAAAGAGGATTTTAAACAATGGTTAATGACTCCATCCAAAAATCTTGGGGGAAAAATTCCGTTTGAACTTCTGGACAGTAGTTTTGGATTTGAAATGGTGGAGAACGAGATTGTCAGGATTCAGTACAATGTCTATAGCTAATGATTGTCTATAGAATTGCTAATGTTAAGTACAAAGATGCAACGCTATCGGGATTAGGAGCTGAAAAGGTTGGTGGAAGGTGGAACGAAGTTGGAACACGGGCAGTTTATTGTTCAGAAAACATTTCACTGGCCTTACTGGAATATTACGTTCACTCTGCAAATATAGCCTATCTACCTAAAGAAATATGGGCAGCAAAAATTCAATTTCCAGATGATCTTGTTGTTGAAGAATTACAAGAGCTTCCGGAAGAATGGAATAATTACCTATACTCTGCTCAAACAACAGAAATCTTTACAAATTTGGCCAAAGACCGAAATTTCTTTGCTTTACGGGTACCCTCCACTATTGTTGGAATAGAATCCAATATTATTTTGAATCCGCTGTATAAAGACTTTGGAAAAGTTGAAGTTACTGAGTTTCTAAATTTACCTGTTGATGAAAGGCTTAAGGTAGGAAAACACTAATAAGTTGCGATTAAAGACGACGCCTGAAAATGGCAATTTTCGGCATGTGTTTTTAAAAGTAAATGGTTTCAACGAATTCGGAAAAAATTAAAATATATGCTAATGCTGAATTAAAGCCTCAACTTCCTCTTTTAATTTTGGTAAATGAGTAATTAAAATTGACCAGATATTTTCATCTGAAATATTATCATATGCGTGAATCACCTGATTTCTTAATCCTATAATTTTTTTAGTATTAGTTAATTTATCTTCAAAAGCTGAATCTCTTCTTATTATTCGATTAATGGCTTCCCCTATAATTTCCAGATCTCTCTCAACTGCTCTTTTGAGCATCAGATTTTCTTTATATCGAAGAAAATCCATATCTGAACCTTCAAAGTAACTGTCGATTTCTTCTATGGCCAATTTCACATCAAATAGCCATTTAAGATTCTTTCATCCATATACCAATTCCTTTGATCGGTTAATAGATTTTATCAAGATTGGGTTCTTTAATGTCTGTTCTTCTACAAGATCAATTTCTCTTCCAAGGAGAGCTTTTAAATCTTCTTTAAAGCTTATATAATTTTCAAAATAATCAGCTAAGTCGATAGGTTTAAACCTAACCATAAAATCAATATCACTACTGTCGGAATACTCTTCATGTAAAGCAGACCCGAACAAATACATCTTATCGACCTTGTGTTCTTCACAAAGTTCATACAGCGTACTCATATGTTTTTCCAGGACCTTCATATCGCAATTTAGAGAAAAATCTGCTTTACACTATCTTTTTTCTTTTTGGTTAAGATAAAATTATTGCCAAATGATGACACTTTTTCTGATTTTTGAATCGTTCTGGATTATAGAATCTATTCTTTTATTTCCCAAATTTTTCCACATCCACATAAAACTCCTCTATCTTTACTTCAATAGCATCTATATTTTTAACGCCTGCCAGTTTTTGCCAATTTTCGGTAGGGATTAGCCGTTCTTCTTCGCCGTTGATTAGTACGTCTACAGGCATGGTGAAATTTTGAACATCTGCTTTCCATCGGAAAGAAATAGTCGCTCCTTCCTGCTTTAGCTGAAGTTCAGGAATTGCAGTTTCTCTAAGATACTGATCAAAAACCGGCTGAAGATTGGTCGCTATTGGTTCGTTGAAGAAATCTTCTACCTGTTGCGTGGTGACCGTTTGATGTTTAAAAGTTTCAGTATAATCCTTCAGTGTTTTCCACCATAGCTCGTCATCCTTATAAATACTACGGATGGTGTTTAGAAGATTAGCTCCTTTTGCATACATATCACCCGATCCTTCAGCATTTACTCCGTAATCTCCGATTATTGGATTTTCATTGCTAATATTTCTTCGGAGACCTTTCAGGTATTCAAGAGCATTTTCTTTTCCCTGCTCACATTCTACAAAAATTGCTTCCGTATAGCTGGTAAAACCTTCATGAACCCACATGTCGGCAATATCTTTGGAGGTAATACTGTTTCCGTACCACTCGTGCCCCGACTCGTGAATGATGATATAATCCCAGGACAACCCGTGGCCGGTACCAGAGAGATCACTTCCCAGGTAGCCGTTCATGTAATGATTTCCGTAGGCCACTGCGCTTTGGTGTTCCATCCCGAGATACGGAGTTTCCACAAGTTTAAATCCGTCTTCAGGAAAAGGGTAAGGCCCCATTTTTTCATAAAAGCACTCCATCATTGGTTTGACTTGTTCAAACTGTTCTTTGGCTTTTTCGAGGTTGTACTCCAGAACATAGTAATCCAGGTCCAGATCTTTATAATTATCATGAAAATGAGCATATTTTCCAATATTCACCACCACGTTGTAGTTGTTTATTGGATTAGAAACCTTCCATTTCCACCTGGTGTAACCATCTTCAAGTTTTTCGCTTCCTAACAGTCTGCCGTTGGAAACATTGGTTAATCCCGTTGGGACTTCAACCTCACTAAGAACTTCATTAGGTTCGTCGCTCTGATGGTCTTTGTTCGGGTACCATAAACTTGCACCCGCACCTTGTACAGCAACGGCTATCCACGGATTCCCTTTTTCATCTTCGGTCCAGACAAAACCACCGTCCCACGGAGCTCTTTCTGCCACAACGGGATTTCCGGAGTAATAAAACTGAATAGAATCTTTTTTGCCTTTCCTGAGAGGATTGGAAAATTCGACAAAAACGGCATTATGTTTCCTTTTGTATTGAAGCTTTTTTCCTTTCCGGACAATAGAATCAACCTTCATATTTTCAAAAAGATCTACCTGCATTACCGGCAGCTTTTCTTTAGTCCTGAAGGTAATAGTATTGGACCCTGAAATAAACTTGTTTTCAGGAACAACCCTTACCTGGAGATGATATTTAAGCACGTCATAAGCACGTTCTTTCCTTAGCGATCCACGAAGGCTGTCAGCTTCAGTATATTTTCCTTCTTTATTGCTGAGTACCTGACAACTGCTGACAGGTACTATAAAAAAGAAAGCGAAAATTAAGAAAAACAGGTTTTTCATGTATTTTAAATTTAAGTCTGAATTACGCCCATATTAAAATCTTTTTCAATAGGAGCGTGATCAGCGGCTTCTATTCCCATGGAAACCCACTTCCGGGTGTCTACAGGATTTATTACAGCATCTGTCCACAGTCTTGCCGCAGCGTAGTAGGCAGAAGTCTGTTCGTCGTACTTTGCTTTCAGTTTTTCAAAGACTTCTTTTTCCTTTTCCTCATCCACCTTTTCGCCCTTTTTGGCCATTGAGGCGGTTTCAATCTGTGCCAGTACTTTTGCTGCCTGTGTACCACCCATTACGGCAAGTTCTGCACTCGGCCAGGCAAAGATAAGCCTCGGATCGTATGCTTTGCCGCACATTGCGTAGTTCCCTGCACCATAAGAATTGCCAATTATCACGGTGAATTTTGGAACTACAGAATTGCTTACCGCATTCACCATTTTTGCACCGTCCTTAATAATTCCGCCGTGTTCGCTCTTGCTGCCTACCATAAAGCCGGTGACATCCTGAAGGAAAACCAACGGAATCTTTTTCTGATTGCAATTCGCGATAAAACGAGTGGCTTTATCTGCAGAGTCCGAATAAATCACTCCGCCAAACTGCATTTCTCCCTTTTTGGTTTTCACAATTTTACGCTGATTGGCGACAATTCCTACGGCCCAGCCATCAATTCTTGCATAGCCAGTAATAATGGTTTGTCCGTAGCCTTCTTTGTATTCTTCAAATTCTGAATTATCTACTAGACGTTTAATAATCTCGGTCATGTCGTATTGATCGCTGCGCTTTTTCGGCAGGATCCCGAAGATTTCATTTTCATCTTCTTTAGGCTTAACGGACTCTTTTCGGTTAAAACCGGCTTTGTCAAAATCACCGATTTTGTCCATGATATTTTTGATTTTATCCAGCGCTTCAGAATCATTTTTCACCTTATAATCTGTAACGCCACTTATTTCGCTGTGAGTGGTCGCGCCGCCAAGGGTTTCATTATCCACACTTTCGCCAATGGCTGCTTTTACCAGGTAACTTCCGGCAAGGAAAATACTTCCGGTTTTTTCCACAATAATAGATTCATCGCTCATAATAGGGAGATAAGCCCCGCCTGCAACACAACTTCCCATAACAGCGGCAATCTGGGTAATTCCCATACTGCTCATTACCGCATTGTTCCTGAAAATCCTTCCGAAGTGTTCTTTATCAGGAAAAATTTCATCCTGCATTGGTAAAAACACACCGGCGCTATCTACAAGGTAGATAATGGGTAGCCTGTTTTCAATAGCTATTTCCTGCGCACGAAGGTTCTTTTTTCCGGTTATGGGGAACCACGCCCCTGCTTTTACTGTAGCATCATTGGCAACGACAACGCATTGCTTTCCTGATACGTAGCCCACTTTCACGATCACGCCGCCACTGGGGCAGCCGCCGTGTTCATTGTACATCCCGTCACCTGCAAAAGCTCCTATTTCAATAGATTTTGACTTTTCGTCTAAAAGAAAATCTATTCGTTCCCTTGCGGTCATTTTGCCTTTATCGTGGTGCTTTGCAATTCTTTTTTCACCGCCACCTAATTTCACCTCCTTTAATCTGTGATTTAGAGTGGAAACCAGAAGTCGGTTATGATCTTCATTTTTATTGAAGTTGATATTCATGTTGTTCAAAATTTGAGAATGGACTCCGGAGTTACCGGAAAAAGCTAAAAAATATTCATATATTTTTATGACACTATAAGGAAAAACTCCCTTAAATTGCTGTTCCGCTAAAATACAAAATCAAGTCTATTGGAATATTGAAAAGCAGGATTATCTGGAGAAGCTTTTGATTATAAGGATATCGTTATGGGAATGAATAAGAATACCATTTTTGGCTGGGCGTCTTTCGTTCTGTTTTTAATTGGGACAGCAGTGATCTTGCTGGGAGTGTTAAAATATATCGACTACGCAATAGGATTTTCTGTGGTTGGGATTGGATTTTTTGCAATTTCCTGGGCATTTAATGCATTAAAAGGCAGAGTATAGGATGGATGAAAAACAAATGAAAGAACAACTTGTTAAGCATTTACAGGGAGGTGAGGCATATTTATCTTTAGCCAAATTTCTCGATGAAATTCCGTATGATAAAATCGGGAAACGTCCGGAAACGTTTCCGTACTCGTTTTATGAAGTCTTTTATCATATTGCTTATGCTCAAAAAGATATTATAGAATATTGTACTGCTGAAGAATACAAAAGTGCAAACTGGCCCGAAGATTACTGGCCGGAGATGCAGTTTCCCGAAAGCGAAGAAGACTGGGAAGAGCTAAAGGCAGATTATTTTGAATGTCGTAAAGACTTTGAAGATTTTATTCTGGACCCGGAAAACCGACTAATGAAGCCGGTTAAGAACGGTGAAGACCATACGCTTTTACGGGAGCTTATGCTGGTAATAGAACACACTTCTTATCACACAGGTCAACTTCTCGTAATCCTGCGCTTACTGGGTCTACACAAAAGCTGATATTTGGTAAGACATCAATTATTTTCTAATCAAATTTTAAGATATTTGCATTTCTTCTGAAGATCAAAAACTGACTTCAGAAAAGACTGATACATCAAAATTTAAGAATTATGGCAGACGATAAAAAGGTGATTTTCTCCATGTCCGGAGTTACCAAAACTTATAAAAATGCGAATACTCCTGTTCTCAAAAATATCTATTTGAGCTTTTTCTACGGAGCGAAAATTGGAATTTTAGGATTGAATGGTTCCGGTAAGTCCACTTTACTTAGGATTATTGCGGGAGAGGACAATAACTATCAGGGTGACGTGGTTTTTTCTCCTGGCTACAGTATTGGTTACCTGGAACAGGAGCCAAAACTTGATGAAGATAAAACCGTACTGGATGTTGTAAAAGAAGGTGTAGCTGAAACAGTTTCTGTTTTAGATGAATACAACAAGATCAATGATATGTTTGGTTTGCCTGAAGTTTATGAAGATGCAGATAAGATGCAGAAGCTAATGGATAAGCAGGCAGAACTTCAGGATAAGATCGATGCTACCAATGCCTGGGAGCTGGACACCAAGCTGGAAATCGCAATGGATGCACTCCGTACGCCGGAAAGTGACAAGAAAATTGGAGTTCTTTCCGGAGGAGAAAGAAGAAGGGTTGCATTATGCCGACTATTACTTCAGGAACCGGATATTTTACTTTTGGATGAACCTACCAACCACCTGGACGCCGAATCTGTGCACTGGCTGGAACATCACCTTGCGCAATATAAAGGGACGGTAATTGCCGTAACACACGACCGTTACTTCCTGGATAACGTAGCCGGCTGGATTTTAGAACTGGACAGAGGAGAAGGAATTCCGTGGAAAGGAAATTATTCTTCCTGGTTAGATCAAAAGTCAAAACGCCTTGCACAGGAACAAAAGCAGGCGAGCAAGCGTCAGAAAACTTTAGAAAGAGAGCTGGAATGGTCGCGAATGAATCCGAAAGGGCGACAGGCCAAACAGAAGGCACGTTTAAACAATTACGACAAGTTGATGAGTCAGGACCAAAAGCAGGTAGATGAGCAGCTTGAAATATATATTCCGAATGGACCAAGGCTGGGAACGAATGTAATTGAAGCCAAAGGAGTTAGTAAAGCTTTTGGAGACAAATTGCTTTATGAAGATCTTAATTTTAAATTGCCGCAGGCGGGAATTGTGGGAATCATTGGACCTAACGGTGCCGGTAAAACTACAATATTCAGGATGATAATGGGAGAAGAGCAACCAGACAAAGGAAACTTTGAAGTAGGGGAGACCGCTAAAATTTCCTATGTAGATCAGGCGCACAGCGATATTGATGTCGAAAAAACTATCTGGCAAAACTTTAGTGATGAGCAGGAATTGGTGATGATGGGCGGGCGTCAGGTGAATTCAAGAGCCTATTTAAGCAGGTTCAACTTTAGCGGAAGCGAGCAGAATAAGAAAGTCAGCATGCTTTCAGGTGGAGAACGGAACAGGCTTCATCTTGCGATGACTTTAAAAGAAGAAGGTAACGTGCTGTTGCTCGATGAGCCTTCCAATGATTTGGATGTAAACACGCTGCGGGCGCTGGAAGAAGGTCTGGAAAACTTTGCGGGATGTGCAGTGGTAATTTCTCACGACCGTTGGTTCCTGGACAGGGTTTGTACCCACATTCTTGCTTTTGAAGGAGACTCACAAGTCTACTTCTTTGAAGGCGGATTCTCAGATTATGAGGAAAACAAGAAGAAACGTCTTGGTGGCGATATAATGCCGAAGCGAATTAAGTATAAAAAGTTGGTCAGATAATTTTCTAAATAATTTACAGTAAACAATAATCAATTAAAAAGGAGTAGCATTTCGATTAATGCTACTCCTTTTTAATTTTGTCTACAGTCTACAGTCTACAGTCTACAGTCTACAGTCTACAGTCTACTGTCTGAGTTATTTTCACCCTTCACTTTTTCACCCTTTCCCGGCATTGGTCCACGCAGGTGAATTATTAGTCCGTTTAGAAAATTTCTAAGGAATTGATCTCCGCATTCCACGTATTTTGGATGATCTTCTTTTCTGAAAATAGCTCCCAATTCACTTTTAGTAACTTTGAAATCCACGAGGGCGCAAATTTGCACAATATCGTCATCACGTAATTTGTGAGCTACCCTTAATTTTTTAAAAATGTCATTATTTGTTAGTCCCATGCTGCAAATTTAATTTATTCTTTTCCGAATTTGGGGAAATATTGTTCTGGTTTTTAAATTTCAGGTCAATTAAAATTAAAGAATCTTTTTTAAAGCTGAAATTGTCAATTCAAGGATTTTCAATTTCGGTATAGCCTCAAAAATGGCAATTATCGACATTTTAAATACGAGGTGAGAAGTGGGAAGTACAAAAATTTTCTCTTTTTCTTTCCTCTCTCCTCTTTTAAAGTAATGCCTCAAAAAACGGCAATTATCGACTTATAGAAAGCTTCAACATCGATTAATGATATATAGCTGACTAATTGACATATTTAATTTAGCTGAACGCGACATAATGACTTGTTTTTTTAATTTGGAATTTGAATTGCTAATGGATATATGGAAAACAAAAATTATAACCTTAAAAAATAAATGTTATGAGTTTAATTAAAACAAATGAGGCCAATTGGCTGCCTTCAGTTTTCGACGACATGTTTAAAACCGATTGGTTAGGAGGAACTACTAACGTGAACAGTATTGGGACCAGCATTCCTGCAGTGAACATCAGGGAAGATGAAGATGGTTTTGCTGTTTCTGTAGCCGCTCCCGGAAAGAAGAAGGAGGATTTCAATATCGAATTAGATAATGATGTTCTCACCATTTCTTCCGAAGAAAAGAAAGAAAATGAATCTTCTGAAAAACAAGGAAGCTTTACCCGAAGAGAGTTCAGTTACAGCACTTTTAAAAGAGCTTTTAGTCTACCAGAATCTGTAGATAGCAGTAAAATTTCTGCCGCTTACAATGATGGTGTTCTTGAAATTGCTCTTCCTAATCGTGAGGAAGCTAAGGTACAGGCCAAGCGTTTAATCGAAATTTCTTAAGATTTGTTGGTTTTGAATTACTGAAAAAAAGCGCCTAATCGGGTGCTTTTTTTTTTCAAACCTGCCCTGTTCAGAAAATGAAACTGAATACTTGTTGAATTTTACTGATTGAAAAGCAGTATCCATCTGTTTCCGGCACTTTGGATTTCGTAGGTTTTTCCTCCCTGAATTGTGGTTACCGTGTTATTAGTAGAAATGTCGAGCAGATTGTCGCTCCCCAGGAAGATCAGGTTTTTAACTCCTGTTCCCGGCCACCCGGATAGCACGATCTTTCTCCCTTTATTTTCGGAAGCTCTTGGAATTACGATTCCCGATACCTGATTATTTATTCTTAGGGTGCCGGCTTCTTCGCCAATTACGTAATCTCCCGTAGTACTTTCAGTGGAAATATAATTGGAAAAATTTGAATGTTTCCAGCTTACTACACCACTTTTGTCTGTAACCAAGACTTGATTTTCCTGTCCTCTGCTATCGGGTAACGAGTAGTCTGTTTCGGGAGTGGCGCCAATTCCCACTCTCCCTGCAAAATAACCGGCAAAAACATTTGCATTGCGGTCACCATAAGCGACACTATAAATTCCGTAGATGTTTCCTACTCCCTGAGTACTTCCAACTTCATTGTAAATTCCGTAATTGTTGCTTCTTGCTCCAAAGGTGCGACCAATCCGGTTGTAAATTCCGTAGATGTCGCTGGTGCCAGAATTTTGGTAGGTTTCATTAAAGATTCCGTAGTGAATTCCTGTACCGCTTCCACCTACATTAGATTTTATTCCGTATTTAATGCCATTGGTAGAGCTTCTGTTGTCACTTACAATTCCGTAGGTCGCAAGGTTATCTGTGGCCGAATTATTATTATCGATCTCCAGAGGTTTTTTGATGTTCAAATCTTTTCCGGAGAGAATGGCGATCTGTAGTTTAGAGGAAATCTGGTTGGTACCAATCCCAATATTTCCTTCACGAAAAACGGGATCTGTAATATTGCCCGCGCTGGTAGTGGTACCGATTTTATAAAAGTCTGATGACACCGATCCTGTACTACCGGCCAATGTTTTCCAGCTGCCGGAATCGAAGTTCCAGTAATAAAATCCAGACGGAAAGCCGGGAATATTCTTATTCAGAAAAACCAACATTCCGTTTTGATCGTGTCCCGGATTGGTAGCCGGAAATCTTTCGATCCTGGGAATAAGGATGCCATCTATGGGATTTGGACTTGCATTATTTGAAGCAACAATATCTAACTGTGCTTTTGGTGTGGTTGTACCAATTCCCACCTGAGCATACAGCAAACAAGGGGAAATCAATAACAACAGTAAAAAAGAAGTCTTCATAAAGTGATGGATTTAGCATACACTTCAGTTAAGTTTAGGGAAAGGGCAGATCAAGATAAATTAATAATTTAATATTCAGCGCTTTACTTAAAAATAAATTTTAATCCTTGTCTTTTACCTTCTCCTGTAACATCTTGATTTCATCCCGAAGACGGGCAGCTTCCATAAAATCCAATTCTTTAGCCGCAGTCTCCATTGCTTTTCTTCTTTCCCTAATAACCTTTTCGACCTGCACTTTACTGAAATATTCTACCTCTTCTTCGGCAGCTTTAAGCGTTTTTGGCCTCTCATCGTAATCATAAACATCTAATTTCTGTTTAACCAGGGCACTATCGAAAGCTTTAACTAACGGAGTTGGTGTGATCTTATGCTTCTGGTTATACTCAATTTGTTTTTGTCGGCGGTACTCGGTTTGATCTATTGTTTTCTGCATACTATCTGTAATTTTATCTGCATACAGAATAGCTTTTCCTTCTACGTGTCGGGCCGCCCGGCCAATAGTCTGGGTAAGGGAGCGGTTACTTCGTAAAAAACCTTCCTTGTCGGCATCAATGATTGCAACCAGGGAAACTTCAGGTAAATCCAGACCTTCCCTTAGAAGGTTTACTCCAATTAGAACATCAAAAATACCCTTTCTCAAATCCTGCATAATTTCCACCCGTTCCAAAGTGTCCACATCTGAGTGAATATATCTACAGCGGATGTCGATGCGGGTGAGGTACTTGGTGAGTTCTTCAGCCATTCTTTTGGTCAAAGTAGTTACAAGAATCCGCTCGTCTTTTTCTACCCTAATATGAATTTCTTCGATTAAATCGTCAATCTGATTAAGGCTTGGGCGCACTTCTATCACAGGATCAAGCAAACCCGTTGGCCGTATCACCTGTTCTACATAAACACCTTCTGTCTTCTGAAGTTCATAATCTGCAGGGGTAGCGCTCACGTAAATCACCTGATTTTGCAGCGCCTCAAATTCTTCAAATTTTAACGGACGGTTATCCATGGCAGCAGGAAGCCTGAAGCCGTAATCCACAAGAGTTTCTTTTCTGGAGCGGTCACCACCGTACATGGCGTGCACCTGCGGAATTGTAACATGGCTTTCGTCCACAACCATTAAGTAATCATCAGGAAAATAGTCCAGTAAACAGAAAGGTCGTGTTCCCGGTTTTCTTCCGTCTAGGTATCGGGAATAATTTTCAATTCCGGAGCAGTAACCGAGCTCACGAATCATTTCCAGGTCGAAATTTGTTCTTTCATCAAGCCGTTTCGCCTCCAGGTGCTTACCAATATCCCTAAAATAATCCACCTGCTTCACCAGGTCATCCTGAATGTCACGAATGGCACCCTGTAACACATCAGGCGAAGTCACAAACATGTTAGCAGGATAAATATTCAACCTATCGTATTTTTCAACCACATCATTAGTTCCGGGATCGAAAGCTTCAATTTCTTCAATTTCATCTCCAAAAAAGTGAATTCTGAAGGCATTATCTGCATAACTCGGGAAAACATCCACAGTGTCACCTTTTATTCTGAAGTTTCCGTGGGAAAACTCAGCTTCAGTCCGGGAATAGAGGCTTTGAACAAGTTTATGCAGAAGTTTGGTCCGGGAAATATTCATGTCCTTTTCAATGGACACCACGTTTTTCTTGAATTCCACAGGATTTCCAATGCCATAAAGACAGGAAACGGAAGCCACCACCAGTACATCCCGGCGTCCGCTTAACAGTGAAGAAGTTGTACTAAGCCGAAGCTTTTCAATTTCCTCATTAATGGATAAATCTTTTTCAATGTAAGTTCCCGAAGAGGGGATAAAAGCTTCAGGTTGGTAGTAATCGTAGTAGCTTACGAAATACTCTACCGCATTCTCGGGGAAAAAATGTTTAAACTCTGAATATAATTGTGCGGCAAGGGTTTTGTTATGGGCAAGCACGAGTGTAGGTTTCTGTACCTCTTCTATAACATTCGCGACAGAAAAAGTTTTTCCGGAGCCTGTAACCCCCAGCAAAGTTTGATATTGATCGTTCCGGTTTAAACCTGAAACAAGCTGCTTTATTGCCTGTGGCTGGTCACCGGTAGGTTTATAATCTGATTCTATTTTGAATTTCATGGATTCTTTTCTTAGCCACGCGAAATTACGCAATTCCCGTGCCTATTCAAACTCCTGAAAATCAATTCGATCTTTTAAGTGTGAAGTGCCCTTTAATCTCAGTTCCATCTTCAAAATAAATACTGAACCAGTAATCATCTGAGGGCATTGGACGACCGTGGAAATTTCCGTCCCAACCTGCCCCACCAGGGCTAAGCTGCTTCAGTACTTTTCCGTATCTGTCAAAAATGTAGATATTGCTAATGGTAAATTCGGTATTATTTATGTCATAGGGCTTCCAGCTGTCATTGTAGCCATCGTTATTTGGTGTGAAAAAATTAGGATAGCCAAAAACGGTGAATTCCTGTTCTATAATCCCACAGCCATTTTCGACCTGAACATAAACCGTATGTTTCCCGCCGGGAACGTTCCGAAATTCAGGGTTGGATTGGTAAGGTCCGGTAATGTCGTCCAGCGAGAAAGTAAGATTTGTACCGTCGAAATTTGTTATTATAGTAACGTCGCTTTCAGCACCGTTATTAGTAATCTGAATATCTGTAATTTCCGGTGTTTCAAACTCTTCAACAGAATAATCTATTGTTCTTCCGCAGCCAAAACTGTTATTTATAAGATTGAGGTTGTAATTTCCCGGTTCATTAATTTCAATTGTGGCAGTTGTTTCGCCGGTGCTCCATTCAAAAGAAAAATCTTCAGGATTATCCAGCACAAGATTTTTTCCCAGCAGCAAAGGAAATTGTGATGAGCAAAGTTCCAGAATATTGTTCTGCTGAATATCGGGAAAAGCGACAATTTCCAGATCCAGACTACCATAACCATAACATACATCCTCCTGATAAGCTTTTACATAGATTGTGCCCGCTTCAGAATTAAAAATATCGGGCAGAGGATTAGCCCCCAACACAGCATCATCTTCATTTCTATGAAAAGTGAGGTTTACATTTTCATCAAGGTTAAGATTAGCACGTATATTTTCCTGAATATTATTCAGATTAAATTCAGCCTCTCCATTGCCGATGTCGCATCCCTTCGCTGTTCCTGCTTCCAACAATCTACCTTCGGAGGTTGCGAGTTGAATTTTTGTAAGGGTGGTACATTCATCGTCAAGTCCGGTGACTTTTGCGACTAATTCCTGATTAGGGGAGGTATTGCGGTAAAGATCATTAAGGCCTTCCTGATTCAGGTTATCCAGCATGGCATCTCTTTCCGTTTCATAAAAGAGGACCCGAAGATTATTGTTGTTTCCCGTAAGGTAATTCCGCGCCAGCTGAAGGTTAAAATCTGTGAGTCCGTCGTCAGGAATCCCATCGCTTCCATCACATTGCGTTAAAACATAATCCTGTGCAGCTTCAGGAATGCCAATTATCGTGATTTCCTTGCATACAGGATCCTGCGGAAGGTTGTTTATGAATTTTGTCAGGCTAACTGTATAAGATCCGGGTGCACCATAAGTATGTGAGGGGGTTTCTTCTGAAGAAAAATTTCCATCTCCAAAATCCCATTCCACAGCGTCATAATTGTCACCGCTGGTAGAGAATTCAGTTGATTCACCAAGACAAAAATTTTCAGCCTCAAAATTGTTCCTGAACAGAGATTGTACAAAAGGCGGAAGCCCGAGTTTTACATCGTTAGGAGAAACATCTACAGAATTGTGGGAATAATTAACGTTGGCGCCGGCATTTTCAGGTTCATTAATAACAGATAAGAAATTGTGGTTTAAATACCCTCCATCGTCTGTGGGATAGCCGGCCCTGTAAATTTTTCCATTAGGGGCAAGCTGGAGTGCTCCTGCCACGTTTCGGGAAGAGTGGATACTTGTTCTGGAATTCAATATGCCGGGGCTTGTAAGGTCGAACTGGTACAGTTCGCTTCTGTCCAGAACATCGTTTTCACGAAAGATATTTGCTGTGACGTAGAGTTTTGAAGATTCAGGTGAGAATTCCACGCCGTAAGGATAGGAGTTCTCTAATATAAATTCTTCGTTGTATACTTTCCCGGTAATGTCATCAAAATCATACAGAAAAACTTTTCCGTTTTTTTTGGTGCCATTCATACCGGCATTCTCGAGCGCTGTATTAGAATAAGCCGCCGCTATCTTCTTTCCGTTAGGAGAAATCTTCAGGTATCCTCCAGCTGTGATATTGACACCAATTTCATTGATAATGGGAGGGAAATTATTCGAAATTACTGAAACAACAGGAGAAGTCTCCACGCCAGCTGAACTAATTCTGAAGGAATAAAATTTATTTCCGAATTGCGTGACCAGCCAGTAAGAGACACAGTCACCGCCGATTACAGCAGAAATTTTCTCTGAATTTTTGAATTCATTTTCGAGTGGATCTGAAGGATCGTATGTCACCAGGTGGATGTTCTTTCGTCCTTCTATTACAGCACCTCGTCCATTGCTTAAAGTCATATCTACTTCAGAATAATTCACTCCCTCAATAGGGTCTTCCGGAGACAGATAGTAATCAGGTTTATCTACAGTGAAAATGAAATATCGGTTGGGATTTCCGGGTCTGGGAACAACAATGGCAGACTGTGTGCTGGAAACATGACCTTTTAAATTTTCTCCATTCCGCATCACGTCATGGCTGCGGTTATAGACGGTACTTCCGTCGGTATAGAACAGAAGATTTCCATTGCGGTCAGAAATACTGGTGGATCCTTCTACCGTTTGTAGTTCTCCATTTAAAAGCGCTGTTGGCGTGCCGCTGTTAAACGAAAGGCCTGCCTGGTCTCCAAAATACCAGTTGGAGGCTTCCTTTTGAGCTTCTGCTTCCATAGCAAAAAACGCAAGAATAAGAATGAACAGGCAGCTTCTTAATTTCATACCACAGTGGAATATCACCAAGGTATTACAAATCCCGCTTTTTCAACAATCGGTAGGAGAAAAACACAAAAATAGCTGTCCAGGCAATTACTATTAGAAGCTGATACCAATGAATGCCGTAGTCTTTTTCAAACTCAGATCCCAGCTGGTTTGCAGCAGCTTTAAAGGCATTTAGACGGGAAAATGGTTCCTTAATTATGTTCGCCATGCTTTCCAGTGGAAAGAAGCGTGCGATATGATCTGCAGTATCAGTCCCTTTAAAGATTTTCCATTTTAGCACACCATAGGTAATGCTTTCTATAATCCACCAGATAAAAAGGAAACCCAGTGCAAATGCAGAGCGCTTTACCAATATTCCCAGAAACATACAGAAGGCAAAAAAAGCCGTAAGCTTGACGAAATATCCTACAAGATATTCCATATCTGAAAGAATAATCGAAACTTCACTAAAATCCGAAAAAGAAAGTCCCAGGATTAAAGAAACAATAAACAGGAATAATGTAGAGATCAGTGAAAATACGAGTACGGTCAGGAATTTAGAAAGTACAAATTCTTTTTTGCTAAGGCCATCGATGAGGTTTTGCTTAAGCGTCCTGTTGCTGTATTCATTGGACATCATCGAAACAATGACAATGGCCAAAAACAGTTTTAGCATTGCCGCAATATAGCTGTTAAAGTGCCAGATATAAGGGAAATTAAAAATTCCCTGGTCTGCTACCCGGAAATTGATCTGACCAATATTAAATTCGATAGAGGCAAAAAGGGCTATAAAAGTGATAAGAATAAAATACGTGAGCGTTAATACTTTAGCAGAACGACTGTATTTTAATTTATGAAATTCTATGTTTAATAATCGTAGCATCAGGCTTTATTTGTTTGGTTAGTTAATTGAAGGAACTGTTCTTCCAGGCTTTGTTTTCTCTTTACGAGATAACATAAAGAGAGGCCTCTTTCAAACAAATATTCATTAATCACTTCGGCCTCCATAGGTTCTTCCAGGATAGCTGTTACCAGATCATCATTAACCGTAATTTTACCAATATCGGGATGGCTCTTTAATAGCTCTTGCAGGCGGGCAGTGTCTTTAGCTCTTAATTCAAAAAATCCGTGGCTTGCATTAATTCCGTCTACGGGGCCGGTATAAAGTTTAACTCCATTCCGGATAATTACTACATGAGAGCAGACTTTTTCCACTTCATCCAGTAAGTGCGAAGCAAGAAGAATGGTGGTACCCATTGAAGCAATTTTTCTGATAATTTCCCGAATCTGATGGATTCCCTGAGGATCGAGTCCGTTTGTGGGTTCATCCAGAATAAGGATTTCAGGATCATTGAGCAGGGCAGAAGCGATTGCAAGACGCTGCTTCATTCCCAGGGAATAGGTTTTAAACTTGCTGTTTTTTCTATCTAAAAGTCCTACCAGTTCCAGTTTTTCCTCAATTTTTGCAGGCGGAATATTTTTAATTTTGCAAACCAGGGCCAAATTTTGGGCCGCCGTCATGTATGGATAAAAGTTGGGGTGCTCTATTATTGCCCCTACTTTTTTTAAAGCTTCATGCGTAGATTCTTTTCCGTCAAACCAGAGAAAATCTCCACTGGTTTTATTTACGACATTAAGGACCATTCCTAAAGTTGTGGATTTACCGCTACCATTAGGGCCTAAAATTCCGTAGACATTTCCTTTTTCAATGGTGAAAGACAAATTATCTACAGCCGTAAGTGAGCCGTATTTTTTAGTAAGATTGGTGATGCTAAGGATTGTTTCCAATTGATGAAATGTTTTTAGTATGACGACGAAATTAACATTTTGTTACAGGTTTCGCACTAGAAACTGTATTTTTGGGCAAAACCAATAGATACATGGAGCAGAAATTAATGTCGAAGAAGAAACCTTCTTTCCCAATAAACCAGCGTTTTAACCGGTATCTCGCCAAATATAACCGGAATACAATGATTCCTGTGTTTTATGAAGATTTACTGCGCTTTTCCGGTTCTATTGTGGTTTATGATCAACATGAAGAGGATACTTTTTGGGTGCGTTGCTATTATCCAGATCACGAACGCCTGGAAATTGATGAAAGCCTGAAGAAAGTATATACCATCCTTCATTCTGATGGTAGTGACGATTCCCTGGAGTTCCTGAATATTGATGCCATAGACTACTGTACCTTCGGAAATTCAAAACCATTTCGCGTAAAAGTGCGGAATATTTTAAATGATAGTTTTACTTATTTCTACGTAAAAACTGCAGATGCTTCAAGGGTTTACGGTCTCGAATTCGAGCACTTACTTTCCCCACACAGGATTAATTTCCTGGTTTATAAAGAAACTTTAATTGAGGAACATATCGCAGGTATTCCCGGTGACGTTTTTATTGAAGATCACCTCCCAACCTGCAGCGAACGTGAGCAAACGCAAATTGCCAAACAGTTTGTGAAATTCAACGAGCGCTGTACGGTACGACTTTTAGGTGATATGCGCTCTTATAATTATGTGGTGATTCCTACCCACGATTTTGATCATGTCCAATATAAGATTAGAGCTATAGATTTCGATCAGCAATGTTATGAGGGAAATTTAAAAGTTTACCGTCCCCAGTTTTTTAAAGAGAATTATAAAATGGTAAAGTTAGTTTCAGAAAAATTGCAGGAATCTTCTATAGAACAATACAGGAAAGAGGAACGCTCACTACTTGCCAAGCGGATTATCAATACCAAAAGCAGGTACAAAGAATTGATAAGGTGTATGATTAACGATCATGTTTCTACCGGGGACAAGGTTAAAAACCTGCGGCAGGATCTTTATAAATACACCAATGATGTCAAGTTTAAGCGTGCCAGCACAATGGGCCAGATTCTACGGACTGCCCTGGATTTCGTGAAACGCAATTACGAAGATGTAAATATGAAGCGATTGTTAAGCTGAAGAACTTCCTCTAAAAAAGTGAAGAGTGAAGAGTGAAGAGTGAAGAGTTCATTTTTTCGTACTTCTTACCTCCCACTTCGTACTTCAAATTAGGTCGATAATTGCCATTTTCAGGACTTGCTTTTAAGAGAGGAAAGAGGAAAGAGCACAGAAAAAAATTTCCGTACCTCTCACTTCTTACCTCGTACTTCATACTTCAAATTAGGTCGATAATTGCCATTTTCAGGACTTGCTTTTAAGAGAGGAAAGAGCACAGAAAAAAATTTCCGTACCTCTCACTTCTTACCTCGTACTTGAGATAAGGTCGATAATTGCCATTTTCGAGGCATAGCTTGGGAAAAGAAAACTCTTCACTCTTCACTCTTCACTTCATTTCTAGCTTTTTTCTTCTTTATTGAAGTAAACGAGGTAATAATACATCTGTTTTTCTTCATCCCAGCCTTTTTCTACAAATTTTTCAGCAGATTCCGGGTTAATGAAGTCCAGTTTTATCTGAATATTGGTGTCCAGGTTAATTACGCTCTTAATTTTCTTCCTGGCAGCGGTAACTGCAGTGTTTACAATAGAAAAATCTGAAAGATCTTCAATTTTATATTTTGGAGCCTTCTCTGTTTTGTAATTCTGAAATTCAGGAACCAGCTCTGGATTGTCAATTACAGAATTCAGGAAATTAGTCTCTTCAAATTTGTCATTTTTCGCGAAGTAATCCATGCTTCGGTTCATAAACATGACTTCTTCTTTTTTGTCTTCCGCGGGAAGCACAACATCTTTAGCGAAATTTTTACAAAAATTCAGGTAGTTTTTTGTGCGATAATTATCGTCTGCAAGAATATCTACCCCTAAAAAGTTCTCCAGCCAATACTTTGTATCATATCTATTGGAATCTACCGAGAGGATTTTGTAACCTTCTTCCCTTCCTTTATTGAAAATAAGCGCTCCTTTGTCCAGTTTGTTCAGGTTAATTCCCTGCTGGACAATCATATCCAGAATACTTCCTTTTTCTTCAAACTGAAGAAAATCGTGCTTCAATTCTGACTTAAATATGCCAATTGCCGACATTTTTTCATTGTCCAGTTGCATATTTTCAAAATAAACCAGGAATACCTCTCCATTTTTAATGTGAGGATGGGCAGATTGCTCGAAAAGCAAGGTGGTTACTTTCTTCGATATTTCGTGAGCCTTATCGGGGCTATCAAAAATAGCATTGGCTAAATTATAAAGCTCGTTAAATTCCAAATCTGTTTCATGAGAAAACTGATAGTAATTTTCTTCTTTTTCCCTGAAAGGCTTCAGGAAAAATTCCTTGATAAGCGGTTTAATTTCATCCTCAAGATTATAAGGATTTGCAGAAAGGAAAATTCCTTCATTTCTACTTTTATTACCTACTCTGTGAATAGATAAAGATTCAATCTGGGCATTAAAGAGGTTTATCATTTAATAATGAAAAGTAAAAGGTTAAAAGAAATATTGAAGTGAATGCTGATTAATTCCAGTTTTCGTCGAAAGAAAGGTTGTCGTAATCATCAACATCAAAATCATCATCAAATTCTGCCGAACCTTCTTCACTCTCACCAATAAATTCTTTTTCGGGAGCTACGTTAGGTATTTGTCCGTGCACAAACATAAGGTTTGGATAATCGATACTATCTTCAGGATCGGCAATTTCAGCAAGTTCCACGAGGAACGTCCACATATTCAGAAAATCATAGACGTAGATCATTTTCGTATTATCTTCTGAAAGGACGCTGTCAAGGCTGGTTTCATTCATAAGCCTTACTTCGCCACCCATATCAAACTGAGAAAATTCTTCTCCCTGGTTCCAATTATCATCGCTGGCATAAAAGGAAGCCATCTCTGTCCCGTCAAAACCAAATGACTGGATTATGGTATTATGAAGATCCTCCAGGGTACTTTCCTGAAGCATTTCTATATCTCTGAACACATCCTCTTCCGCATCAAGAATTACTCTGAATCTATAAACCATAGCTTTAAATTTTAGGGGGCAAAGTTACAAACTTTTGTACTTCTTAGGGGCATACACGCATTCCATTAACAAATAAAACTGAATCCCGAAAAACAGGGAGGCAATGACCAGATGCAACGGCTGGCTAAGAAACGGGAAGTCGTAATTATACATGGCTATACCTGTTGCTATTTCCAATAAAAGCAGGATTAGTATCCAGTTAATTTTTGAGAATTTTAACCCGAATTTTCTGTTTTGCCACCAGAGCAGAAGGTTTACAAGCAATACCAGGATTGAAAAAGAACGGTGGAAATAAAAGGTGAAATTAGGGTTTGCCAGCCAAAGTTCTTCAACTCCTGTACCTAATGCTTTAGACTGTTCATCCACAAACTGTCGTACCTGAGTTCCCAGTACCACCTGTATTAATGTAAGACTAATGGCGAAAATAAGGAGATTCCGGAAGCCTTTCTTTTGATAATGTTCACGTCTTTTTTCCGAAGAAATATAGATTAGGTAGATGAGAATCGCCACAATTACCAGGGCCATCACCATGTGTACGGTAATACGGGCGGGTGCAAGAACAGAATAAACCACGGTTGCGCCAAGCCATGCCTGGAATCCCATGAGCAAGACGGTAAGCCATGACAACAGCGGAACACGTTTTCGGATTTTCCATTTTTTGAAGGATAAAAAAGCCATAATTAAAACGGCAAAGCCCGCCAGCGCCCCGAAAAGCCTGTTAATATATTCCACCCAGGTATGTGCGGGATTAAAGACTGCATAATCGTGTTTGATATAGGTTTCCCAGTTTTCTTTGTTGTATTCTTTAGAAGAAGTGAAGTCTGAAGCAGCGACCTGCAAGGTTTCATCTACAATAATCACCTGGCCTTTTTCATATTTTTTTTGTGGCTGAAACAAAAGTTCGGCCTCTTCAGTAGGAGGAATGTAATATCCGAAGCATTTTGGCCAGTCGGGACAGCCCATTCCAGAGCCGGTCATTCTTACCACGGCCCCGGCAATAATTACCAGGTAAACAAGGACAAGCGCTATTTTTGCTGATTTTCGATACACTTTTTGTTGATATTAGATTAGAGACTGCTTCGCTATCAGAATTTTGGATTTGGTTCAGGAATTTTTAAAATTTTATCCTTCCAGCTGAATTTTCCTGCTCGATTTGCTACTCCAAACTCCGATCTCCGAACTCACTATTTCACCGGCTGTAGTCCAAGCTTTTGTCCTTTTTTCAGCATAAAATTATGTGCTGCATCATATTCGTTCGGGATATCTCCTTCAAGAATTGCTTCTTTAATCGCATCCTTTATCATTCCCACTTCCCGACAGGGCGTTAAACCAAAAGTTTCCATAATTTCCTCTCCACTTACCGGAGGCTGAAAATTGCGTATATGGTCCCTTGCTTCAACTTCTTTGATTTTTTGTCTTACTATTTTAAAGTTGTTATGATATCGATCAAAACGTTTAGGGTTTTTGGTGGTGATGTCAGCTTCACAAAGGGTCATTAAATCCTCAATATTGTCACCGGCGTCAAAAACAAGCCTGCGCACGGCAGAATCTGTAGTGTTATCATCCACAATAGCAATAGGACGCGAGCTCATTAAAACCATCTTTTGAACAAACTTCATCTTTTCGTTTAACGGCAATCTCAAACGCTTAAATAATTTGTAGACCATTTTGGCGCCCACAAACTCATGACCATGAAATGTCCAGCCTATTTTCTTGTGAAACTTCTTGGTAGGTGCTTTGCCAATATCATGAAGAAGTGCGGCCCATCGCAGCCAGAGATCATCGGTGTTTTCTGAAATATTGTCCACTACTTCCAGGGTGTGCCAAAAATTATCTTTATGTCGTTGTCCTTCAATTTCATCTATTCCTTCCAGTGCGGTAAGCTCGGGAAGAATTAGTTTTAAAAGTTTTGTTTTATGAAGCAGCGCAAAACCGACTGATGGTTTTTCGGAAAGCATAATCTTGTTCAGTTCGTCTACAATACGTTCTTTGGAAATTATTTTAATCCGGTCTTTATTCTCCCGTATTGCTTTAAGCGATTCTTTTTCGATTCTGAAGCCAAGCTGGGCGGCAAAACGTATCGCTCTTAACATGCGCAAAGGATCGTCTGAATAGGTAACATCCGGATCAAGCGGAGTTCGGATAATCTGGGATTTTAAATCTTTGAGTCCGTTAAAGGGATCCAGAAGTTCTCCAAAATTGTTTTTATTCAGGCTTAACGCAAGTGCATTAATTGTAAAATCACGCCGATTCTGATCGTCTTGCAGCGTGCCATTTTCCACAATGGGATTCCTGCTGTCCTCACTATAACTTTCTTTACGGGCACCAACAAATTCAATTTCCATATCGAAAGCCCGCAGCATTGCGGTGCCGTAGTTCTTGAAGACCTGGACTTTTGGCTTGTGAGGTAATAGTTCTGAAACCTTTTTGGCAAGTTCAATCCCACTTCCCACCGCAACCACATCAATATCCTTGGGATCGCCCCGTTGCAGAAGGTGGTCACGTACAAAACCACCAATAACGTAGCTTTCTACATCCAGTTCTTCCGCGGCAAGCGAGATTACATTAAAAATTTTATGATCTAAGGCCTCTTTATAATTTTCCACTTACTCTTTTTTCTTCCTGTCGAAAGACCTCGCAGGTTTCTAAAACCTGCGAGGTCTTTAAAACGAACTCAGCGAATCGCTTATTTACAGATGCTATTTACGTACCACTTTCACTTTTCCATCATTACTCAACTTAATAATTGCAGATGGTTTGGTGCTTTTTTTTGACTGGTGCAAATTTACTACATAGTCCACACCTTTTAAAATTTCAGGAGCTATTTGAGAGTAGGATTCCGGAGTTTTTTCTCCGCTTATATTTGCTGAAGTTGAAACGATTGGTCTTCGAAATCTTCGCACTAATTCTTTGCAAAATTTGTCCTTGGTCACGCGTATCGCAAGCGTATTATCGTCTGCAATGAGATTTTCAGCAACACGAATAGGATCATCGTAAATAATGGTCGTTGGTTTTGCAGCATATTTAAGAATATCATAAGCCACTTCAGGAACATCTTCTACATATTCGTTTAACATTTTAAAATCTGAAACGAGGCAGATAAGCGATTTAGATTCGCTTCTTTTCTTTAGGGCAAAAACCTTTTCTACGGCTTCAGGATTTGTAGAATCACAACCAATTCCCCACACGGTATCTGTAGGATAAAGAATAAGTCCGCCGCGTTTTAACACGCTAATTGCTTCCTGAGATTCAGTTTTAAAATCATCTTTCATTTAATACTTTTTTATATTCTGAATATGTTTTTTCAGCCATTACTGCTGAAGTAAAATTATTTTCCAGTTTTTGCCGGGAAATGCGTGTGAAATTTTCCCGGTCCTGCTGATTGTTCAGCAAAGATACGATATGTGCGGCCAATTTCTTAACATCAAAGGCCGGGGCGAGTAATCCATTCACGTTATGTTCAATAACTTCAGAAATACCGCCTACGTTTGTGCTTACCACTGGAACTTTATGATAAAAAGATTCATATATAAACTGCGGAATCCCCTCGCTTTGCGACGTCATCAGGCTTATATCGAACTGCGGAATAAAATTAGCGGCGTTCTCCACTTTTCCCATAAAAGTTATATGTTTCTCCAGTTTGCACTCATTTATCAAATTGAGTAACGGAGGCGTGAGAGTACTAAATTCGCCAATCTGGACAAAATGAAGGTTTTTAAGCTGCTGCTTATTAATGAGCTCATCAGCAACAAAAATAAAAGTTTCCAGGTTCTTTGGCCAGATGTGATTGGCGATGTTTCCGATAATTCGGACTTCTTTTTTTAACTGCAACTTATTCCGAAGAAGAAAGGGTGTGGTTGTAGCTTTATCCTTTATGTTCGTGCCATGGTAAATGCAGCGAATTTTATTTTTATCCTCAATAGTTTCGGAAGTAATCCTGGCAGTGGCTATGGAAACACAAAGGATTTTCTTTATTTGAGGAGAATTGTATTTAAAAAGGGTCTGCTTTCTGGACCGAATGGGAAAAGACGTTTTTTTACTGAAAACAGCAGGTGGGAGGGAAGCGAATCGGGTTCCTAAAATATAAAGCGTTAAAGCAGTGCTGTCGTGAATATGCACAATATCGACCTTCCTTTTCTTGCAAATATTGATGATCTTAGCCACATATCGTGGGTCCATTTTAAAACTTAAGGAGGCCGGAATTATTTCGGTTTTTGTGTCGTAAAAATTTTTACTGAAGCGGAATTTACTATTGCAAAGGACGATATTGTTGATTTTTGGGACCACATTGGGAAGTTCCCTGCATAAGTTTTCAATATGCCTTTCTCCACCACCCCATTTCTTAACTGCTGAGAGGTGGAGGACAGTTAAATCCTGATCCTGATATTGTTTTGCTTCTTTCTGCAATATTGTCAATGTAAAATAGATCGTGAAAGTAAAAAAATCGATATTAAGGATAAGGAAATAGCTATTTTAATTTGAATGAGACGTTCAAATGATCTGAAACACAATCAACGGAAGGATCCACAATAATGACTTCAAATAATTATATTTGATTTTTGTATTCAGAAAGCGGAAGGCGAAAAATGGCAATTTTCGGCTTCTTTTGAAAAACTTTCTGAGTTATCAGAACAATCATGCAATCTACTTCATGAAAAAAATTCAGGTCGGTTTTTTGATGTCTTACGATTATGAATTGCTCAAAAAAGCAATTCCGCCGGTTTATGCAGCAGCAGATTCTGTTTTTATTGCTTTAGATGAAAATTATCGAACCTGGTCCGGAGGAAAAATATTGGTAGATCCTGAATTCTTCAAATGGCTGGAGGAAATTGATGTTGATCAAAAAATTACAATTTACAAAGATAATTTTTATGTGCCGGAACTTACTGCAATGGAAAATGAAGTGCGGGAAAGGAAAATGCTGGCGCAGAAGATGGGAAAGGGAAATTGGCTGATACAGGTAGATTGCGACGAATATTTCTTGAATTTTGAAGAATTTGTAAATGATTTGCGCAAGTATGACAAATTTTTAGATAACCCTGAAGACAAACCTGTACAGATAGCGGCTTTTCTTCTGGTTCTTTATAAATATGTAGATAATGGAATTCTTTATGTAGAAAAAGTACGGCGGCAGATGATGGCTACTAATTTCCCTGATTATAAAGTGGGAAGAAATACAAAACAAAGAATCATTTATACACAAAACCTTCTTTTGCATGAGTCCGTTTCACGATCAGAAGAGGAGATTATTACTAAATTCAGGAATTGGGGGCACCGGGAGGAGACGAATCCAGATCAGTTTTTGGAAAAATGGCGTGCTGTAAACAGTAAAAATTTTTCAGAATATCAGGATTTTTTCTATTTGGAGCCGGAAAAATGGAAAAAATTAGCGTTTGTAAAAGGAAATTCTGTGGAGCAAATCAGCAGTAATTTAGATTATAAGACCTTAATTCCTTCAGATTTTTATATCTATAAAAAGAATTTCGGACAATGGTTTAAATCACATTTTAAGTGAAGCCCGAAATTTGGCGATTTTCGGCATAGAGAAAGGAATGTGACTTTGTTTTATTCCGTAGTAAATTTGCAAAAAGAATAGCTCTGTTAATAAAATCAACTTTGAAACCATATTGAAATGAAAACTGCTTTACTTATTTCTACCTACAACTGGCCTGAAGCTTTAAACCTGGTTTTAAAAAGTGTAAAAAATCAAAGTACGGCGCCAGATGAAATAGTAATTGCAGACGACGGCTCTACTGAAGAAACGGCTAACGTTATCAAGAAGCACAAAGATCAGGGTCTTCCAATAAAGCATGTATGGCAGGAAGATGAAGGGTTTAGAAGAACTTCGATTTTAAATAAGGCTATTGCACAAGCTACTTCAGATTATATAATTCAAACAGATGGGGACTGTATTTTACATAAAGATTTTGTCAGGGATCATATCAACAATACGAAAACGGGAACTTTTCAGTTTGGGAGCCGGGTGAATATTCAGGAAGAAGCTTTGCAGGAAATTTTTGAGGAAGGAAGAATCAGTTATGATTTTTTTGCCAGCGGAATTAAGAAGCGGACAAGGAGTCTACATATTCCTTTTTTGAGCAGTTTTTATAAACAAAAGAATGAGCTTTCAAAGAAAGTCCGAGGTTGCAATTTGTCTTTTTGGAGAAAAGATTTTATTGAAATTAATGGTTATAATGAGGATATGACCGGCTGGGGCCAGGAAGATTCCGAAATGGTGGTAAGATTGTTGAACAAAGGCGTCGACGGAAAGCGTCTTCGTTATGCCGGAATTGTTTACCATATTTGGCACAAAGAAAGCTCTAAAGAAAAAAGTATTGTAAACCGGGAAATACAACAGAGGGCGATGGATGAGAAAATGGTTAGCTGTGAAAACGGAATTGAAAAGTATCTGTAAAAGGCTACTTTTTCTTTTACGCTAAAGCTTTATCCAGATAGGAAATAATCGCTTTTGCTCCTCTTTCTGAAGCAGTAGAGCCTTCTTCGGTATAATAATTTTCTTCGGTTATTTTTTTCTGAACAGTTCGATATTTGGCAAAATCTGCTGTTGCCTTTGTCAGAGCTTCATTCAGCTGTTTTGCAGAATTTATAACCTCACCACATTTCCAAAATCTAAAACTGAAATCATTTTCATACTGAAGCTCGTTTGGATTTAAAAATATACAAGGTTTGGGGGTGATAATAAATTCATAGACCTGGCTGGAAACATCGCCGACGTAAAGATCAGCCGAATTTAAGTAAGACATATCTATACTTTTCAGACTTCCCAAATCTATGTGAATATTTTTTTTCCGGTAAAATTTTTCAGGAATTTCAGAAGCCTTGTGTCCGCCTTTATTTTCCTGAAAAAGGTGTAAATGCGGAGCAAAAATTAAATTGAAATGTTCCTGATTATAAAAATAATCGAGTACTTCAAGGCCTTCGTGCTTCCACGAAGATAAGTTTGGGTCGAAATGAGGATTGTATAAAACAACGGGTTTTTTATTCCCAAAAGAGAAATTTCTTTCCTTCGCTTTTAATGCATCTAATTTAGCGTAGCCGGTGATAGCAGGATGATTTCCTAACAGTCCCATCTCCTTATACTGCTGGTACTGAAAATTGCCAATTATCAGCTGAAAGTCAAAATCCAACTGACTCTTATTAAAGGCGTAAGCCCTGCCGGGGGTGCCATGTGGAAATTTGAGAAGTTTAGGTGTTTTGCCCGGTTTTCTATCTCGTAACAGGTACTTGTGAAAATAATCAGTGAAAACTACAGCATCAAAAGTTTTGAGAATATACTTTTTGTTTTTCTTGATCCAGAATCCTTTTCTTGGCAATTCTCTGCCTTTTATTCTATCAGTAAAAGACCGGAAAGCTGAAGTCGGCAACTCTTCTACGGTAATATTATCGCCATCCAACTCTTTAATGCTTCTGCGCAGCAAATCGTGGTTTGAAGGATAGGTGAGAATACTTACTTTTTGAGTTTTCGAAAGCTCTGTCGCAATGCTGATAAAATGAAAGATATGATGGATTTCGTCTAGGAAAATAAATCCTATTTTATAAGTTCTTTCACTTTCTGTCTTAGTCCCCATTGTTACAAGATTACCACTTTAGCAGGAAATATACAATTTGCCTCACTTGAATTCCCATTGCGGTACCTCGATAAAACTTTTTTCAGACGGGAAATCTTTATTAAAAACTTATTTTTGTGCTATGAAATTTGTGGTAGAAAAAGCTTTTGCAGATCAGAGAGAAGAAATTCTGCACTTTATAAATCATTTCAGTAGAGAAGGGGAAGTACTGGATAAAGGTCAGCGTAACGACATTAAAATCTTCGATCTCAACGGGAAAAGGCTAAACGTAAAATCTTTCAAAAAACCCAATCTGATTAATCAGGTAGCATACAAATATTTCAGAAAATCCAAGGCACGTCGCTCTTTTGAAAACGCAAATTATTTATTGTCACACAATTTAAAAACTCCTGTTCCTGTTGCCTATGCAGAAGCGTCCGGTTTATTATTTACAGAGAGCTTTTATGTGTGCGAACAGATTCCATATGATCTTACCTTTAGGGAATTAATTCATGAGCCTGATTATCCTCAGAGAGAGGAAATACTCAGGGCATTTACCCGGTTTACATTTCGGTTACACGAAAATAACGTCAACTTTCTGGATCACTCTCCGGGAAATACACTCATTCAAACCAATAACGGAAATTTTGAATTTTATTTGGTAGATTTAAACCGGATGAAATTTGAGCCTCTGAATTTTGAAGAACGAATGAAAAATTTGCATCGCATTACTCGTTTTGAGGACATGGCGAAAATAATAGCAAATGAATATGCGAAGTTAATCCCGGAAACTGAAGAAGAAGTTTTTTCTGAATTGTGGAGTCATATTCAGAAATTTCAGGAAAAGGCAAGGAAGAAAAAGGAGTTTAAGAAACGACTAGGATTGAAAAAATAAGTCAGTCCATATTCCTTTTCATTAGCCAATGATAAAGAACAATATTATAAGCTTTAAAACCTTCAAGGTAGCTCAAGATATAACCTTCTTTTCCTGCAAGAAAATTTCTTTTGATGAAATACTGTTTAAGGAAAGCCTTAACCGGATTCCAGAGAAAATGAAATTTATAAATTTTCTCCTTCGGGTTTTTTGAAGATCCAGTGCGTTTGGCTTCCCTCATAAGCTCCTGAGTGTACTGATTATAATTTTTCAATTCGGGATCCTTAATTTTTCCGTTTAAAATCTGGAGCTTCACATACCGGCTTAGAACCCCGTAACCATTCATAGAAGTAGAGGTTAACCCTGCTACACCGTCCATAAAACCCAGTCGCAGAATATATTCACTTAAAAACCTGTAGAGTGGCTTAAGTAGCAACGGAGCTGCCCCTACTTCTTTCTTCCGCTGAAAAAGTTGCGTGGACTGCAACTCAGAATACTGATTTTTCTTCTGAAAGAAGTGCCACAGATTTCTGTAGGTATAATGTAATATTCTGCCTTTAAGCACACCAACAGATCCTTCGCATATAAGTTGCTCATGAACCAGACCTTCATATCTGCAGAATTTTCTATTGAATAATCTGAGCTTTATCTTATTTCCGTTTGTTCCATGATGGATGAACCGGTTAATAAAATAATTTTTGAATAACATCTTGTACGCCTTATGCTTCGGGTTTTTTATCGCTGAAAGAATTTCATTGCGCAGTTCGTAAGTGATGTATTCATCAGCATCCAGCACCAGGATCCAGTCGTTCTTTGCCCTTGCGATCCCGTAATTCTTCTGATTAGAAAAATTATCGAATTTACGTTGTAGGATGGTACAATTATGTTTTTCTGATATTTTAACTGTGGCATCTGTACTGTAAGAATCCATAATTAAAACCTCGTCTGCAAAACCCGAACAGGAAATGGCCTGCTCTATTAATTCTTCTTCGTTGTATGTAGGTATTAAAACTGTTATGGGTGCCCGCATCTAGATATCAAAGGATTTCAAGTGGATAAAATTAAGTATTTTTGGGGTAAATCCAATTTTAATGAAGGCTATTGATACATCGGTAATTTTAAGTACGTATAATGCTGAAGAATGGTTGAAGAAAGTTCTATGGAGTTATACCGTTCAAACCTACCGAAATTTTGAAATAGTAATTGCAGACGATGGTTCAGGAGAAGGAACAAAAGCTCTTATTGAAGAATTTAAATCAAAGACTGAAATTCCGATAAAACATGTATGGCACCCGGACAGGGGCTTTCAAAAATCCGAAATTCTGAATAAAGCAATTGTAGCTACAGAGAGCGACTATATTGTGATGAGTGACGGGGATTGCATTGTGCGCGAAGATTTTATTGAGAAGCATGTGAAATACAGGACTTACGGCTATTTTTTAAGCGGCGGTTATTTTAAACTTCCTATGGACCTTTCCCAAAAAATCGAGAAGGAAGATATATTAACAGGACACTGTTTCAACTTAAAATGGCTAAAAAAGAACGGACTTTCTTCTTCATTTAAGAATAATAAAATTGATGCTCATGGATTTAAGAGCTGGATACTGAATTTATTAACGCCTACTTCAGCAACATGGAATGGTCATAACTCTTCGGGTTGGAAAAAAGATATTCTGGAAGTAAACGGTTTTGATGAAAGAATGCAGTACGGGGGACAGGACAGGGAGCTTGGGGAACGACTGATGAATTTTGGAATTCGTGCTAAGCAGATTAGATACAGCGCGATTTGCCTGCACCTGGATCACTCACGCGGTTATAAGAATCAGGTTTCAATAGATAAGAACCTTGCGATAAGAAAAGCTACCCGCGATCAAAAAAGTACCACAACGGCTTCCGGGATTAAAAAGAATTCTTCTTCATGAATTCGTTAATCTGTGGCAGAATATAATCTGGTGTAAATTCGTGGTATAAAGATGAGCTTTGCTTATAAAGTTCTTTTTTACTCTTTCCTGCAAACAATTCAGGTTTTACATCCTTTAGATGTATCGACTGGTTTTGAGGTTCATTCTCGAATGTTGCCCAGAATTCCTTTACAATATATGGTGAAAAAATGGTAAAAGTAGCTTTTTTAAAGGCTTTTGCTATGTGTATACTGCCTCCTTCATTTGCAATCATACCGTCACAGTGGTAGATGATCTTAATAAAATCCCTCAGGCTTTTTCCGAAGATGTCCGGGTAGATCTTATCTGAAGTTTTGACTTCTGCTAAGATTTTATCTACACTTGATCTTTGGGATGGGATATAATTGAAAATAATATTTACGTCGTAATTATCAATTAAATAATTAATAATTTCTGCAGTATAGGAGACAGGAAGCGATTTGGAAGCATCACTCCCCAGGATCCCAAACATAATGGTTTTCCTGTTTTTATTTAAAGGCTGCAAAAAAGTTGCACCTTCTTTCTTTTCTTCTTCGGTTAGAAACAATTTTGGAGCTGCTTCAATTTCTACTTCCCCATCCAGACATTTTATTAAATTGATTCTGTCATCTATTGCTTTTCCAAAAGGAGAGTCCTGTTCTGCGAGAATAGGAATTTTGTGGGTGTAGGCGAGTGGCAATGTCTTTTTTTGATAACTAATGCGCTTTTTTGCATTGCTAAACAGGCTCAGGAACTGACTTTGAAATTTGACATATGGATCTATAATTACATCAAATTTCTCATCTTTAATGTAGGACGCCGTACTAATAAGATTTTTGATCTGCTTTAATTCCTTCTCCTTTACAGCGATAATATGGTCAATATTCGGATTGTTCTCCAATACTGGTGCAGCATAATCATAGCAGAGAAAGAAGATAACCGAATTCGGATATTTTTTCTTCAAATTGTTGGGTATAATTGACGCCAATAATACGTCACCAATTCTTTTATTCTGAATAATTAAAATCTTCATCCTTATTCTCCCGGGTTATCTTCTTTATAAGATTATTTCATGGTTACACAGCAACGCTGTACTCCCTTAGAGCATCATTAAGTGATGTTTTTTTGTTCGTGCTTTCTTTTCTTTTTCCAATAATAAGAGCACATGGTACCTGATATTCACCTGCCGGGAATTTTTTAGTATAACTACCAGGGATCACCACAGATCTTGCCGGCACATAACCTTTAAACTGTTTTGGCTCATCTCCTGTAACATCAATAATTTTTGTAGAACCTGTAAGTACTACATTTGCACCAAGTACAGCTTCTTTTTCTACGCGAATCCCTTCTACCACGATACTTCTGGAGCCTAAAAAAGCATTGTCTTCAATAATGACCGGAGCGGCCTGTAGTGGTTCTAAAACTCCGCCAATTCCAACACCACCGCTTAAATGTACATTTTTGCCAATCTGTGCACAACTTCCTACCGTAGCCCATGTATCCACCATAGTGCCTTCATCTACATATGCACCAATATTTACATAGCTGGGCATCATAATTACTCCGCTGGAAATATAAGCACCATGCCGTGCAACCGCATTAGGAACCACACGGATTCCTTTTTCTTTATAACCTCTTTTTAAAGGCATTTTGTCGTGATATTCAAAAATACCTGCTTCCAGGGTTTCCATTTTCTGAATTGGGAAGTACAATACAACTGCTTTTTTAACCCATTCATTTATCTGCCAGCCGTCTGCTGTTGGCTCCGCTGTTCTCAGCTTTCCCTGGTCAAGTAGTTCAATGACCTCACGTATGGCATCTGTTGTTTCTTTATTTTGAAGTAAGTCCCGGTTCTCCCAGGCTTCTGTAATTTTTGCTTGTAATTGATCCATTCTTAAATGTTTTCCGCAAATATAACAGCTTATGGCTAAATTTTGGATGCATAGTGATATAAACCTTACATTTGTGCAAATTTTTGATATGGCAAGGATTTTGGCACTGGATTATGGAGTAAAGCGCACAGGTATTGCGGTTACAGATGAGATGCAAATTATTGCTTCAGGTCTCGCCACAGTTGCTACCAAAGAATTACTGCCTTATCTGGAAAACTATTTTAAATCAGAGAATGTAGAGCTTGTTTTAATTGGGGAGCCCCGGCAAATGGATAATTCAGCTTCAGAAAGTGAAGTTTATATCCAGGAGTTTTTAAAAAAGTTTTCTGAAAAATTTCCGCAGATGCAAATGAAAAGAGTAGACGAGCGTTTTACCTCTAAAATGGCTTTTCAGAGTATGATCGATAGCGGAATGTCCAAGAAAAAGAGAAAAGATAAAGCACTTGTTGACGAAATTAGTGCAACGATTATTTTACAATCTTATTTGTATAAATGATTAGGGTTAAAGGCTTAAGGTTTAATAGAAAAGTCATTCTCAATGCTGAGAGATCTTAAATTACGTTCTAAAGATTTTGCACATTTATGTGTGAAAATTGCCCTTTCGTTGCCGGAATCTGCTTTAGGAAGGCATATTAAGCATCAGTTAATAAGGTCCTCAACTTCAGTAGCTGCAAACTATAGAGCTGCCAGTTTGGGCCAGAGCAAAAAAGCTTTTATCTCGAAATTAAGTATTGTTATTGAAGAAGCCGACGAATGTGTTTTTTGGATGGAGTTTCTTAAAGAGGAAAATTGGCGACAGGTATAGAATTTGAATCGGCATTAAAAGAAGGAAGAGAATTAACTGCTATTTTTGTTTCTTCACGTAGAACAGCAGAGAAAACTAATAAAAGAGAGTGATACAGAAGGTTACTTAACATTAGACCTTTAACAATAAACATTTAAAAATGATTTTACCTATTGTAGCTTATGGAGATCCGGTTTTGAGGAAAAAAGCGAAAGAAATTCCTGAAGATTTTCCCAAGCTGGAAGAATTAATAAATAATATGTGGGACACAATGTACAACGCTTACGGAGTGGGACTGGCCGCGCCACAGGTTGGAATTCCGGTAAGGATGTTCATGATAGATCCTGCACCATTTGCAGAAGATGAGGAATTGGATGAGAAGGAGAAGGAACAGCTTTTAAACCTTAGAAAGGTATTTATTAATCCTAGAATTATTCAGGAAGAAGGTGAGGAATGGGGTTTTAATGAAGGTTGTTTGAGTATTCCGGAAGTAAGAGAAGACGTTTTTAGAAAACCGGATATTGTGATCGAGTATCAGGACGAAAATTTCAATACACACAAGGAAAGCTATTCCGGGTTAGCGGCGAGAGTGATTCAGCATGAATACGATCACATTGAAGGAATTTTGTTTACAGATAAGCTTTCCAGCCTTAAAAAACGACTTATAAAAAGCAAGCTCAGCAATATTTCAAAAGGAAAAATCAAGATCGAGTATAAGATGCGTTTTCCGGAGATGAAAAAAGGCAGATAATCATTTTGATAATTGGGGCAGTAATATCATATTTGCCACCGAAATTGAAAAAGAACTATGGGTTTAGAAAAAATACTGGCAATCTCAGGTAAACCGGGATTATATGAGATGAATGCACAAACTCGCGGAGGGTTTATAGCAACTTCTATCGTTGACGGAAAAAAAATATCTGTAAACTTACGTCACAATGTAAGCGTACTTAGTGAAATTGCTATTTACACTTATACTGAAGAAGTTCCGTTAGGCGAGGTGCTTCAGAAGATAAAAGAAAAGGAAGATGGAGGAGAGGCAATAGACCATAAAGCTTCCAAAGCAAAACTGGAGGATTACTTTGCTGAAGTTCTTCCGGAGTATGATGTGGACAGGGTTTATGCCAGTGATATAAAGAAGATCATCCAGTGGTACAACCTGTTGATTAAAAATGGCTTTACAGATTTTTCTAAAGAATCTGCCGCCGAAAACAAAACTAAGGACGAAGAAGAATAGATCTTACTTAAAATATTTTACTGGCCGGACCTAAATTTGAATTTCCTTGAATGAATTCAAAACTTTTGTCCGGCTCTTTTTTTGCCATTTTTCGGCATTGGTAGGATAGTGCATCAAAATTTTAATCCGAAGATAAATGCCCCGTCCCGGTTTCCATCCTGGTTAGAGACTACGTAATCCAGCCTTAAGAACCGATATTTGCCAAATCCGAGGTTATCTATACCCACAGAATATTCTGAATAAGGCTTGTTTTCCTGAGTGTAAAGTGCGTGAGCACCCAGAATAAGGTTGTAATTCAGTTTGTTTAAAAAAGGGATTTTACCCAAAATCCATCCCTGGAAATTATGTTCCAAATGTCCTTCTGCATAAGTCTGGTTTGTACTCAGCGCGTAATACGGGAGCAGGTTAAAAGTCTGCAGATAGCTTCCAAAGCCAATCCTGGTCTGGTTTCCGTTAAAATGCTGGTAGTCTACAAAAGCAATATCTTCAGCATTTAAAAAAGTACCTCCGCTGGCGCTGTATCCAAATTCTCCTTTATTTCCCAGGCTTATTTGCTGCGTCACAAGCGCTTTAAATTGATCAAAATTGTAATTTTCAGTATCAGACCCAAATCCTTTTTCGTAAGCGAGGTACACTTTTGGATATTTCTCATTCGGGATGTTGTATTTCCTGTCCGGATAACTCATATACTTTTGTCCAAAATTAATTTCCCCAAGAATGTTTAATTTAAAGATTTGGTGTTCTTCAAAAGGAACAGAACCAAAATCATTGGGCGCTAGGGGATTGTTGGAAGTATATTCCACATCATCCCGGGCTATAAAAACATAATCTGTGGTATTGGTTAAGGGTGTGCGCTCTTCAAAAGATAAATTTCCGGAGAAGTCAAATCCGTTAACTATCTCCTGCTCATATTCTATTTCCGCAAAGGAGCGTTCGTATAACTTCATATAATTTCTTTCAAAATATAGCGTGGCAATGCTGTTTATCAATCTCGTAATAGGTTCGCGGGTATTAATTTGAGCAGTTTCAACACCACCGGTAATTTTCAGACGAGCATTGTTAATATCATTAAATTTTTTCTCAAATCCTCCGTTTATTCTGAATCGCTCTTCGGCCAGGCCATAGTTTAATTCAGAAAAGATGCGCCAGTATTTGGTATCATTATCAACGTTGTTTTGCTGAAATTCCACATCTACTGAAGTATTCCAGCCCTGTACGGTATTGAATTTAACACCAAATAAGGGAGAACTAATACTGAACATCCTTTTCTTATACGAATTGCGGTAAGTATAACCCATTAAAGGATCTGTAAACTGAAATTTGTTCCTTGCGGCATCAATAGAATCAAGGTATTGCCGGGACTGCTTTTTCTCCTGAATACTGTCTTTCTTTATGTAGTCATTCTTTTCTTCGGAAGTAAGCGGGACCGGTCTCAGGTTTTTCCAGAACAAAGAATCCTTTTTATTTGCTGCCGGGGCAAAAGCGAGTACTTCTTTGCCAAAACTCCGTTTGTCAAACTCGGGTTCAAAATTGTAATTACTGTAAACTGCAGTAAACCTTCCGTCACCTGCAATCCCGAACATGGCAAATTCAAAGTCCACCGTTTGGGAAATCTGAATATAGAACTCGTTTTCTTCAGAAAATTTATAATTCTGCTTAAACTGAAGGGTTTCTATTGGTTGAACCTGGATGGCTTTTCCCGTGGTCTTAAGCTCTACGCCAAAAATTTGCCAAAAGTCCTCTGCAATATAAATATATCCTGAAAATACACGATCTTCCGACCGTTTGGGAGTAACTTTGATCTTATTGATTAAATGCCCATTATCATCATAAAATGTGCCTTCCAGCTTATAATTATAGTAATTAAATGCATAATCTGCAATCGGGGAAACGATATGGCTATTAATCTCAATAGTATTTTTGTAGAAGGAAAAATAAGCTTCCTGGGCAGAGTTTAAGCTGAAACCATTGTCGTTGCCACTTACTTTTGAAGCAATGATCTTTTCTTTAAAATCACCTGGTTTTCTATATGAAATTTCAGAAATGGTTTCACTTAAATACACAATTCCGCTACGGGTAGAATCTAGACCACCGCCTAAATCGCCAATTTCCTGTCCCAAAATCTTTTCGGGTGCATTTTTGATCCTCCAGAGTCCGCGGGAATAGAAATCTGCAGTATATTCTTCAACTTTTGCCGCATTTTCCTTCCGAAAATCGATGGCATTCTGAATAATGGCATTTGCCGGATTTTCATTGGCATCTACGGTAACTTCAGAAAGACTTGTGGTCTCTTCTTCCATTGAAATATTCAGTTCAAAGGGAAATTTTTGAACATTTACCTCCTTTTTTAGGCTTTTATAGCCCAGAAACTGAAAAATAAGATGATAAGTTCCGGGATTGGAAGTCTTTAGACTATAAAATCCGTTCTCATTGGTGGTGGTCCCAAAATGCCCATTATCGGTATATACATTTACATAGGGCAAAGCTTCGCCGCTGTTATCGGTAACTTTTCCGGTGATTTGTGCTAATACTGAAGACGAAGAAATTAGAAGAAAAAAAAGTAAAAGCAGCCTGTACATGTAGTGTGATTTGAGGCCGCAAAATAAGAAAAAAGTTTACAGTTTAGGTGAGTAAATTTGTTGATTGGAGCTTCAGACTGTACCTGTAAATATTTTATGAATTGAATTCTTTTTTGATACGGTCCAGTTTTCTCTTGCTCTCACGGTTTTTGATGGTCTCCCTCTTGTCGTATATCTTTTTACCTTTAGCAAGGGTGATCTGGATTTTTGCCAGTCCGCGGTCGTTAATAAACAATCGTAACGGAATGATTGTTAAACCCGAATTCTTTACTTCTTTTTCCAATTTCCGCAGTTCCCTTTTCTGAAGAAGTAACTTCCGCTCACTTTTGGGATTATGATTAAAATGAGTGGCATGGGAATATTCCTCAACATGCATATTAATTACAAAAAGCTCGTGATTTTGAAATTCGCAAAAGCTTTCGGCAATAGAGGCTTTTCCCTGGCGAATTGCCTTAATCTCAGTCCCTGCAAGCTGAATTCCCGCGATGTATTTATCGAGAAATTCATATTCAAATTTCGCCTTTCGGTTTTTTATGTTGATGGTGTTAGAATTCTTCATAGACCTGCAAAAATAGGAAGCTTTATTTAGAAAAGCTTATAATGTTTCTTTAAAATTCAGCAATCAGCTAAGTATTTTGATGTTTTTAAGGATGATATAAATCCCCTGTAAATGGCTATCTTTGCTGCAATTTGGAAGTTTTATGAAATATAGGTTTACCGTTTTAATTATAGTATTAGTATTTTTTTCCTGTAAGGAATCGAATGAAGAAAGTGATGCACAGGAGGTGGTAAATAAAGCAATTGAAATTGCAGGTGGGGAGAACTACCAAAGGGCCCGTATAAACTTCAACTTTAGAAATGTTTCTTATAAAAGTATCCGCAATAACGACGAATTTGAACTAGAGCGCTTAGTTATCGATTCTTTAGGCTCTAAAACCCGTGACCTACTTTCTAACAACGGACTTATAAGGTTTAGAAATGATTCTGTTGTTAAAGTGGCAGATTCGATTATAAATTCTGTGAGTAACAGCGTGAATTCTGTTCATTATTTTTTGCAATTACCTTTTGGTCTTAACGATCCGGGAGTTAATAAAAAATTAGTTGGCCGCGATACTATTAACGGCAAAGGATATTACGAAATTAAAGTTACGTTTGAGGCGGGGACAAATGGAAGCGATCATGAAGATGAATATTTGTACTGGATTAATGAAGATATTTTTACCGTAGATTATCTTGCTTATAATTTTGAAGTTAACGGAGGGGGCGTGAGATTTCGAAAAGCAATAAATCCAAGAGTGATTAATGGTATTCGTTTTGTTGATTACGAGAATTTTAAGTACAGGGACGCCGGGGTAGACTTAAAGAAATTGGATAGTCTTTATACCGCGGGTGAGCTCAGCCTGGTTTCAAAAATCATTAATGAAGATATTGAAGTGGAACTTATAGAGTAGCTTCTAATTAATGTAAAGCACCTGGGAAGTTCTGCTCCCGTTTGGATGTATGGTAACAATAAAAAGACTGCCATACTCATCTTCTGGGATATTGGAATATTTCTCCTCTTTCAGAATGTAATTTACCCATTCCGGATTTAAATTGCTGTGCCCAACCACCAAAACAGTTTTCCCCCTGGTTTCTTTCTGAAATTGCTGATCATTGAGCTTTTGCGTATTAAAATATTTGATTTCCTTATCCTGAGATTCAGCAATTGGTGTGGCAGTATTCACGGTACGTTTATACTGAGAGCTGTAAATAAGATCAAAATCTATTTTCCTGAAAATTTCCGCCCATTTTTCAGCTCGTGTTCTTCCTGCTTCTGTAAGTTCCGGATCTTCATTTGCCGGATCTATAGTACTTTTTTCGGCATGGCGAATAAAGTAATATGTCGTCACGGAATCATCATTTTTTATTCCTGCACAGGAGGCAAAGAGAAGGACTGAAATTAAAAGAAGGTATTTCATAATATTATGGTTGTAATTGAAACTGAAATTCTTCAGGATTAGTTGCACCTAATTTAGATGTTCTATTTCAAGAAGAATGATCTGTGAGAGCTGTTTTCCAAAGCTATTAAAGTTATTATCAGAAATTAAAACGAGAGAACGATTCCCGTTAGGAAGAACAGGGCCGAAGCACATCCCTTCAATATTATCTATTATTTCTTCAGAAAGCTGCTTTTTTACAGATTTGAAGTTAAAAATAAGTTCTTTATCCGCAAATCGATAGTCAGATTTTCGGAGTCGGTTTATTTTCAACGTATTTGTGGCGTTTTGGGCATTTGCGGCAAATATTTTCACGGTATTACTATTAGTGCCGTGTCCCGCAGAAAAGGACCGTTCCAGCACTAGGAATTTTTCCTTTTCGTATTCCAGGATTTCAGTAACACCATTTACAGCAAAGTACAGAAAAGGAATTTTCGAAATACCATCCAGCTTGTAGGCAAATTGTTTTACCGCTTTATTTTCTTCGGAATTATACAGAGTGAAACGCACGGGTGAATTTGTCGGGAACAGCTTTGGTTTAGGCCCGTCTTTTTCCAGCGGCAATTCTGTCGCGACCCAATAACCTTCAGAATCAACACTTTTAGTCATCCCTTCAAAAACACCATTATTACGTGGTTTTTGTTCTCCTGAAGCTAAAAAATAATCCGGGATGGTATATCCTTCAATAAATTCACCATTTGCTGAGAATCTAAAGATTCCGGGGTCTCTTCCCTTGTCGATACTACCTTCACTGCTAATCATTACCGTATTCGATTCGGGTTGAAATCTAATGGATTCCAGGTCAAGATAAAGGTTTTCGGGAGCTTCAGGCTGCTGCATAGTTACTACATTCTCAATGCTAACCGTATCTATAGAGAATCCATTTAATTTTATATCTGCAATGTAGAACCTGGGATTAGAAGGTTGATCACAAATAATATAATATTTGCCATTACTGAAATCTATTCCGGAGAGGCCTCCCACTTTAGTACCGTCAACTTTTAAGTCTGCATCCAAAACAAAATCATCGAGAAACTTTAAGCTTGCCTGGTCATTATTAATTCTTCTTGTCGTGGCGCAGCCCATGAGTAACAGGGCAAAAGCAAGGCTGGCTAAGCTTCTCATAGGTTTTCTTTTTAGCAGTAAAAATAACAAATCATTAAGATAAAAATGGCGGTTTGTTGAGAGAATAGAAGGTTTTCTAATTGTATTTTTAATGTTAGTATTAATTTAAAATCAAAGATTATGAATGATGATAGAGTTGAAGGTAAATGGAAACAGATTCGTGGAGAATTTAAGCAGAAATACGGTAAAGTGACCGATGATGACGCCACTTATACCGAAGGCAAATTTGATGAGATGCTGGGACGCCTGCAAGAGCGAACCGGCAAAAGCAAAGAAGAATTAAGAACAGAAATTGATAAGTGGTAGTTGAAATTTTACCATTATCGAAAAAGGCTGCAGATATCTGCAGCCTTTTTTGTTAAAAAATATTCTCAAGATTTATTCGCTTTCTGCTAATTGCTCCTGATTTCTAAACACCAGGATACCGTCAAATTCGTCCAGCAGGATAATACTATCTGCATTTATTTTGCCTGCTAAGATTTCTTTAGAAAGCTTATTCAGAACTTCCCGCTGAACAACCCGCTTAACCGGCCTTGCCCCAAATTGTGGATCGAAACCACGGGAGGCGAGATATTTAATCGCATCGTCTGTGGCATCCAGTACGATATTTTGCTTCGCCAGCATCTTTTTAACTCCGCGTAACTGAAAATCTACAATTTTACGAATGTCTTTTTGCGTTAGCGGACTAAACATAACAATATCATCAATTCTGTTTATAAATTCAGGACGCACTGTTTGTCTCAGCAATCCCAGAACTTCAGTCTTCGCAGATTCCATGGCTGTATCAGGATCTTTTATGGCTTCAAACTTCTCCTGGATAATCTGGCTTCCCATGTTAGAAGTCATTATGATTATCGTGTTTTTAAAGTCTGCAAGGCGTCCTTTATTATCCGTCAACCTTCCTTCATCAAGGACCTGAAGAAGGATGTTAAAAGTATCTGGATGTGCTTTTTCAATTTCATCAAGCAGGACTACAGAATACGGCTTTCTTCTCACAGCCTCTGTTAACTGCCCGCCTTCATCATAACCAACATAACCAGGAGGGGCACCTACGAGACGGCTTACAGAGTGCCTTTCCTGGTATTCGCTCATATCAATCCGTGTCATCGCAGCTTCGTCATCAAACAGGTATTCTGCCAGGGCTTTTGCAAGTTCTGTTTTACCTACCCCGGTTGTACCAAGAAAGAGGAAGGAGCCTATCGGCCTGTTTTGATCTTGCAATCCGGCCCTGCTTCGTCTTACCGCATCACTAACCGCCTGGATCGCCTCTTCCTGCCCAACGACCCTTTTGTGGAGTTCGTCTTCCAGCTTAAGAAGCTTTTCCCTCTCACTTTGCAGCATTTTAGTAACCGGAATCCCGGTCCATTTTGCCACGACCTCTGCAATATCATCGTTAGTGACTTCCTCCTGGATCAGGGATTTTCCATCTTGCCTTTCGGCTACGCTCTGCTGAAGTTTTTCCAGTTTCTCCTGCGCTTCTTTTATTTTACCATAACGTATTTCCGCTACTTTTCCATAATCGCCGTCGCGCTCTGCTCTTTCAGCTTCAAGTCTGAAGTTTTCAATATCAGATTTTGTATTCTGAATATTATCAACCAGTTCCTTTTCGTTTTTCCACTGCGCATTTAATTCATTGCGCTCTTCTTTAAGATTTGCGAGATCTGCCCTGAGTATTTTAAGCTTAGACTCGTCTTTTTCACGTTTAATTGCTTCAATTTCTATTTCCAGCTGCATAATCTTACGGTCAAGAACATCCAGTTCCTCAGGTTTGGAGTTGATCTCCATTCTTAATTTAGAAGCAGCTTCGTCCATCAGGTCTATTGCCTTATCTGGCAAAAACCTGTTGGTAATATAGCGCTGAGATAGTTCTACAGCCGCAATAATGGCTTCATCCTTAATCCTAACCTTATGGTGAGTTTCATATTTCTCTTTAATTCCACGCAGAATAGAAATGGCGCTTTCCACATCGGGCTCTTCTACAATTACTTTTTGAAAACGTCTCTCAAGAGCTTTATCTTTTTCGAAATACTTCTGATACTCATCCAAAGTGGTTGCTCCTATTGCACGTAATTCTCCGCGGGCAAGTGCAGGTTTTAAAATATTAGCTGCATCCATTGCTCCCTGGCCGCCACCGGCACCCACAAGAGTATGTATTTCATCTATAAACAGGACAATGTTTCCATCGCTGCCGGTTACTTCTTTAATTACAGCTTTTAGCCTTTCTTCAAATTCTCCTTTATATTTTGCACCGGCTATTAAGGCTCCCATATCCAGGGAATAAATGCGCTTGTCTTTAAGGTTTTCAGGAATATCACCATCTACAATCCTATGGGCGAGACCTTCGGCTATTGCTGTTTTTCCTGTTCCCGGTTCTCCCACCAACATTGGGTTGTTTTTTGTTCTTCGGGACAATATTTGCAAAATTCGGCGTATCTCTTCATCTCTGCCAATCACCGGATCCAGTTTACCTTCTTCCGCAAGCTGATTCAGGTTTTTAGCGTACTTATCTAAAGAATTGTAAGTTTCTTCTGCACTTTGAGAAGTAACGCGATCTCCTTTGCGTAATTCTTCAATGGCTGCTTTTAATCCTTTTTCTGTTGCTCCCTGGTCTTTTAGAATCTGTGCAACTTTACTGGAAGACTTGAAAATTGCCAAAATCAGGTGCTCGACAGAAACATACTCATCGTTCATTTTTTTTGCAACAATAGACGCTTCGTTAACTGTTTTTCCCGCTTCCCTGGAAAGCATGATATCGCCACCGCTTACCTTCGGAAAACTTTGCAGCGTATTATCCAGGATCTGGTTAAACAGGCTAACATTAATGTTCAGTTTTTTCAGCAGGAACGGAGTTACATTTTCATCAACTTTGGTGATGGCTTTAAAAATATGTTCGTTCTCTATTTGCTGATGGCCCATTTCCTGAGCAAGCTGTTGTGCCTGCTGGATGGCCTCCTGTGATTTTATAGTATAGTTATTGAAATTCATCGTATTTGTTTTTCTTCAGAAATAGCAATTTATGTACCCAATGAAAAACAAGACAAAATGACAGTTGTTTTAAGGAAATAAGCGACAAAAAGACGTCTTCTGTTAAGTTTTATTAAAAAGAGGCACTATGATTGCTAATAAAGTTATTAAGAATTAATTTTACGTAAAAGAGAAACCTATGGGAATATTTGATAAAGTATTTAAGAGTGAGCGCGATATAGCTAAAGATGAAGTGAAAAAAGTCCCATGGAATGAACTCACATCCATTGAACAACTGGACGATATCCAAAAAGAGTCTGCAGATCATGCTGTGGCTATTTTGAAGCATTCTACACGCTGTGGAATAAGCAGGATGGTTTTGAAGCAATTCGAATCAGATTATAAAGAAGAGTATAACGATGTAAAGCTTTATTTTCTGGATCTTCTCAACCACAGGAATATCTCCAACGATATTGCCTCACGTTTTAGCGTGCGTCATGAAAGTCCGCAGTTAATTATTTTAAAAAGTGGGAAGGTAGTGCATCATTCATCTCACCAAAGTATTCAGGCCGAAACGTTGGAAAACCACTTAAATTAGCATCTGTTTCTGAAAAACTTTTTCAATATTTTAATATCTATTGTTAAACATTATTAATCTCATCGGAATAGTTTTTCATCATTTGTAAATTCATCCTATAAACAATAATAAAATTATGGTTGATAAAGAGATTGATATAAAAGAACTTGAAAAGAGGTTTGATGCAATAAAGAAAGCTGACAAGGATCGTCCACGGAAAGAATTCCAGGACGCTACCCAAAAAAAGGAAGAGGAGCTGGAGTCAAATCCTAAAGATGAAACTCCGGAAGTGCATTCGGAAAGAGAAAGTGATACTGACTTTCAGGATCTGAAAAAAGGAGAAGAGAAATAGTATATATTAAAAAAGCTGCCAATTTTGGCAGCTTTTTTTATCTAGTGTAAACTGAAAATTATTTCTTCTTTGGTTCAAAGACAGGTAGTAATTTGGTTTTTACTTCACCAAAACCTATCCTGCGACCCTCACTCTGGCAGTATCCGCGCATAATAACTGTATCATTATCTTCAATAAATTTTCTCTCGCTACCTCCGTTTAGCTTAAGAGGTTCCTTGCCGCTCCAGGTAAGTTCCAGCATAGATCCATAAGAATTTTTATCTGTTCCTGAAATTGTTCCGGAAGCCATCATATCGCCGGAATTTACAGGGCAGCCATTTACGGTATGATGCGCTAGTTGCTGACTCATATTCCAGTAAAGATCCTTGAAATTTGCTTTGGAAACAACCGTTTCTTCAGCATTATCTGGTTGTATGGAAATTTCAAGATTAATGTCGAATGTCTTTTTGCCTTTGTACTGGAGATAAGGAAGCAGTTCCTTTTCCGGTTCCGGGCTTTTTGTTCTAAAAGGTTCAAGTGCATCCATGGTTACGATCCATGGCGAGATAGAAGAGGCGAAATTCTTCGCCAGGAATGGACCCAGCGGCACATATTCCCATTTTTGAATATCTCTCGCACTCCAGTCGTTAAATACGACCATTCCAAAAATATAATCTTCGGCTTCATCTACCGGAATAGGTTCTCCTAAAGGATTGGCATCGGTGGTAATAAAGGCCATTTCCAATTCAAAATCTACTTTTTGTGATGGGCCAAATACCGGACTATCTGCACCTTCAGGCATTGTTTGACCTTTCGGGCGGTGGACCGGAATTCCGCTGGGAATTATAGAGGAACTCCTTCCGTGGTAACCTACAGGAATATGAAGCCAGTTAGGTAGAAGTGCATTTTCGGGATCACGAAACATAGAACCTACATTGGTAGCATGTTCTTTACTGGAATAAAAATCGGTATAATCTCCAACCTGCACCGGCATCTGCATTTCAATCTCGTCGAGGGTGAAAAGAACTGTGTTTCTGTGGTCCTGGTTATCTTTTAATTTAGAATTTTTAGCGTCAAAAATATCGGCAATACGATTTCTTACAAGACGCCATGTTTTCTTTCCGTCAGAAATAAAATCATTCAGTGTATCCTGTAAAAAAATATCATCGGTTAATGGAATCCCATCGAAATATCCAAGTTGGTGCAAAGCTCCCAGGTCTATGGCATAATCTCCAATTCTGGTACCGATTGTGATAATATCATCCCTTGTAAGGAAAACTCCAAAGGGGATATTCTGAATAGGAAAATCGGTATCCTCGGGAATATCAAGCCAGGTTTTTCGCCCCGGGTCATTAGCAGTAATTGGCATAGAATTTTTTGGTTTTTTGTTAAAATCTAATGTACTCAAATATATTATTTTCCTGTAATTAACGGAATGTATTTATTACTTTTGGTGAATATTTAACGAAAAAATTCGAAATGCAACGAGACAACCAGATTTTTAATTTAATACAAGAGGAAAAAGAACGTCAATTAAATGGTTTAGAGCTTATTGCCAGTGAAAATTTTGTGAGTGAGCAGGTGCTGGAAGCAGCAGGATCTGTACTTACAAACAAGTATGCAGAAGGTTATCCCGGGAAGAGATATTATGGAGGATGTGAGGTGGTAGATAAGGTCGAGCAATTAGCTATTGATCGATTAAAAGAACTTTTTGGAGCCGAATATGCCAATGTGCAGCCACATTCCGGTTCCCAGGCAAATACCGCAGTTTTCGCTACATGCATGAATCCCGGTGACAAATTTTTAGGTTTTGACCTTTCTCACGGAGGGCATTTGACCCACGGTTCTCCTGTAAATTTCTCCGGAAGACTTTACAACCCCGTTTTTTACGGAGTAGATAAAGAAACGGGTCTCATAGATTATGATAGAGTTGCTGAACTTGCTGAAAAAGAAAAGCCGAAAATGATTATTGCCGGTGCTTCAGCATATTCGCGTGAAATAGATTATAAAAGGTTTAGGGAAATTGCAGATAGTATTGGTGCTATTCTTTTCGCTGATATCGCTCATCCGGCGGGGCTAATTGCAAAAGGTCTTTTAAGCGATCCTATTCCACATTGCCACATAGTAACTTCTACTACTCATAAAACCCTTCGTGGACCACGAGGTGGTATTATCATGATGGGTAAAGACTTTGATAATCCATTTGGCGAAAAGCTGAAAAACGGAAATCTGAAAAAAATGTCTGCAATGCTTAACAGCGGAATCTTCCCCGGAAATCAGGGAGGACCTTTAGAGCATATTATTGCTGCTAAAGCAGTGGCTTTTGGAGAAGCTTTGACCGATGAATTTTTGCATTATGCAGTGCAGGTGAAGAAGAATGCTAAGAAAATGGCTGAAGCTTTTGTTGAAAAAGACTATAAAATTATTTCTGGCGGAACTGATAATCACTGTATGCTTATCGACTTAAGAAATAAAAATGTTAGCGGAAAAGAAGCTGAAGAAGCTTTAACAAAAGCAGATATCACTGTTAACAAAAATATGGTTCCTTTTGATGATAAATCTCCTTTTGTCACTTCCGGAATTCGAATAGGTACCGCAGCAATTACCACCCGCGGACTGGTAGAGGAGGATATGTCGAAAATTGTAGATTTAGTCGATCGGGTTGTAAATAACATTGAAAATGATGCCGAACTGGCTAAAGTGAAAACTGAAGTGAACTCTCTTATGCACGGCAGACCGCTTTTTCAGTAAAAGTGGCTAATAAATAGAATTATAAATAGGTTGTCCTGAAAGGGCATCCTTTTTTTGTTGGGCTTCGACAGGCTCAGCCTGACCCGCAGGTCGAAAATTGGCAATTTTGGAGCGATGTTTAGATTGAGAAGAAGAAGCTGCCACTAATTCACGAATAATTTCAAAAGAGTGGTATGGTATTTATAGAATTAGAAAATATTCGTGAATTTTTGGTGAAAATTATTAAGTTAAAAATTGCCATTTTTACCCCATGAAATTTATTCTGCTCAATTTCTTTCCGAATAGAATTATAAGATGTGTTGAAAATGAAGAATATCGATCTTAATTAGTACCTCAGATGTCACATCGAGCGGCGTCGAGATGGTGTGTACGCCGAGCTCCTGATAATTCTCGACTCCGCTCGAATTGACAAAGTAAATTTTTCTTTGGCAACCTTTTTTCAGGAATACCGCAGGTCGAAAATTGGCATTTTTAGCCTATGACTTTTTTCCTGCTGAATTGTTTGACTGAGAATAAAGAGGTGCCTCTAAAATTGCAATTTCCGTCCTCTGGTCACACTGAGCTTGACGAAGTGTTCTGTTTATAGTACAATAAATCGCCGACTCCGCTCAAATTTTACAAATCGAATTTTGTCTTTGAGGCTTTTTTTGCTGAAACATTGTAGGTCGGAAATAGACATTTTTCGCCTTTGACTTTTTTCCGGCCAATTTTTCTCTGACTAATAAGGGAGTGCCTTTAAAATGGCAATTTATCGACCTCAGTCACACTGAGCTTGACGAAGTATAGCCTATGACTTTCTTTCTACGGAAAACAGCCTTTTTAGTTCATCAGAAATTTTCACCGGTTTCTTAGTGTCATTCTTCATAAGGCACCAGGTGGTTTTTGCTTCAACAAGTGCCTTTCCGGTTTCTGCATTCTTAATTAAGACGTGCCGTAAAGTAGTTACGTGAGTGGTTTCTGTAACGAAAGTGTGCAGTATTAATTCTTCATCAAGAAAAGCCTGGCGTTTATATTTAATATGGTGTTCTATAACCACCCAAAAAACTTCTTCCTGTTGTTCTTTCGTAGCTTTTTTTAGCCAATGTGCCTTTGCCACATCCTGCACCCATTGCACATATTGCACATTGTTTACATGCTGTTGCTCATCCAGGTGTTCTGGTTTTACTTTTATTCTTAGCTCGAAAATATCCGGATTATGGCTCATCTATTTTTCTATAATATTAACTTCAAAAATCTTATCCCAGTTTTTTCCTGTTACATAAAGTTTCTGAGAATTGGGGTTATAGGCGATTCCGTTGAGGACGTCCAGCTTATCGTGTTGTGTGACTTTATCTCTTAGTCCGCGAAAATCTATGAGACCTTCAATAGCACCATTTTCAGGGTTAATAATGGCTACGCCGTCTTTCTGATAAGTGTTAGCATAAATTTTGCCTTCTACCCATTCCAGTTCGTTCAGTTTAGAAGATAGTCCGCGATGATGGGCAGGCTGGATAAAATCTGTTTCGGTTAAGGTTTCAGGATCAAGAATCCAAATTTTTTCTGTTCCGTCGCTCTTGTACAATTTTTCACCATCGTTGGTCAGGCCCCATCCTTCTTTACTTTCATTATAGGCAAACGTTCCTGTTTCCTCAAATTTGTTGAGGTCATAAACAAGTCCTTCTCCTTCCCGCCAGGTAAGCTGATAGATATTTCCATTTAAAATGGTGATTCCTTCTCCAAAATACTGGTCATCCAGGTTAATCTGGTTGTAAACTTTTCCTGTTTCAAGATCTGTTTTTCTCAAGTTGGATTTCCCATACTGGCCGATGCTTTCATATAATGTATCGTTGTAAAATTCGAGGCCCTGTGTGTAAGCTTCGGGATCATGCGGGTAAGAATTCACAATTTCATAGGTATAGGAAACAGGTGCTGTGTCATTAAAAAGTTTGATGGTACTACTTACTTCCTGCTTTTCGCCTTCAGTAAAAATATGAGCTTCTATAGGTTGATTTCCCAATTTGTAGTCGTTAAGATTAATGGTGGTTCGAAAATTTCCATTTTCGGCTTGTAGTTTTTCACCTTCAAAATAAAAGCTGACCGAATCTATATTCTTGTTTTTAGGATTTAAAACAGATACCTGTACTTCCTCCCCAAGCTGAAATTCTTTTTTATTTTCTGAAGTTCTTAGAGAAAAATCAGAAGATTTTTTATCAGAATTGCTTCCGCAGGAAAAAAACGAAATGCTTAAAATTAAGATTGTCAGTAATTTAAAATTGTTCATGTTTATAAGCTGTAAAATATTGGTCTAAATTAACTATTTCCTATCGAAAAAACCTTGCCAGAAATACTAAAGATTGTATATTTGCACCGGCAAGTCCCACACAACCAGCTCCTGCTGAATCCCCCAGGGCGGGAACGCAGCAAGGGTAGGCGGTCGTAGCGGTGTGATGTGGGTAACTTGCCATTTTTTGTATCTTCAAGTTTCTATAAATATCGCATCTTTGTGACCTATGAAAACAGATGCTCTCCCTCAAAAAGTAGTGCTTATTACCGGTGGATCTTCAGGGATTGGAAAGTCGATTGCCGAATATCTTCAGGATAAAAATTTTACAGTTTACGGTACCAGTAGGAATCCTGATAAAATCCAGAATACGAGGATACCGCTTGTGGCCTTAGATGTTACTAAAAGGGAAACAATTGTTGCCGCTGTAGAAGAAGTAATTTCAAAATCTGGTAAAATAGATATTCTCATTAATAATGCCGGGGTGGGTATTACAGGGCCAATAGAAGAAACTCCGGATGAAGAAATAAGAAAGGCTTTTGATACCAATTATTTTGGCCCTCTTAATTTAATTAAAGAGGTGCTGCCACATATGAGGAAGAAAAGGAGTGGACTTATCATTAATGTTACTTCTATTGCGGGTTATATGGGTTTGCCTTACCGCGGAATCTATTCGGCTACAAAGGGAGCACTTGAGTTAACTACCGAAGCATTCAGAATGGAGCTTAAAGATTTCAATATAAATATGACCAATGTCGCTCCCGGTGATTTTGCTACTAATATTGCTGCAGGAAGATATCATGCGCCGGTTCGGGATGATAGTCCGTATAGGGAGCCGTATGGGAGTACTCTAAAATTAATGAATGAACATGTAGATGCGGGGAAAGATCCGCAGTTAATGGCAAAAGCTATTTACCGTGTTATTCAGAC
>NZ_JAVRHO010000023.1:0-57364 GCF_031846515.1 Autumnicola lenta
GTCTTTTATCCAGCAACAGGAAATCTACCAGCAGGCAAAAAATATGGAGCTTAGCTTTAAAGGCCAGGCTGAGGTAGATATGATGGATATTGAAGAAGACGGTTGCTATTACAGGATTAGTTCGGTTTTTAGAGAAAAAATATCAGATCCTGCGCTATATGCAGATGCTACAAGCCTTGCCTGGACACATTCTACCTTATGCACCACGAGTTTTAATATTCTTCCTCTTTTCACAAAAAGAATTTGCATCGTTCGGGATCCAAGAGACAGGGCTCTATCTGCCGCAAAATTTGCTTTTACTCCGTATATGCAAAAGCATTATCCTTCACCTTATTCTTCTCCGGAAGAGTTTATGGAAAATGAATATTCTAACCTGCTGGAACGGTGGGTATGGTTTTATGGCAATTATCTACTTCATAAAGAAGAACTGGATATTCATTTTGTTTTCTATGAACGATTGTTGCACGATTTCCCTGAAGAATTGAAATCTTTACTAGATTACCTCCAAGTTTCTTTATCTGAAGAAGAGCAGAAGGAAATTGAAGAAGCCGTGACTTTCTCTAATATGAAAAATAAAAGCCCAAAGCACCTCAACAAAGGAAAATTCGGGAAATGGGTGGAGCAATTGAGCAAAGAACAAAAAGAACTTGCCATAGAAAAAGCCGGAGGTTTAATGCAGCACCTCAACTATCCTTTGGAAACAGCAGAAGGACACGGAAAACTACCTTCGCTTACCGGTGATATTCCGCAAAATAAACTGAAAGAAATGCTTCGGGATATTTCCTGGTACGAATTGTACAACAGCAACAGCCTTTAAACTAAATACTTTTCAGATATAATTGCTCCACTTTTTCGCGTGCCCATGGCGTTTTCCGAAGAAATTTTAAGCTGGACTTTATAGAAGGATCATGTGTAAAACAGCGGATGTTTATTCTCCTTCCCAGTTCTTCCCAGCCGTACTTTTCTACAAGAACGTTGAGTATGTCCACCAGTTTTACTCCGTGTAAAGGATTATTTTTTTGCTGTTGATCCATATTTGGTTTATTCAATTTCTGAAAAGTCTGCTTCAGAAAAATGAGAATTCAATAATACTTCTTTTTCAGCCAAAAGGAGACACGTACCAGAAGAATAAGTGCAGGAACTTCTATTAAAGGACCTATCACTCCCGCAAATGCCTGCCCGGAATTTAATCCGAAGACAGCTATCGCAACCGCAATAGCCAGTTCAAAATTATTCCCTGCTGCCGTAAAAGCAATAGCAGCGTTTTTATCGTAGGTTGCCCCCATTGCTTTGCTGATAAAAAAGCCGATAATAAACATTAGCGTAAAATAAATCAACAGCGGTACCGCGATCACCACCACATCCATAGGAATTTCAACTATGAGTTCGCCCTTGAGTGAAAACATAAGTACAATGGTGAAAAGCAAGGCGGTAAGTGTAATAGGCGAAATTGCAGGGATAAACTTGTTATCGTACCAATCGCTCCCCTTTATTTTAACCAGGAAGTATCTGCTCAGGATTCCCAGGACAAAGGGAATCCCCAGGTAAATTGCCACACTTTCTGCAATAGTTGCAATAGAAATATCTACTACCGCCCCATCGAACCCAAACATCGGTGGTAATACTGTAATAAACAGCCAGGCGTAAAAACTATAAGCAAACACCTGGAAAATACTGTTTAGCGCTACCAGGCCTGCACCATATTCGCTGCTTCCCTCTGCCAGATCGTTCCAGACCAGAACCATGGCGATGCAACGCGCCAGGCCTATTAAGATAAGACCGACCATATATTCGGGGTGATCCTGTAGAAAAATCATGGCCAGGGCAAACATTAAAATTGGCCCAATAATCCAATTGAGAAGTAAGGAGATGGAAAGTATCTTTACATTACGAAACACCCTGGGCAAAAGCCGGTAATTGACTTTCGCCAACGGCGGATACATCATAAGAATAAGCCCAACGGCAATGGGCCAGTTGGTGGTACCGCTACTATAGGAATCTATCTGCTGTGGAAATGATGGAAAAAGATATCCCAAAGCTACGCCAATTCCCATAGCAATAAAAATCCACAGCGTAAGATACGTGTTGAGAAATCCAAGTTTTTTATTTTCAGCCATTGAATAGGTCTTAAGAAGATTTCTGCTTTTGAACAGTAGAGAATACGTATAACATTTCTGTTGCTATTTCGTCACTACGCCCCTGATATTTTTCATCCTGTTGCGGGGTACCGTCAAAAGCTTTGGGATCTTCGTATTTCACCGGAATACGCTTTTCTGCACCGGGAATAAAGGGGCAGGTTTCATCGGCATGAGAGCAGGTCATTATCGCTGCAAAATCACGTTGCGGATTGGCCCTATCGTCGAATTTTTTGGAATACATCTTTAAAGCAGGTGTATCTTCAGCATAATTAACTGAATAAACCGGATTTTCAGTACCTTCAGATGATACCTCAAAACCGGCATATTTAATAGCAGACACAGCATTCCCGTTAAAGGCTGTAACCTCGACTCCGCCGGAAAATGCGGAAATTTGAATATTGCTGTAAGCGGCTATCGCCTGAGCCCAAATTTGGGAAAACTGACTTCTTCTTGAGTTATGAGTACAGATAAAATGAAGCTTTATTGGCTTATTATCGTCCAATTTGCTCTTTATATATTGAATTAGCGGTTTTAAAACCTCTTTTCGCGTTTCTGAAACAGAATCTATATCAAAAGAAGCTATTTTTTGCTGTACTGAAGGCAGTAAACTTGTTTTTTTCATCCTTTTATATGTCAAATTAAATTTATTAGCAGCATCCACTACCAGGTTCACAGGCCGCTGAAGATGATGCCTCAAATTTGGCAATTTTCGGCCTTGAGTTTTCCTTCACGCCACATTGATCCATGGCAAGACAGGCGGTTTGTTTATTTAACAGCAGAAAATGTTTCCCGTCGAAACCAAGATCATATTTGCCTATTGTATTTCCCTGATACTCTACCTCAATTTCCGAATCCTTCAGTTCAAGAAGTCTTTCAGATAGTTTTATTATCGACATTAATTTTTCCGGATGCAGACGATGGTCATAATCCTGTGCTTCCCACAGCTGGAAATTAACAACTTCTTCGTTTCTTAAAGTTCCTCCGCAATCGATAAATTTCTTGCTGACTTTTCCGATTTCGGTGACGTGAAAATGACGCGGAACCAAAGTACCATCTGGCAATTCAAAAGCAATCTGCTCCAGCTCATCCAGGTGCTTTTTAATTTCTGATAATTTCATAATTACTATTGTTTTATCGCAATAAAGCGATGATTAAAATTAAATTTTTTTAGCAACAGCTTTTATCTGAAGCTGTCTGGTCAAGAAAACCTGCAAAAAGTTCTTTTAATTCCTCCCACTTTTGGGTATCGATGCAGTAACAAACCCTTGTACCGTCAATATTTCCTTTTATGATTCCAAGATTCTTAAGCTCTTTAAGATGTTGAGAAATTGTTGGCTGAGCCAAACCTATGACTCCAACAAGATCTCCGCAAACACAGGAATCGGTTTTAAACAAATGCTGAAGAATGGCAATACGGGCAGGATGTCCCAGGACCCTTGCAGCCAGTGCCAGCTTATTCTGGTAATCGGAAAATATTTCAGATTTTGTAACGCCCACTTTTCTTCAGAATTAATTAATTGTAATATTACGATAGATGTTTCAATTCTCAAAATAAAAATTATAAAAAAAGCCACTTCCGATAGAAGTGGCTTAAAAAAATATTTTATCAAGCTTTAAGAAACTGCTTTGAGTTTATTAATTGTAGACTTGTTTAACTTATTCTCGGCATACTCTGCATCAACAACAAGTTTAGTTTCCTTACTTTCCGGCATTTCAAACATGGCATCTGTAAGAATTGCTTCACAAAGTGAACGCAATCCACGGGCACCAAGTTTATACTCCCCCGCTTTTTCAACAATATAATCCAAAGCATCTTCTGTAATTTCAAACTTGATATCGTCCATCTCGAAGAGCTTCTGATATTGTTTGATAATCGCATTTTTAGGTTCGGTAAGGATCTGTCTAAGTGTTTCTTTATCCAGCGGATTCATATAAGTTAGCGCGGGAAGACGTCCTATAATTTCAGGAATTAACCCAAAATCTTTTAAATCCTTCGGAATAATGTACTTTAACAGGTTAGTTCGCTCTATTTTGTCATCACTTTTGGATGCACTAAAGCCCACCGCCTGCATATTAAGTCTCTTGCTGATGTTTCTTTCTATCCCATCGAAGGCGCCACCGGCAATAAACAGAATATTCTCTGTATCGACTTCAATAAACTTTTGATCTGGGTGTTTTCTTCCTCCCTTAGGCGGAACATTTACCGTAGTTCCTTCCAGCAACTTCAACAGCGCCTGCTGAACACCTTCTCCCGAAACGTCTCTCGTAATAGAAGGATTATCACTTTTACGGGCAATTTTATCAATTTCATCAATAAAAACAATCCCACGTTGGGCTTTTTCGGTATTATAATCGGCTGCCTGCAGGAGGCGTGTAAGAATTCCTTCTACATCTTCACCAACGTAACCAGCTTCAGTTAAAACAGTAGCATCCACGATAGCCAGAGGTACATTAAGCATCTTTGCTATAGTTTTTGCAATAAGGGTTTTACCGGTACCGGTTTCCCCAACCATAATTATGTTACTTTTCTGGATCTCCACATCGTCATCTGAACCCGGCTGCAATAATCTCTTATAGTGATTATAAACTGCGACAGACATCACTTTTTTTGTGTCTTCCTGGCCAATTACATACTCATCCAAAAAAGATTTTATAGCTTTTGGTTTACTCAGCATTAAATCTGAAGAAAGTTCTTTGGCTTCACCCTGCCGGGATTCTTCCAGAACTATACCATGAGCCTGTTCAATACATCTGTCACAAATATGAGCATCCAGGCCGGCTATTAATAAGCTGGTCTCCGGCTTCTTTCTTCCACAAAATGAACATTCTAAATCTTCTTTACCCATTATTTCGGTTTTCCAATTAATACTTCAGGTATTATATAATATAAAAAATGATTCCTGAATTCCAATTTATGCTTCTCTTTTTAATACTTCATCGATCATACCATACTCCTTCGCCTTATCTGCCTTCATCCAGTAATCACGGTCACTATCTTCATGTACCTTCTCATAATCCTGACCGGAATGCTTAGAGATAATTTTGTACAATTCTTCCTTCAAAGTGATGATTTCCCTCGCAGTAATTTCAATATCACTAGCCTGACCCTGGGCTCCACCTAAAGGCTGATGAATCATCACCCTGGAATGTGGAAGTCCGCTTCTTTTACCTTTTTCGCCGGCACAAAGCAAAACAGCACCCATAGAAGCTGCCATTCCTGTACATATTGTCGCCACATCTGGTTTTATAAACTGCATGGTATCGTAGATTCCCAGACCAGCATATACACTACCTCCCGGGGAGTTAATGTAAATCTGAATGTCCTTTGAGGCATCTGTACTTTCAAGAAAAAGTAACTGCGCCTGAATGATATTGGCGATCTGGTCGCTTATACCTGTACCCATAAAAATAATCCGGTCCATCATTAAACGTGAAAAAACGTCCATCGCAACAGCATTCATCTGGCGTTCCTCTATAATGTTAGGAGTCATTCCCACTGGTGGAGTTACCGCACTCACCAACTTATCGTAGTAATTACTATTGATCCCGTGATGTTTGGTAGCGTATTTTTCGAATTCTTTTCCGTAGTCCATCAATTTTGTGTTTTTTATTTTTCTGCTTTATGACAGTCAAAAATTCAGCCAATTAAACTTTTACGTCAAATTGGCTTTATTCGTATCCAAAGCGGATAATTTTTACTAAAAAAGGTGTTAGACCGATTCGGTTTAACACCTTAAAGATAAGTATAAATTATAGAAAAAGCTTATTCATATATTTCTTTCACAAATTCTTCGTAGGTAACCTCTTTCTCATTGAAACTCATATTTTCCTTATAAAATTCCAATAGTTTTTCATTCATCACCTGCTCAGACAAACGTTTAGCTTCATCCTGATTAGACAGAATTCTCGCAGCAATATCGTCCAGTTCTTTTTCTGAAGGATCCATCTGGCCGAATTGAGCCATCTGAACTTTAATTTTATCAATTGCAAAAGCCTTAAGATCTTCAAAATTAATTTCAAGATCATTCTCTTTCATCACTTTACCTTCGATTAACTGATAACGAAGCCCTTTCTCACTCTTTTCGTATTCTTCTGCAGCTTCTTCCTCTGTCATTGGCTCCTCCCCTACAGTCTGGATCCATTTCTGAAGGAACTCTTTTGGAAGATCAAACTTAGTATTCTCTATTAAAGCTTCAGTAACATCGTTCATTAACTGCTGATCGCTTTGTTGCTGAAACTGCTTTGCAGCATCTTCTTTTATTTTCTCTTTAAGGTCTGTCACAGTTTTCACCTCATCCTTACCAAAAAGTTTATCAAATAATTCCTGGTCAAGATCTGCAAGCTCCTGTTTATTAACTTCAGAAACGGTAAACTCTATATCAATATTCAAATCGTGCGCTTTATCATGCTCGATCTTAAGGTGCTGAATTAAATCATGATCATCTTCAAAAAGATCTTTTGTGTTCAAGCTGATAGTATCACCTGCTTTAGCCCCAATAAATTTTTCAAGATTTTCTTTACCTTTTATTTTCTCTAGCTCTACAGAAGTTGAATTCTCAATCCCTTCCTCTTCATTCTTAAAAGTACCGGCTACGATATCACCTTCTTCAGCCTTTTCTTTAGAAACGAGTTTTCCGTATTGCTTCTGCATATTTTTGATCTGGTTATCAACCATCTCCTCATCAGCTACAATCTTGTAATGAGTGATAGGTTCCTTAACATCAAGATCTACGTTAAACTCCGGAGAAAGCCCAAGTTCAAACTCGAAGCTGTAATTATCTTTATCCCAGTCAAAATTTTCCTGTTCTTTAGGGAGTGGATTGCCAAGCACATCAAGCTTCTCCTCTTTAAGGTAGTTGTTCAATCCTTCCTGAAGTAATTTATTTACTTCGTCTACCAAAACGGCTTTACCATATTGCTTCTTCACCATTCCCATAGGCACATGTCCCTTCCTGAATCCTGGTATATTGGCGTTTTTGCGATAATCTTTTAAAATTTTATCTACTTTTCCCGAATAGTCCTCTTTTGCGATATCTACTTTTACAATCGCATTTAGTTCATCAATATTCTCTCTGGTAATATTCATCTTGACTTGTTATAAAATTTGGAGTGCAAAATTACACTTTTTTCGTAAGCCATCAAAGTTTCAATTTACTGAATTTCAGCAGGGTTCTAATCTGAATCTAAAATGGAAAATAAGAGCGATTGGAAAAATGATAGTAACAAACTGAAAATTATAGCCATTAACAGTCCATCTACCACAAAACCGCCTACAAAGGCATCTGCCAAAAGAATTATTATTGCATTAATGATTAATAGAAATAAGCCAAAGGTAATTATGGTAACAGGCAACGTAAACAATACAAGAATTGGTTTAACAATAAGGTTAAGAATTGCCAAAACAAGGGCCACAATAACTGCGGTAATATAGTTGTCTACACTAACGCGGGGCAGTAATTCGGCTAAAATAAAAACCGCTATTGCCGATAAGAGGATGCGTATAATAAACTTCATATAAATAATATTTGCTGACAAATGTGCAAAAAAAACGCCGGAGTAAATTCCGGCGCTAAAGTTTTATGTGAATTTTAATACTATTGAATATCGTTACTTAATGTGACCGTCCCATAGTTCCCTATGTTTACTTTAGGGACTTCTGAATTATAAGTTTCATTAATTTCATCAATAATACCATTGGCAATAATAGCGTAACCTCTGGGGGTTAAATGAATACCATCTAAGGAGAAAGCACCTCCTGTCACAAAGTCTGCAGTAACCGTACCGGCATCAAAAGAAATACCTTCGCTTGCCAATCGTGTCAAGGTTGCATTTGCATCTACCAGGCCAAGACCGTTAGCCTCTGCAAGTGCCGCAATGGTTTCGTTATATCTTTGAGTTGCCGTAGCAATCATTTCCTGCTCACTTGTGGTTAATACATGCTGATCCCCAAGAGGAACAGAAACACCATTTACCATCATAGGGTCTCCGCCCACGGTAGTACCAAGGAAACCGGAAGAGGTTAACGGGATAAGATCCCCAACAGTCGCCTGTCTTAATTGCCCTAACAGGCCTGCAGTTTGCGCGTCAAGATTAAAAGGAGCTCCCTGGATTATCTGGCTTATATCTATTAAACTTTCATCTGTAAGCGTCACAAAATTTTGTCCTTCAGTAAAAGTAATTCTTCTTGCCTGCACTTCTTCCGCAGATAATAAGCCAAGCCCCATAAGTCCCGGAAGGATCTGATCATTGTACGCAGCAAATTGAGCATTTAAAGCAGTCGCAGTTTGTGAATCCAACGGAATGGCGTTGACAGGAACAGTAGTAAAATAAGGTACAGAAGCAACATCAGGAATATTGATTAAAACTCCGCCAGATGTGGACGCAGACAGAGCCTGTACCATCTGCCCGTAAACTGCTGCAAAAGCATTTGGATCTGTAATGTCATTTGGACCGTACGTACCAAAATATTCCATTGGATTAGCACCAGCAAATGTTCCTGTTTGGTCCACGCCTACCCCTCCTGAAGCAGCAAATCCTAACACATCGTTATTCCCAATCCACAACGAAAAGAAAGTAGGCTCCTGCGCTAAAGCATCCTGGACAACCGTAGTTTGTGGCGAGGAAGCAAATCTCACAAAATATGGGTTTGCTGTAACAGGTTGAGTTGTTAGTCCAGATAAATCTCCATAGCCCGGGAACGCCAGCTGATAACTTTTAGCGCCGGGAACACCCATATTATTAAAACTACCTTCCAGTTTTGTACTTACATCTGTAATTGGTTGTGCTCCACGGTAATTTTGGGGACTTGGATTACTGCCATCTGCATCAAAAGAAAGCACTAGCCTTGTATCAAATCCAGGAATAGTCTGCCCTCCTAAAACCAGCCCTCCCGTATTGTCGTTTACCAAAGGCTGCCTAAAACCTTCAGTATCCTGAACTACTGCAAATTGCTGTGCAAGAATGTTTGGATAAGAGTTTTCCTGTCCGGAAATATACAATGCATTGTTTGCATATCCCGCGGTTAACGAATTCCCCAAAGCTACATAATTTGAAAAATCTGCTTCTCCATTATTGTAAAAACCTTCTTCATCTATGGGATCCTCAAATTCCGGTTCACAGGAAACAATACCTAAAGCCAGAACTGCTATATATCTAAAATAATTTTTCATGTGGTTCCTATTAAATTTTAATTGTTAATCCAAGTCCAGGCACAAAAGCACTGGATTTAAAAGTCCCTCTAAAAGGCACACCTTCATAATCAGGGAATGTTTCCGGATCAGGATTATAAGTTTCCTCGATTTCGTCAAACCTGCTGTAAAGGAAAGAGGCATCTATGGCAAAACGATCGTTGATATTTATTGAAAGCCCCCCTGTGAAGTTACTGGAATCATTACGAGGGGTTTCAGGAGCAAAATACCCGGACTGAACCGGCGATTCGTCAAAATAATAACCAGCACGAAGCGTAAAAGTTTCATTTGCCCAATATTGAAGTCCGAACCTGTAAATAGACGAGTTCTTGTAATTCCTTGGATTGTCTGAATCAGGAATGCCTGCATCTGCGAAATCTATATCCAACGAATTATAGACATCCCAGTAATTTCTATTATAATCTACCGCCACCGTCCACTTGTCAAAGCGGTAAGAGGCACCCACTGTAAGTTCTGCAGGTAGAGGCAAGGCAGCATCAAACTGAGTATCTGCGAAAGGGGTCGCGGGTGAATTTGGAATATTTTCAAAATCTGCATCGCCACCTTCAGCTTCCATAATTATTTCTGAACGGTAATTTACACCAAAACGCAAATTCTCGGTAGGACTGTACATGCCTCCAAGTGACCATCCCCATGCACTAACGCCCGAAGCATCAACAGTGACATTTGCCCTGTTTCCTTCCACATCAGCAAGGGTTCTGTCAAGGTTTCTATTGAAATTAACGGAACCATTTACGTAAATAGGACCACCACCAAGACTTAACTTCTCTGAAATTTTAACAGATGCTAACGGTTGGATGTAAATCGCCTGCAAGTCGATGTTATTAACCAGGTGAGAACCAGCCCAATCATCAGGCCACTCTACAGAACTACCATAAGGAGTATAGGCACTTAAACCTAATGTTAACCATTCATTTGCCCTGTATGAGAAATAAGCATAGAAAGGAGTTCCCACCGGACTATCAGTCTCGGCCATCTGCCCAAATTCTTCGTTTTGCCAGATTACATTAGAAAATACAGCACTTGCCCCAACGGCAACATTAATTTTGTTCTCCAGATATACCAATCCCGCAGGATTAAAAAAGGCAAGCTCTGCATTGTTTACCATAGCTACCCCTGTATGTCCCATCGCGAGAGAACGCTGCCCCTGAAGGCTCACCCGATACCCACCGGCATAAATAGCGGCAGAAGCTAGCCCGCATAAAACGAGCAAAAATATTTTTTTCATAAATTACTAATGGTTAAATTCAATATTGTTTAGCATAATGATGCTAAATATTAGAATAAAATAAAAACTAAACAACCAATGTAGTAATTTTATTATGCATACATAACATATTTAACATTCACTAGAGAAATTCCATTACGGCCTTCAAGAAATCTTTTCTCTTTTCTGCATGAACCCAATGGCCGGCACCGGGTATCGTCACAAGTTCTGCTTTACTAAATTGTTCTTTAATTGTTTTCCAATCTTCTTCTTTAATATATCCGGAATTCCCTCCTTTAATAAAAAGCGTCGCCTTATCGTAGGTATATTGTACAGGAAGTGCAGCTCCCAAATCCTCTATATTATCTTTTAAAACTCTCAAATTAAGCTTTAAAGCAAGTTTTTCTTTAGTTTTCCAGTAAAGATTTTTAAGCAGGAATAGGCGCGTTGGTTTATCTGGGACAAACTCTCCTAAAAAGTCTTCAGCATCTCCTCTCGAGGTTATTGTAGCTTCATCTAAAGCTGTTAAACCATTCAAAATTTCCTGGTGGTGCGGTGCGTAATATTTTGGTGCAATATCTACCACTATTAATTTCTCTACTAATTCGGAATTAAGGAAAGCTGTTAACATTGCGGTTTTACCACCCATGGAATGACCAAGAAGAATAATTTTCTCCAGGTTTTTCTCTTTGCAGTAATCTTTAATATCTTCAGCAAGAAGATTATAATTAAAGTCGTCACTATGCGGACTTTTTCCATGGTTACGCTGATCTATAAGATGAACCTCATATCCATTTTCTGAAAAAGAATTTCCCAGTGTTTTCCAGTTATCACTCATTCCCAGGAATCCATGCAAAATCAGGAAAGGTGTACCTTCTCCTAGTATAGTTGAATGTAATTTCATCTTATTTTAACAGCTTTAAATAATTTTGTATTGTTTTTTCCAGACCCATATATAACGATTCTGCAATAAGGGCATGACCAATAGAAACTTCTTCTAAATGAGCGACCTTCTCTTTAAAATATCCGATATTTTCTAAAGAAAGATCATGGCCTGCATTTACCTCCAACCCCAACTCATGAGCAATTTTAGCACATTCAGCATACGAGCCCACATCTCCTTTCTTCCCATTTGCATAAGATACCGCATAAGCTTCCGTATATAATTCAATTCTATCTGCTCCTGTTTCCGCTGCCGCCCTTACCATTGCAGGATCGGGGTCTACAAAAACAGAAGTTCTGATATTGTGTTCTTTAAAAACTGATATCACTTCCTTTAAATAAGTTTTATTTTTTACAGTGTCCCATCCCGCATTAGAGGTAATAGCATCTTCTTTATCTGGAACAAGCGTCACCTGCGCTGGTTTTACCTGCAACACAAGATTGACAAACTTAGTAATAGGATTTCCTTCAATATTAAATTCTGTAGTAAGGACACCGCTAAGATCAAGAACATCCTGATAGGTAATATGCCGCTCATCAGGTCTTGGATGTACAGTTATGCCCTCTGCTCCAAAAGATTCTATGTCTAGCGCTACCTGAACAACATTGGGAATATTTCCGCCACGGGCATTTCGCAGAGTAGCTATTTTATTAATATTTACACTTAATTTGGTCATATTTTCCACTTTATATAACAAAAATACAAAGTTGCCCCTGCTTCATTGAATATTATTTTGATTAATTTGCAGAAAAAGGAGCAAGGTTATGAGCATGGAGGAATACATATTAAATGACGTAAAAATTCTCAAACTCTCTGACAGGATTGGAGAAACCCAGGATTTATTTAACAATCTAACCTATACACATCTGCCGGTAGAAAAAAGCGGAACCTACATTGGATGTATTTCAGAAAATGATATCCGCTGCTTTGATGCAGAAAAGACTCTGGAGGACTATCAATATGCTTTGGAAGGTTTTTTTGTAAGGGAAAATGGTTATTGGCTGGATATACTTGAATCTTTTGCTCAAAATGACACCAATTTGCTTCCGGTTTTAGATGAAGGCAATATATATCAGGGCTATTTCGAAGTAAACGATATGATAGGTCTTTTCAATGAGACACCTTTTTTAAATGAATCAGGAAACATCCTTGTGGTCGAAAAAAATTTTAAAGACTATTCCATTAGTGAAGTAAGCCAAATAATAGAGACCAATAATGGGCATATTTTAGGTGCCTTTGTTTCTAAGATAGAAAATGATGTTGCTCAAATCACCATTAAAACAAGTCCGACAGCCATGACTGCTATTATCCAGGCTTTTAGACGTTATGGCTACAATATTATTTCTGAACACCAGGAAGATACTTTTAAAAAGAATATGAAAGACAGGTCTAAATATCTGGATAAGTACCTCAACATCTAAATTATCTTACTTCTGAAAAGCAGGAATTCTTTTTTAATACTTATATGAATGAAAATAGGGATTTACGGACAATTTTATCACACGAATGCAGGAAAATATATCGGACAGTTACTGGAACTGCTCGACAGGGAAAATGTTGAAGTTATAATAGAAGAAAATTTTCTTGATCTAATTAACCAGAATGAGACTATCAACAAAGAATACAACCATTTCAGGACTTTTGAAGAACTGGATAATTCTTACGACCTTTTTTTCTGTATTGGAGGAGATGGAACTATTCTGAAATCTATTAATTATATCCGTGATCTTGATATTCCAATTTTAGGTATTAACACCGGCAGACTCGGTTTTTTGGCTACAATTCAAAAAGAGGAGATCAAAGCTACTATTCATAATATTCTTCAGAAAAATTACAGCATTTCAGAAAGAACCGTCCTTAAAATAGCTACAAATCCTGAAAGTCCTGATGTTGTTTTTAAACATGTAGCCCTTAACGAAATTGCTGTTAGCCGAAGGAACACCACCTCTATGATTACAGTAGATACCTGGCTGGATGACCAGTACCTTACTTCTTACTGGGCAGACGGAGTGATTATCTCTACCCCCACAGGATCAACAGGATACTCCCTAAGTTGCGGAGGACCCGTTATCACGCCAAATGTAAATTCCCTTATTATTACTCCTATTGCACCTCACAATCTTAATGCCCGACCTTTGGTAATTACAGATAATACAAAAATCCGACTCAGGGTTTCCGGGAGGGAAAGCTCTTACCTTGTTTCTATGGATTCCCGAATTGCCACTCTGGAAAACAACACAGAAATTACTATAGAAAAGGCTCCCTTTGTCATTAAAATTGTAGAATTGCACGGCGACAGTTTTTTAAAAACACTCCGAAAGAAGCTGCTTTGGGGAGAAGATAAGCGCAACTAGGCAATAAAAGTTTTGCAAATCTGTTTATAACTGTATACAAAAATGTTCAAATTATTGTGGAGCAAACATAATTGTTATATTTGCAGACTTTTAAAAACCTATGAAGCACCTACTTGCTTTTGCCATTTTGGTTATTTACACCACGCTTTCCTACTCCCAGACCTTTGAAGTAGGGCCTTTTATTGGTGGAGCCAATTACATTGGAGATGTAGGCAAATCTAATTTTATTTATCCAAATACATTAGTAGCTGGAGCGATAGCCAAATGGAATAGAAGTCCCCGGCATGCTTTTCGCCTGTCCCTGCTTTATGCAGAAATTGCTGCAGATGACGCGGAATCCAATGAGACAAGAAGACAGCAGCGAGGGTATTCCTTCAGCAACACTGTTGCCGAAGCTTCTTTGGGTGTCGAATTCAATTTCTGGAGTTATGATTTACATGAAGGTGTCCCTCAAAGTACGCCTTACCTTTACACAGGATTAACTTTTTTTAGAGCAGATCATGTTTACCTCCGAAATGGAAGAGGTGGAAATCTGGAAAATGAAGGTACCAATTGGGAATTTGCAATTCCCATGGTCCTGGGATATAAAGAAACTATTACAGAACATATTATTGGAGGTCTGGAAATAGGCGCTCGTTATACATTTTCAGACAATCTGGATGGTAGCTGGCCTTCTGAACTTCTGGGGAGAAGGGATCCACCTATTGAATTTGGAAACAGAAATACTTCAGACTGGTATGTATTTACTGGGATAAGTTTTACTTTTACCTTCGGAAGAAAACCATGCTATAGCCGCTTTTAATATGATTTTTAGAGACGAAATAAACCTTAAGAAACTACCTCTGCATATTGCGGTTATTATGGATGGCAATGGACGGTGGGCACAGAAAAAAGGCTTCTTAAGGGCTGCAGGGCACGAAGAAGGAACTACTGCTGTAAGAGACGTGGTAGAAGGATGTGCCGAGATTGGAGTAAACAACCTTACCCTCTATGCCTTTTCTACTGAAAACTGGAACCGGCCAAAACTTGAAGTAGATTTACTTATGAAGCTATTAGTTTCTTCTCTTAAAAAAGAAATTAAAACTCTCCAAGACAACAACATCCAGCTAAAGGCAATAGGGAACATTCAAAGCCTTCCTAAAAAAGCACGTAAGGAACTATTAGAAGTTATTGATAAAACCAGCTCTAATAAAAAGATGGTGCTTACCCTTGCATTAAGTTATGGTTCCAGGGAAGAATTAACCAACTGCATTAAAAAAATAAGCAAAGAGGTTAAAAATAATGATTTATCTATTGATGCTATTGACGAATCGATTATAAATAAGCATCTTTACACCCACAATCTACCGGACGTAGACCTTTTAATCAGGACCAGCGGCGAGCAGCGAATAAGTAATTTCCTGCTATGGCAGATAGCATACGCCGAATTATATTTTACAAAAATTTTATGGCCCGATTTCAGAAAAGAAGATCTTTTTGAAGCCATTTACAATTATCAAAACAGAGAACGAAGATTTGGAAAAATTAGTGAGCAACTCGATTAATGCATTCACAACAGGGAGACTTTTAGCAGTCTTAGCATTCATAATTACCTTTAGTACATCCACAAAAGCTCAGGATCTCCCTCTTGCCAACGGAGAAAAGTATATTATTGGAGACATTACAGTTACCGGTACAGTAAGCTTTAATGAGCAAACAGTAATCGCCTACACCGGTTTAAAAGAGGGTGAAGAGATTTACATTCCCGGAGAACGTTTAAGTAAGATTGTTCAGAAACTTTGGGACATCGGTAGTTTCAGTGACATCAATTTTTACATTACTAATGTAGAAGGAAACGTGGCAGATTTGGAACTAGAAATTCAGGAAGTACCTCAGCTGGCCCAGGCACGCATCCAGGGAGTAAAAAAGAAAAGAGAAAAAGAGGAGCTGATTGAGGAAAATAGCTTAACACCCGGAACAAAGGTTACTGAAAACCTTATCACCACTACAAAGAACTATATTGAAAATAAGTACAAAAAAGAAGGTTACTTTAACACCAAAGTAGCTATAAATACAATCCCTATAGAAGATACTGCCACCTCTCAGGCCAACCGTGTAAATATGGTTGTAAATGTGGACCGGGGAGATCGTGTCAAGATTGAAGACATTGAGTTTATTGGAAACGAAGTCTTTTCCGACGCCAAGCTAAGGCGAAACATGAAAAATACAAAAGAGAAAAATATCTTCCGCTTCTGGAAAAGATCAAAATTTGTTCGCAGTGACTATCAGGAAGACAAAGTTGCCGTAGTGGACAAATACAAAGAAAACGGCTTTAGAAATGCCAGGATCGTTTCTGATTCTCTAGTCCGCATAGATGATGAAACCATTGCGCTTCAACTAAAAATTGAGGAAGGCGACCGCTACTATATTGGAGAAATAGATTTTGTTGGAAACAGTGTGTATACAGATGAACAACTTTCAAGAGTTTTCGGAATTCAGAAAGGAGATGTTTACAACGGCGTTTTACTGGATAAAAGAATAGCAGATAACACCAAACCCGATGCCCAGGATCTAACAAATCTGTACCAAAACAACGGATATCTTTTTTCTAATATCAACCTGGTGGAAACCAGTGTTGAAAATGACACCATAGATTTTGAAGTGAGAATTTCCGAAGGAAAAGAAGCGTACTTCAATAAAATTCGGGTAACAGGCAACGACAGAACAAAAGACAATGTAATTTATAGAGAACTTTTAACCAAGCCGGGACAAAAATATAGCAAAGCCAACATAATGGGTACGCTACGTGAATTGGGACAACTTGGTTTCTTTGATGCTGAACAATTAAGTCCTAATCTCATAGATCCTAATCCCAATACAGGAACTTTGGATCTGGAATATTCTGTTGTAGAATCAGGAGCCAGCCAAATCGAATTACAGGGAGGTTATGGTGGTGGAGGTTTCATTGGAACGTTAGGTCTTTCCTTTAACAATTTCTCTCTTGGAAGCATCTTCGATAAAGAAGCTTATAAACCTGTACCAATGGGTGACGGGCAAAGCCTCTCCCTTAGAGCCCAGGCGAGTACTTTTTATCAAACATATAGTCTTTCCTTTCGTGAGCCGTGGTTGGGAGGTGTAAAGCCAGTGAGTTTTTCTACTTCTTTCAGTTACACACGACAATTTTTGTTTGATTACCTAAGCAGAAGGGCAGACAAAACCAGAAGTTTTGATATTCTTGGCGTGAGTGTTGGATTAGCAAAACGATTAAGTGTTCCAGACAGATTCATGACCGTTTCTCATGCGGTAGGTTTCCAGAGATACGACCTTAACAATTATAACACCGGCCTCTTTACATTTGGTGATGGATATTCGAACAACCTCACTTACACATTTGGATTAACAAGGGATAACACCTACACCAACCCCGTATTTCCGGTTGGGGGATCACAGTTTAGATTAACAGCAAAATTCACCCCTCCATATTCTCTATGGAATGGAGTAGATTATGCAAATCTTGGCGAGCAGGAGGAATTTCAATTAAAAGATGGCGAGGGTAATTTTATTGGCGCTAACGGGCAGAGAGTGGCACCAGAAAATGCGATTCCAGACCAAAGAAAAGTAGACCAGGAAAAATTTAAGTGGCTGGAATTTTACAAGGTTAAATTTAACGGTACGTGGTATACGACTTTAGCCAATTTTGGAACCAATAAAAATCTTGTTTTACGAACAAATGCTGAATATGGTTTCCTTGGAGCTTATAATAATGAAAGAGGAATTCCACCCTTCGAGCGTTTCTACCTGGGCGGTGACGGATTAGGAGCTTATAGTCTTGACGGAAGAGAAACCATACAATTAAGAGGTTATGCGAACCAGTCTGTCGTTCCTTTAGATCGCGCCACGGGAGCAACAGATGACGGCGCAACGATTTACAATAAATATTCATTGGAGATGCGTTTCCCTATCACTTTGAAACAATCGGCATCTATATACGCCCTGACTTTCCTTGAAGGAGGTGCTTCTTATGACAATTTTCGGGATTTCAACCCGTTCCAGTTAAACAGATCCGCGGGAGCCGGTATCCGGATTTTTATGCCGATGTTTGGTTTATTGGGAATTGATTTCGGGTATGGATTTGACCAGGTTGTGGGCGAACAGGGACCGCATGGTTGGGAGACTCATTTTATTCTTAACCAGCAGTTTTAAATTTGGCACGGTATTTTCTATATTCCAAAATATGAAAGGGAGAATTTTCGGTTTGACATTATTAACTATTTTTTCCGGGTTAAGTTTGCAGGCACAAAAAACCTTCCGGATTGGTTATGTTGACATGGAATATATTCTGCAAAATGTTCCTCAATATCAGGAAGCTTCGTCTCAACTAGACGCAAAGGTTCAGGAATGGAAATCTGAAATTGAAGAAAAGAAACGGGAAATTGACGAAATGAAATCCCGGCTCAATAATGAAAGAGCTCTTCTTACGAGGGAATTGATAGAAGAAAGAGAAGAAGAAATAGCATATCAGGAAGAGCAGGCACTGGATTATCAGCAAAAAAGATTTGGTCCTAATGGAGATTATTTAATACAGAAAAAACAACTTGTACGACCAATTCAGGATCAGGTTTTTACAGCTGTTAGAGAAATTTCAGAAAACAGAAACTTAGACATGGTTTTTGACAGGACTGCAGATACCGGAATGTTATATGCCGCAGAGGAGCATGACATTAGCGACCAGGTTCTTAGAAGTATAAACCGGGCGGCAAACAGAAGGCAGGTTGATTCACGGCAGGATCGCCGGGAACTGGAAACAGCAGAAGAAAGAACTGTAGAACAGGATAATAAAATTGCTGAAAAGGCAGAAATGAATGAGAATAAACAGAATGCAAGAGAAGCTATTCTGGCTGAGAGACAGCGACAGAGAGATTCTATAAAAGCTGCCAAACAAAAGGAACTTGAAGAAAGACGCGCCAGAATAATTGAAGAACGTCAGCGTCGAATGGATTCAATACGAGAATTGAGGCAACAAAAAGATACAATTAATTAACTTTAAACTTTAAATACTTTAACACTAATAACGATTAAAATGAAACAATTCAGAACACTTTTTATAGCTTTAGCATTGACCCTAGGAGCTACAGCTTTCACGAATGCACAATCAAAAGTTGCTCACATTGCAACCCAGGAACTGGTAGAAACAATGCCAGCCTATAGCAGTGCAATGACACAACTGGAAAAGCTGGAAAAAACTTACGATGCTGAAATTAATGATATGTTGACAGAGGCTCAAAGTACTATGCAACGCTACCAGGCTGAAGTTGAAACAGTAACTGACGAAGAGAATCAAAAGCGTTCTCAAGAAATGCAGATGACTCAAAGGAGAATCCAGGAACATAGCCAAAAAGCAAGACAGGAGCTGCAAAAAAAACAGAATGAACTCATCGCTCCGGTAATAGAAAAAGCACGTGTTGCTATTCAAAAGGTAGCCCGAGCTAAAGGTTACGATTATGTCCTTGACTCCACTACAGGAACAGGAGTTATACTTGCTGACGGATACAATCTTATGCCAGACGTAAAAAAGGAGTTGGGAATGTAATTCCTTTCTTTAATAATAAATTGAAAAACTGCGCAGTAATCCTGCGCAGTTTTTATTTTTGTACTCATGAGCTCTAAACCTATTGGCATTTTTGATTCTGGAGTAGGCGGCACTTCCATCTGGAAAGAAATCCACAGTTTAATGCCGTTCGAAAAGACCATTTACCTCGCAGATAGCAGGAATGCTCCATATGGAGAAAAATCTGTAAAAGATATTGTAGAACTCAGCAAAAAAAACACCGATAAGCTGCTCTCCATGGGCTGTAAAATAATAGTAGTAGCCTGTAATACGGCCACCACTAATGCCATAAATGAATTAAGATACCTCTATTCTATTCCATTTATAGGCATAGAGCCTGCCATTAAACCGGCTGCCCTCAAATCTCAAACTAAGGCAATAGGGATTCTCGCTACTAAAGGAACCCTTAGTAGCGCCCTTTTCTCTAAAACTTCAGAATTACATACTCAGAACATCAAGGTAATCGAAGTAGAAGGTAACGGTTTAGTAGAACTTATTGAAAGTGGAAAAAAAGATTCTCCCGAAATGGAAAGCTTATTAAAGCAGCTCCTGCAACCTATGTTGCTTCAAAAAATCGATTACCTGGTCTTAGGCTGTAGTCATTATCCTTACCTCATCCCTACTTTAAAAAAAATCCTTCCTGAGGATGTCCAAATCATTGATTCCGGTGAAGCTGTTGCCAGGCAAACAAAGAGTGTTTTAACACAACACGACCTCTTAAACACCTCTACTTCATTCGCAAGGCCGGAATTTTTAAGCAACAAAAATCCCGTGATTTTGGCCGACCTGATTAATGCTGAAGAAAATGGATTTTCTGTTTCTTATTTCGACTTTTAATAGTTTACCGCCGGACATTTGCAGTCATAACGTTTCCTGCTTTTACCGAAGTTATATCCAAGGGTAATCTGATGAAAGCCATTGTTGCTTAATACCAGAGAATTTAGTTGATAAGTAAAAGTATAGCCTACCAGAAAATTCCTGTAATTCACACCCACAAAAGGTGTAATATAGCTTAAATACTGACTTCTCAATTCTTCTCCCTCCCCGGAGTATTCGGCACCTTCAAAAGTATTTCTATAAGACACACCACCCCAAACCTGACCAAAATCAACCTCTCTGTATGCCTTAAGGTTAAGGTCTATAGCCTTTTCATTGGTGGCTTCCCGCAACTGAAATAGAACGGAAGGCTCCAGGCTAAATGAATCTGTAACATCTTCAAAAACATATCCTGCTGAAACAAAATATTTTCTTTGATTGCTTGGAACTGCATCTGAATAGAACAAATCCCTTTTAATAGATAATATATTCTTTGCAGCAAAATGACTATAAAAGTCTCTATAGTAATAAGAAACTCCAAAATCCATATTAGCATAAATATCCGACTCATTCCCTTCAAGAGCAGGATCGAACTCTGTAAAACCGCTTTGATCAAGCCTGTGCTGAATAATTCCCGCGCTTACTCCAAAAGATAATTGATTAAGATCTGCATTACTTCTTGAGAACATTAAGTGATAAGCAAAAGTTGCATACGCCCCACTCTTAGAAAAATTACCATTAGAATCATTAAACAATATTCCTCCAAGCCCAACTTTTTCTCCAACTCTACCATTAATACTTAAAGTTTGTAAGCTGGGCGCATCCTCTACGTCAAACCATTGTTGCCTCGCCGTTAATCTTATCTGGTTCATATTTGCTGCACCAGCCATAGAAGGATGTAATAAAAAAAGGTTGTCGGTGAGATAATCTGAGTAGGTCGGAATGACCTCCTGAGCCTTTACTTGAAGAGTAAATAAAAATAAAATAAGTATAAGTTTTCCCATTCTGCCCCCTCTATTAGAAGAGAAAAACCAGACTAACAGCCGGTGTTGTAATAAATTGTGAGTCCCCATAAGTGCAGTAAATATATAGATTACATGACTTTTCTTTAGTACTTTTGTAATAAAATTTAATATGGACAACTTCAAAATAAATATTCAGCATACCAATAAGCCGGGAATTGTGAAATTTGAGACAAATAAGTTTCTCACACAGCATGAAAGCTTCGAATTTAAGAACATAGATGAAGCCTCTGCCTCACCTCTGGCCCAGCAATTGTTTTATCTACCTTTCGTAAAAACTGTATATATTGCCCAAAATTTTGTTGCTCTCGAGAAATATGATATTGTCGACTGGAAAGATGTAGAAGAGGAAGTAGCTGAACAAATTGAAGACTACCTGAATTCCGGAAGCCCCATAGTTAAAGCGAAAGAGGAAAATCCAAAAAATATTCCAGTTACCATTTATGCCGAAAGCACCCCGAACCCTGCTGTCATGAAATTTGTGGCCAATAAAAAGCTGGTTATTAATGCGACCGAGTTTAAAAATATAGACGACGCAAAAGACGCACCTTTAGCGCAAAAGCTTTTTCATTTTCCTTTTGTAAAGGAAATTTTTATTGATGAAAACTACGTCTCAATTAATAAATATGAAGTTGCTGAATGGAACGATATTACCGTAGAAATAAGGGAATTTATAACTGGTTTTCTTCAGGAAGGAAATGAGGTGATCACTGCTGAAGCTGCTTCGGCTAAGCAAAAAGAAGAAAAATACAATTCTGAAGCAACAAAAGTAGACGTAAATGGCTTAGATGATACTGCCAAACAGGTGATAGCCATCCTGGACGAATATATTAAACCTGCAGTAGCTAGTGATGGAGGAAATATACTGTTTGAATCTTATGACGCAGATACAAAGACAGTAAAAGTAATTTTACAGGGAGCCTGTAGTGGTTGTCCCTCTTCCACGATGACTTTAAAGAACGGGATAGAAACCATGCTCAGGGACATGCTCAGAGATAAAGTAGATACTGTAGAAGCCATTAACGGATAACGTTATGGCTTTTGAGGGATTACAACGTGCTTTTAGCTTCTTTATAAAACTCCTGAAAAAGCTGTAACAAACTCATCGTAGAACTTACAAGATCTTTTGTTTCAAGCAACAGTCCGAAGTATAACTTTGAATTTTTAGGACTTGTTTCGGACGTCCGAATTCTATCTATCTGTTTTTGAATTAGGTCAGAAACAGAATCCAGAAGCTCCTGCTTTTCTGAAAGAATCCGCTCTATATCTCCAAATTCGTGATTATCAAAAAGGTTCTTGATATCATCGAAAAGCACCTGCATTTTTTCATCAATCTTTTTCAGATCTCTTATTTGATTAAATTTTAAGTTTTTATGGTTATTATGAACATGATTATAACTATTACGTGTAATAAAACTTATAGACTGCACCATATCCTGCAAATAGTCCAGGATTAAAATGTAAAATTTACTTGCCTCTACAGAATCTTCATCCAGAGATTTTATGAAATAGAATATATTACCTTTTAACTCATCAACTTCCTTCTCCAGTTTTTTAATTGCTTTATTGTTCTTTTTAAGTTTACCCAAATCATGATACCCGAGATTATCAACTGTTTTAGTGTACATTTTATTGACTCCGCCAATAACACTCGAGATATTCTCTGAAGTTTCTGAAGTTATTTCATTTATAGTAATTATATCTGCACGGTTGTAACGCTTTTTATTTTCTTCTTCTTTAGATTTTTTTGAATGTAAAATAGTGCTCCGAACCACCAGGGCAGCAGCAATAATAATCAACAAAGCAAGAGCAATAGTTCCGCCATAAAATATAATAGCAGCGAAGATTGCTGCTGCAGTAAAAGCAACCAGGGCAGTCACAAACCAGCCTCCGATAACGTTTAAAACTCCAGCCACACGATATACAGCACTTTCACGATCCCATGCACGATCTGATAAAGAAGTACCCATTGCAACCATAAAAGTTACGTATGTGGTCGATAATGGTAATTTTAGACTGGTCCCTATAGATATTAAGACACTCGCTACAACCAGGTTTACAGAGGCCCTCACCATATCAAATGCAGGAGCATTTATTCTTTTACTTCTAATATGAGAAGATGTAGGTTTATTAAATTTATCATCTATTCGCCTTTTTAGAGGCGATGGAAGAACTACAGAAACTGCATTTCCAAAAAGCACCGAATATCTCACAATACTACGAGAGAGAAAATTAGGCTCGAAACGCTCAACTCCATCTCCCTGTCTCGCCAGATTTACACCGGTATCTACCACCGACCTCGCTTTTTTGGAAAACCAGATTGTAATGACCATAACCGCTCCGGCGAGGACTAAAAGAAATTCAGGAGTGGCAACTTCTCCAGATAGGCCCGTCATTAGCAATTCTGAAGGTAAAACTCCTGAGGACTGATATGCAGATTGCCATATCTCAAATGATTGCCATGCTGCTATAGGCACTCCAATAAAATTTACCAGGTCATTTCCTGCAAAAGCAAGCGCAAGCGCAAAAGTGCCTATTACAATAATAATTCTGAGAATATTCAGTTTTAAAACACTCATTATAAATTGTGAGAGCAGCGTAAAAAAAACAAATCCCCCAACTATGATAGTAACTGTATTGGAATTAACGAATTCCAAAGTACCATCAGAAATAAAAGAAACACTTTTTAATCCTTTAATAAGAATAAAAAACAGAATTGCTGTTAAAGATACTCCCCCAAAGAGCGCTCCTACATATTTTATCTTCTTCTCATATTGAAAGGAAAAAATTAGTCGTGAAACATATTGTATAACTGCACCCACTATAAAAGCAATAAAAACAGCCAGGAATATTCCAAAAATAATTTCTGTCGCTTTGGAGGTATTTATATAAGAGGTCAATTCACTAAGATCACCTGTATCTGCATAAATTTTTATAACTGCCATACAAACTGCAGCGCCTAATAATTCAAACACAATAGAAACAGTAGTTGAAGTTGGAAGGCCTAAAGAATTGAAAAAATCCAGAAGTAGAACATCTGTAATCATCACTGCCATAAAGATGATCATTATCTCTTCAAAATAAAATTGTCCAGGCATGAAAATTCCTTTTCTGGCGACTTCCATTAACCCACTGGAAAAAATAGCACCAACGGCAACTCCAAGACTTGCAACTATGAGTATTGTTCTCATGGAAACTGCCTTGGAACCTATTGCAGAATTCAGAAAATTTATGGCATCGTTACTTACTCCAACCACTAAATCTGTAACAGCCAGAGCTAGCAGAACTACTAACATCACAATATAAACATCCTCCATATAACTGAATTTCAACCAGCAAATGTGAAGCTTTTTTATTAAAAAGCTCACCTGCAAAGGTTATTAAAAGTTTAACAATATGCGCCTACCTATTTCGTATCTTAAGAATAAGCAATTTATTAACCACTAAAATTAATTATTATGGCTGTTTTAAAAGTAATAGAAGTAATGGCAAATTCCAATAAAAGCTGGGAAGATGCCGCTAAAAATGCTGTTAAGCACGCAGCAAAATCTATAAAAAACATCAAGTCCGTCTATATTAAAGAGCAGACGGCAGATGTAGAAGGCGAGAACCTTATAGATTATCGGGTAAATGTAAAAATCACTTTTGAAGTCGACTAGATAGTCCAGAAATTTTTTAGAAACCAAACTCCCACTCATAGGGAGTTTTTTTTGATAAAGTTTTATAAAAGATCTCTCCAGTTCTTAAATCGCAACTTTAAAGAAAATAAAAACCGAAAGTGTCCAGGATTGAATGCCGGAGATCGGCACTTTTAAATTTTCTCAAAATAAATACCAAAATTTAACGTGTGTCGAGAATTCTGCTTATGTGATGAAACGTTTTAACAAAAATTAAACACTTAAAATTCCTTTTTCTTTGGGTAAAATATAAATTTGCACAAAATTTTAAATAATGGAGCAAATTCAGGATTGGGAAATGTATGCTAAAGAATACACCCAAAAATTCATAGATTTTTTACCAGACCTATTAGCGGCAATCTTTATGCTGCTAATTGGATTGTGGATTATTCGGATTATTGTAAAATACATTCGAAAAATAGCTGATTCCAGAGGATACGATCCTGCTCTCGAAAATTTTATTGTAAGCCTTATAAATTGGGGGCTGAAAATCTTATTGTTTGTAGTAGTCATTTCTCAGTTGGGAATTGAAACCACTTCCCTTGTTGCTGCTATAGGTGCCGCCGGACTGGCTATTGGTCTTGCCTTACAGGGTTCTTTATCCAATTTTGCAGGTGGAGTACTTATTATAATGCTGAAACCATTTAAACTTGGGGACTGGATTGAGGCTCAGGGTGTTTCGGGAAGTGTGGTAGAAATTTCTCTTTTCTATACTAAACTTAATACTTTTGGAAATCAAAGGGTAGTGATTCCCAATGGCGAGCTTAGCAATGATAATATTACCAACTATAGTCATAATGAAACAAGAAGGGAAAATTTAACCTTCGGAATTTCCTATGACAATGATATAAAGAAAGCTAAAGAAGTTCTTCAAAACCTGGTAAACGAACAAAAAGATATCGTTGAAGATCCGGCTCCGCAAATTTTAGTAGGAGAACTTGGAGATAATTCTGTTAATCTCTTGGTTAGATACTTTGCCCCTAACAGCGTTTTTTGGGATATTCACTGGTATATGATAGAAGAAGGTAAAATACGATTGGAAGCAGCCGGAATGACTATACCTTACCCGCAACGTGATGTTTACATTTACGATCAGACAAAAATGAACGGAACTGTTGAAAAAGAATCTAAACCCACGATAGAATCATAGAAATAGAAAATAATGTCATTCTATTAACCGGCTATAAAGTCTTTTAAGTAGTAAGGTTCAAAATAAGCGACATCTTCCATGTCGATTATTTTGAATTTATAATTTGCTAAAGAAGTAATTTCCCTAGCCGAGGGTAATTTGCCATCTATAAAAACCGCATTAGGATGAGCACATATCTTCTGAAATTTTTCCACTCCGTTACCAATAAAATATATCTTCTGGGTTTCGAGGTATGACCGGTAAGAATCCTCATCTAATATTTCTGCCTTTGTTTCCCTTATCTGCTCATAATTTTTGTTAAAAACTGCAGAATAAACTTCCATTCTTCTGGCATCTAACAAAGGAATAATTAACCCTTCGTTTGTTTTAACCTGATGTGCAAGCGAAGTTAAAGTAGGAACAGAAATAAGCGGAATGTCAAGGGAAAAGCATAGCCCTTTAGCAGCAGATACACCTATTCTTAAACCAGTATATGAGCCTGGTCCTTTACTAATAGCCACAGCATCAAGGTCTTTGTTCTCTAACCCGTTTTCTTTAAGAATTTCCTCGATAAAAACATGCAACTTTTCTGCATGCGAGTACTTATCACTATTATCTTCCTTTAATGCCAAAACCACTCCTTCTTTAGCTATAGCTACAGAGCAGTTTGTTGTGGCGGTTTCAATACAGAGTATAATTGCCAATGTTTTCTTTTTTTATTCCTGAGAAGGATTTATATCTCCCGCAACTTCAATTTTATCGCCGGCCTCAAGGCCTTTGGTCACCGTATTGTATGGACCTGTAATAACTACGTCCCCCTCTGTAAGCCCTTCAGTGATTTCGATCTGTGAATCATCCTGTATTCCGGTCTTAACTACCTGAAGCCGGGCTTCATCCCCTTCTTTTAAAAACACTGCCTCAAAACGCTCCCCTGAAGCGGCTGCATTCTGAGATCCTGTTTTACTTGATATAGTATCACTTTTAATAACAATTGCACTTATAGGAACACCCAAAACACTATTTCGACTGTTGGTAATGATATCGACAGTTGCGGTCATTCCCGGACGAAAAGGAGAAAAGTTCTCTGGTTTCCCTTCAATTAGCTCCTGATATGATTCCTCGAGGATGCGCACTTTTACTTTAAAATTCGTTACCTGATCTGAGGTCAATTCGGAATCGGCAGAATTCGATATTTCCGTAACCAATCCCCCAAATTCTTTCCCAAGGTATGCATCAACTTCTACAATGGTGGAATCACCAACAGAAACTTTTACTATATCATTCTCATTTACGTCAACTTCAACTTCCATGTTTGAAAGATCAGCTACTCTCATAATTTCAGTTCCTGCCATTTGTTGAGTCCCTACTACCCTTTCTCCAAGTTCCGCATCGAGTTTAGAAATTGTACCCGTCATAGGAGCGTAGATATTTGTTCTGCTAAGATTATCTCTTGCTTCAGTAACAGAAGCTGCCGAACTCTGCATATTGTAAAACGCCGATTCTTTGCTCGCTTCAGCCACTTCATAATTAGAAACGATCTGATCCCATTCTGCCTTAGAAATCACCCCTTTCTCAAAAAGCTGTTTGTTTCTTTCATAATTTGCAGTTGCTTGTTTTAAACTTGCCTCGGTCTGGGCGTAATTCGCTCTCATATTCTGAAGACCAGCCTCTGCCCGCTGTACGCTGGATTGGTAAATATCAGGATTTACCCGTACAAGAAGATCACCTTTTTCGACCATTTGTCCTTCAACTACCGGCAACTCTATAATTTCTCCTGAAACTTCTGATGATAATTTAACCTCCACCTCTGGCTGAATTTTCCCTGTTGCTGAAACTGTTTCGGTCAGACTAATAGGATGTACTTCAGACACTTCTACTTGCTTATAATTACCACTTTTGCCGTACCATCCTTCTTTCTTTCCAACAATAAGCAATACAATAAGAACTATAACAACCCCAATAATTATATAAATAGTTTTCTTTTTCATTTCTTAAAATTTTAATTCAGTCACAGGCATTCCAAAATACAATTCTATAACTTTAATATTAAAAATATAATCGAATTTCGCCCGTAAAACCTCCCTTTGAGCGTTTTCATATCTAACTTTTGCCTGGCTAAAGTCAAAGGCATTGGTTAAACCTACTTCAAAACGCTGATTTGCATACTCATACGCCAACTCCTGAGCATTTGCGGCAACAATCGCTGCTTCGTAAGCTTCATATGCTCCTTCTGCATCCACATAAGCCTGGTAAACATCTGCTTCAAGATCCAGTGCTGCTTGTTCGAGCTGATATTCTGCTCTTTGCACGTTAATTTCACTTCTCTTAACCTGGTTACGTGTAGCCCAGCCATTGAAAATTGGAATATTTAGCTGCACACCGTAACTCACTCCATCATTCCTTTGTAACTGTTCAAAAAATGGCAAAGGATTGCCAAGTGTACTCACAGTATTTGGAGTAACCACTATTTCATTGGTATTTTCAACGACTCCAATCTGCCGGGTTGGCTCATCGGGATCAGTTTCAAAACCAATAATTCTTCCGGCACCAGATTCCCTGGTGTTATAGTTAAAAAAAGCTCCAAGACTGGGCAAATATGCCGCACGGGCCATTTCCACATCCATTTCTGCCAGCTCCATATTTGTTTCAGCTATTTTTATTTCCGTTCTCTCTGCTTTAGCTTTTTCAATAATACTACTTACAGAATTTTCAAGAACCTCGGCACCCAATATATCGTAATCTCTCTCCACAATATCAAAGCTGTCATAATCCTTTATTAAAAGAATCTGGGCAAGATTAATAAGCGAAATCTTCACATTGTTTTTAGCAATAATAATGCGCTGCCTTTCATCGGCATTAGAGGCCATAATTTCCAACAGATCCCCTTCCGGAAGGCTTCCTGCATCTACAAGTTCCTGCGTTCTCTCCATCTGTTCCTGAGTGACTAAATTTTGGGATCTCAGTACTTCCAGATTTTGTTTATTGAATAAAACCTGAAGATAAGAATCAACAACAAAAAGTGTAATGTCATTTTCCATCTGTTCCAGGGAATATTCCGCTGCAAGTCTGGATATTCTGGCCCTCTGTAATTGCTTAAAATTACGAAGTCCATCAAATAATGTAAGACCGGCAGTAACTCCTGCTGAAAAGTTCCTGGTGGTTTGGGTTTGAAGGACTCCTGTAGTAACATTTGTTGTTAAACCTGTATTCCAGGAATTACTTGCTGAAGCATTTACGCTGGGAATAAAGTTACCAAGCGCGTCCAGCCTCTCAATATCGGCTACTTCAAGATCCAGTTGCGACTGTTTAATTGAGATATTATTTTCCAGGGCACGGTTTACACACTCCTGTAAGGTCCACTCTTTTTCCTGGGCGTTAGCCAAAAGACCTGTAAAAAACAAGATGGCTAAAAAGCTAAATTTATTCATAATTATGGTTGTGAAAGATATGTCTGTAATAGTTAGAAGATGTTACATTCTAATTAGGACTAATTAGATGTGAAAGATTCAGCTGGCTTCAGCTGATTCCATACTTTTATTTTTGAATCTTTAGTAATTCCGCTCTTCACCTCCACATATATCCCATCACTTACTCCAAGTTCCAAATCCTTACGCTCAAACTGCTGATCCCCGGTTGCCACCTCAACATAAGGTTGTTGTGTTTCTGTATCAAATTGCACAAGCGCTTCCTTTATAGCCAAAACATTGTCCACTTTCGCAAGAATAATAGATGCATTTGCGCTTAAGCCTGCACGTATAAATGTAGTATCTGCTTTTTCCAGCGTTCCCTTAATATCAAATTGAATAGCACCGTTCTCTTCAACACCTTTAGGCGCAATGTAATCCAGAATCGCGTTAAAAGTTTTATTTTCTATCGCACCCACGCTTATTTGAAGTGGAAGATCTTCCTTAATTTTTCCGACTTCACTCTCGTCAACTTTTCCTTCAAAGATCATTTTGTTCACATCTGCCAAAGTAGCAATGGTAGTACCATCGTTAAAGTTGTTACTTTCGATAACCTGGTTTCCTGTTTTTACAGGGACATCCAGCACCATCCCGTCTATTGTTGAGCGAATTAATGTATTGGCAGCAGTTCCAATTCCACTGGTTGTACCTGTTTGAATAATTTCAAAATTTTGCTGCGCAGATTTATATGACTGCTGCGCTCTTTTATAAGCTACTTCCGCCTCTTGAAAGTCATTAGCCGAAATCACTCCTTTATCATATAAAGCCTTTTGACGATTATAGTTTTGCTGTTCGTTATCAAAGTTTATTCTTGCAGTAGCCACGCCATCTTTAGCACTCTGTAAAGAAGAAACATTGGGAATAACCCTTATTCTTGCAATAAGATCACCAGATTTTATCTTCTCTCCAGCTTCTATATAAATTTCGTCTATTATACCTGAGATATTTGGTTTAATAAGCACTTCCTCCTTAGGCACAATACTTCCTGTAGCCACTGTTTTCTTAATAATGGTTTGTTCTGAAGGTTGCTCTGTTTCATAGGTCACAGGATCTTCCTGATTTTTCTGATACAAGTAATAAAGAGCGCCGAAGAAAGTTACTGCTATTAGTACTAAAATGATGATGGTGAAAACTTTTTTCATTTCTTGATTGTGTTATTTCTTATTTTATTCTGTTCTTAATGCATCAACCGGATGAATTTTTATGGCATTCTGAGCCGGAATTAAACCTGCGAGTAAACCTGAAATTATTAAAATTGTAAGCGCAGTGAAAATTACTCCTAAATCTACGCTGGGATTGGCAAACATCATTTCTGAAGTATCCATACCTTCCATTTTTAAATTTACCAGCACTATTATCCCTGTTGCCATTGCAATCCCTGCCATACCTGAAATTACAGTGAGAAAAATGGATTCCATTAAAATTTGCCCTCTTATAGACCATGGAGTCGCACCAAGGGCACGTCTTACTCCTATCTCGTTGGTTCGCTCTTTCACCACAATTAGCATTATGTTGCTTATTCCAATTACCCCTGAAAGTAATACCAGGATTCCCACAAAATATGCGACTCCTTTTAAAGCTATAAATAATCCATTCACTTTGCTGAATTCTTCATAAAGATCAAAATTTCCTATTGCCTGTTCTTCTTCAGGATGCAGAGAATGCCTTTCCTTCATAAGGTCAAAAACCTTTGACTTGAGATTTGTAATAGAAGAACCATCTTCTGCAGTTAATGCCATCCAGCCAACAGTTTCCCCCATATTAAACGCCTGTGAAAATGCAGTAAAAGGAACAAATATTTCTTTCTGTCCTTCTTCGGCATTACCTCCCCCATTTCCTTTTTTCTTATAGGTGCCAACAACCATGAAGTTTACTCCACTAACTTTTATATAAGTGCCGATAACTTCTTCCCCAATTTCATACAATCCTTTTTTCACCCCTTCTCCAATAACAGCAACTTTTCTATTACTATTAATATCATTATAGTTTATAAATCTCCCGGAAGTGATGTCCATGGGCTCCTGTTGAATAATTTCAGGATAATCGCCGTAAACATTATAAGCCCCTGCATTTAAACCCCTTACCACATTATTAGCTCCTCCAAAACCGCCCAATTGATTGCGCGGTGATACAAACCTTAGCTGCGGAATATTCTGCTTTAATGAGGTGACATCATCCAGTTTAAAATCATACCTTCTCCCTTTAGGCATACCTTTATAAGATTTGGAAGTTGTCCTGGTCCACATAAACATACTGTTGGTTGCAATACCACCAAAACCCTGTTTCACTCCATTTTCCAGCCCTCTGCCTGCAGCCAGAAGAATTACCAGAATAAATATTCCCCATAAAACTCCAAAAGCAGTTAGTAACGTCCTAAACCAGTTAGAACTTAAAGCTTCGATTATTTCACTCCATTTATCCCTGCTAAACATATTATTCGTCTCTTAAGGCAACAATTGGTTTGATTTTAGCAGCACGTCTGGCAGGAAAAAATCCTGCGAGGGCACCAGCAACTATCAAAATAAAAACGGTAGAAATAGCTACATTAAAATTTACCGAAGGGTTTGAGATATATTGGGTTTCGATAAGAGGCCCCACAAATTCCAATAGTGCCAGGCTAAAAATCAATCCCGCAAAACCTGCAATAGTCGTAACAAAAATAGATTCGTGTAAAACCATACCAATAATGGAAAGTGGTTGAGCTCCAAGAGCTTTCCTTACCCCAATTTCTTTTGTTCTTTCTTTTACGATAATAAGCATAATGTTGCTCACCCCTACTATCCCGGCTATAATTGTACAAATTCCTACTCCCCAAAAGAAAAACCGAATCATATCCATAAGATCATAAAATCGTTTAGCATTCTCTAGGGAATTATTTATACTCACCGCACTGTTATCATCGGGAGCAATAGTATGCTTCTCCTTTAAATAAGCTTCAAGTTCTGCTGAAAAACGTTCTGATGAAGCAAGGGCTGCTTCAAAGTTTTTTTCCTCTTTCAGGGTAAAGGACAAATTCCTTATTTCATCATAACCGCCAAACACACGTTGTGCCGTACCAAGCGGGAGAAAAACCCGGGACTCTTCCCGCTCCCCTGCCGGATCTGAAAAAACACCTATGACTTTAAAATTAATTCCTGAAATCTGAACATATTCCCCGATTGGATCCTTACCATCTTTAAAGAGATCATCTCTTACCTTCCTCCCAATTACCACATATTTTTCGAAATTTTTAAGGTCCTGTTCATTAATGTATCTTCCCTGTAACATGGCCTCATTTTCCAGAAACTGATAATCGGGCATAACACCTTCAACTCTATAGGAGCCAGATTCATTACCAAAATTTACAATTCCATTCCAAATTCTGTAAATAGAAGATTTATATTCCAGCTCATCTTCATGTGCCGCAACAGTATAGTTAAAATCCTCATTTCGCATGATTATATTCCGGCCTGGATTAAGACCCTTATGTTCCTTTGTAGTTACCCCGGTCCAGATGTAAAGGATATTTTCAGCATCGCCCTTAAATTCACTGGAGATCCCGTTTTGCATTCCCTGTCCTATACCCAATAAAACGACGAGAATAAAAATCCCGGAAGCTACAGATATACCGGTAAGAAACGTCCTCAGCTTATTTTTACTGATCGTTTCAAAAATCTCCTGCCATCGTTCTATATCAAACATTGCTCAGCGCTCTTATCTGGTCTACCCTGGTATCGTCTATAATTAAACCATCCTTCAAATTCACAATACGCTTGGTCATTTGAGCAATATCATGTTCATGTGTTACCACAAGTATTGTCCTACCCTCATCATTTATCCCCTGGATAAGGTCCATTACCTCATAGGAAGTTTTAGTATCCAATGCTCCGGTAGGTTCATCGGCAAGTAATACTTTTGGATTGGATGCCAACGCCCGGGCAATAGCCACGCGCTGTTTTTGACCTCCCGAAAGTTCGTTTGGTAAATGTCCGGACCATTTAGCAAGACCTACTTTCTCCAGATAAGCCATCGCTATATCTATCCGTTCACTGCGTTTTACGCCCTGATAATAAAGTGGGAGCGCTACATTGTCTAAAGCACTTTTGTAGGAAATAAGATTGAATGACTGAAAAATAAAACCTAAAAATTTGTTCCGGTAGCGGGCGGCTATTTTTTCATTTAGATTTTTAATAGGCAGACCATCTAGTGTATAGGAGCCGCTATCTGCCTCATCAAGCATTCCCAGGATATTAAGTAGCGTAGATTTTCCTGAACCTGAAGACCCCATAATAGAAACAAGTTCTCCTTCCTGCACACTAAAGTTAATACCCTTTAATACATGAAGAGAATTGCTCCCCATTTTGTAGGATTTATGCAAGTCTTTAATTTCAATCATAATACCGAGAAATGAAAATTAAAAGCAGGTCATGACCGGCTTTACGATATAAGACTATTTATATCTTGAAAAGTTACAGTGCAAGCACGAAAAATCTCGAGAATTAGACACTACATGAAAATTCAGATTTTCACTACTCCTGATGACCTATAAAAAACCTCAAAAAGAACCGAATCAAATACTGCTATAAAGTGCTGCAGTTTAACGACATCTGTAAGGGAGAGAATACAAGGAGGAAGCAAATAAGATTTAACCTATAAATTATAAAGATTTATCCTTTTTTCTGGAGCGATAAATATAATACCCTATTCCACCTATTAGAAGATATGGAAATACCATAAGATAAACAATACCATTGTTAATTCCCTCTGCTGCACTTTGATCTGCCTCACTTTCCAGCACCGCCCGGCACATAGAACATTGAGCTTCAGCAATAAAAGGCAAAAGCATCAAAATCGCAATAATTAAAAATCGTCTATACCTCATTGTGTCTCGCATCAATATGTAAATAATAAAATTACAACTTCACCTCTAAAAAAGCAATTATCAACAATAGATACTAGTAGTAGGGCAACATAAAAATATAAACCAACACTCCGGTGACCGCAACATAAAACCATATAGGAAAGGTCCACCGCGCAATCCTTGCATGCTTTTTATATTCCCCCGTAAGACCACGATACATGGTAAATAGTACCAGTGGGACGATAATTGCCGATAATGCGATATGACTTATAAGAATAAAAAAATACAATATTCTAAGAAAACCATCTCCGCCGTATGGAACAGGGTCATTACTAATTTTTGATAAGACATAGCTCACCAAAAAGATAGCAGAAAGAAAGAAAGCTACAATCATTACGTTACGATGAAGCTTATATTCCCGTATGCTGATGAAAAAATAACCCATCATCAACAGAACTGCTGTGGAGCCATTCAAAACAGCATGAAAAAGAGGAAAACTACCTGATTGTATTCCAAAAAAGTTAAAACGTTCAGGTAAGAACATAAGTACCAGCACCAGTAATGGCACCAGGATCGATAGCCCGATAATTACGGGAACAGCAACCTTATCCTGTCTTGAAAGCGTTCTTCTCACAATAGTTTCTTTATATCTTCAATAAGAATTTCTATTTGGGGTTTTTCTTCACCCTCCGTAATCGATTTATTTCTTTCAACAGAACCTCTGTAGTAAATAAGTGGATTGCCAAATTTGTCAATTCTCGATCTTATATAACCTTCCTGATCTACCAGTGCAAAAAGACCTGAATGGGCAAAACCACCAGGAACAGCTTCATCTACTCCGGCATAAATATTAAATCCACCATTGGCCAGGTTATAGATCTTTTCTTTATCCCCGGTTAGAAAATGCCAATCTGGATCTGTTATTTCATAATTTTCAGCATATGCTTTAAGCACCTGCGGATTATCATGATCGGGATCTATAGTAAAAGAAGCTATTCCAAATTCATTCTCTCCAAATTCCTGTTGAACTTCAATTAAATTTTTATTCATCACAGGGCAAATTGTAGGACAGGTTGTGAAGAAGAATTCTGCGACGTAGACCTTACCTCTGTAATCTTCATTGGAAATAGTATCACCATTCTGATTAATTAACTCAAATTCCGGTGCCTTTCTTTTTTTTCCATTAATGAAAATAAAGGATAATTCCTCCCCGGACTTTTTTTCTGAACCGTCTACTTTCTTACTTAGCCGGTCCGAAGAAACTGTCTCTTTATCACTAACCCGGTCTATGATTTTGGGCACGAAAATGATCCCGAAAATCAGGACAACCAATGATATGCCTATGTAAGAATAATTCTTCATTTAATAAAGTTTCTTTTTTAAAGATGAATCCCTTCTTCTTATTTATTCTTCAAACTCCACTTGATTTTTATACTTTTTAAGTTCCAGCCTGTACTCTGCAAGTATAATTTTTACGTCATCATTCATTTTGTTGCTCAATTCAGCTACAGACCTGGAGTCATAACCATACAAAACTTCATCATCCTCATTTTCCTTTCGTCCACGGAGGGCAGCCTTTTTATCTACGATAAAAACGTAAGGCGAATAACTATCATCATTCAGACGGTAAGGAGAATCAAGACTATTAAAGACCTCCTGAATCTTTTCCGGGGATGCAAAAACAAATTTCCATCTTTCCGATTGGCTTATAGCTGCAAATTCCTGTGTAAATTCAGCAGCCTCCTCCCGACTTTCTTCCGGAAGAAGAATCACGAATTGAAAATCTTCGAATTCATAATATTTATCCAGAATTTCCTGATCTAGATTAAAAGTGTTTCCCCTTGTGTTTTGAAGATCACTCCCAAAAAAAGCGAGAATGGTAATCTTGTTCTCCAGAGAAACCTTATTTCCAGTTAAACTTTCAAAATTAGAAATGTTCTGTACCTCTGGCGTCAAAACCGGTAATCGGGCAAAATTATTTTTACCTGAAGAAAAGAAAAGGTAGGCTACTATTGGCAAAGCAAAAAGCACTCCTACTATAAAAATCTTTTTCATACTGAACTATAAGACAAAAGGAGTGCAAAAATAAAAAAGACGGTTTATAAAACCGTCTTTTCCTATGTATTTAACTTTCTAAAAATCCCAGGATACATATCCTTCCTTATAGACTTCATAAATATAAAACCCTTCATTAAGAAGAATAAATACCAGATAAAGGATAAGAAAAATAGCTGTCCAAACGATAACCCGGCGTAACCACTTATTTTCTGCTTCAAGGTGCATAAAAGCCCACCCTATAAGGTAAGCTTTATAGAGGGTAAGAAGGATAAAAATCCAGTTGAGCAGTGACATGTTTACCAGATCCGTATCTGTTAAGAATTCAGGTTTAATGATACCCAGAACAACTTCTACAATTGTCACTACAGATAAAATTATAAAAACAGACCAAATTCTTTTGGTATTCGATTCGTGATGATGTGCAGTATCGTGTGCCATAATGTTTTATTTCTTCAGAATTAAACCAGGTAAAAGAAGGTAAATACAAATACCCAAACTAAATCTACGAAGTGCCAGTAAAGACCAACTTTTTCTACCATTTCATAACTACCACGGCGCTCGTAAGTTCCTACGATAACATTAAAGAAGATAATTATGTTAATTATAACACCAGAAAGCACGTGGAATCCGTGAAATCCAGTTATAAAGAAAAAGAAATCGGCAAAAAGTGGAGGCCCATATTCATTTTGGGTGAGGTTAGCACCTTCAACCACGCCCAAGCCTTCGGTTTCAAGTTTTTGCAAGGATTCCTCTCTGGATAGAATGGTCTTTTCTCCCTCTTCATTCAAAACCCCTGTCCTTACATAAAGATCTTCATTTGCAGCAAAGCCAGTCATCACCTCATCAATAGAATAAGAAGGAAGTGCCACGCCAGATTCAAACCAAATACCTTCATTTTCTTCATGCATTATCCTATCTGAAGATCTTTTCTCTGCAAAATCACTTAAAGCCACTCTATGACCTTCATTATCTACAAACTGAAGAATATTTCCTCCGGTAGTAGTAACAGCACCATATTCACCGCTAATAAAGTTCGACCACTCCCAGGCCTGAGAGCCAAGGAAAATAATACCTCCAATGATGGTCAAAAACATATAAAAAGTAACCTTAGCTTTCTTTAACTGGTGCCCTGCATCTACAGCCAAAACCATAGTCACAGAAGAAAAAATAAGAATAAAAGTCATTAAGGCCACGTAATACATAGGAGCATCTACGCCATGAAGAAATGGAAAGTGGTTAAACACCTCATCTGCAATAGGCCAAATATCGGCATATTTAAAACGGGAAAAACCGTAGGCCGCCAAAAAACCCGAAAAGGTGAGGGCATCGGAAGTGATGAAAAACCACATCATCATCTTTCCGTAACTAGCGTCTAATGGCTGGTTGCCACCGCCCCAAGTTTTACCTTCGGTGCCTGTTCTCACAACAGAAGCTTCCATAAAATAAATTTAAATTTAAGTGATGCGCAAAAATACGCAATTTTATTATTTAAAGAAATATAAAAACAAAAACAGGTAAATCCATAGAAAATCTACGAAATGCCAGAAAGTCGCACCCAACTCAATACCAAGCATTTGTCCCTTTTGGTAGCGTTGTTTAAAATGATTATAAATTACCACTAAAAGAACAATAAAGCCCGCCGCGAGGTGGACCAGATGGGCCAGAACAACGATATATATAAAGGATGTGGTGACTGAACTCTCACTTCCTGTAAAGTAATATCCCTGCTCAAAAATTTCAGAAAACCCCCGGAATTGCAATACAACAAAAAGGATTGCCAACACCAGTGTCCCTATTAATAAAGCCGCTCCATTTTTACGATTCTCTGCAGCAATGTTCTTTTTTGCCAGCACAAACGTCACGCTACTAAAGATTATAACAATTGTGCTCCAGAAAAAAGAGTTAGGTAACTCAAACTCTGTGAGCCAATCCGGCCGCGTTTTGCTTACCACATAAGCACTGGTAAGACCGGCGAAGGTCATAATCATGCTTATTATTCCAAACCAGAGCATCATTTTCTTGGCCCTGTCGTGTTTGATCTTTTCTGATCCTTCTGTTAAATCCATTGTCGTATAAATTTATCCAAAACGTATATTATCTGCAGTAAAGTAATGTAAGACACACTGGCAAACATCAATTTCTTAGCTGCTTCTGCAGTTCTTTCTTTATACAATCTTAAAGCGTAGTAAAGCATTCCCATTCCGAGCAGGAAGATAATCACCGCTGCGACCGGAGTAAGATATAGTCTTCCCGTTACCCCAAAAGCAGGAATTAAAGAAACTAAAACGGTCCAGATTGTATAAAGCACCACCTGCATAGCCGTACCTTTATCTCTCTTACCTGTCGGAAGCATAAAGAATCCACCTTTTTTATAATCCTCATAGAGCCACCAGCCTATCGCCCAAAAATGTGGAAACTGCCAAAAAAACTGAATCATAAACAAGGTCCCGGGCTCTATACTAAAACTTCCAGTAGCAGCAACCCAGCCCAACATAAAAGGAATAGCCCCGGGAAATGCTCCCACGAAAACCGAAAGAGGAGTTTTAGTTTTTAATGGGGTATAAACACTTACGTAGAGAAAAATACTAATAGCACCGAACATTGCTGTTCTTGGATTAATCACATATAAGACAATTAATCCCAGGATAGTAAAGACACTGGCTATGGTAAAAGCTGTAGAAACCGACATGCGCCCTGCAGGAACAGGTCTGTTTTTGGTACGATCCATTAAAGCATCCAGATCGCGCTCAATAATCTGGTTGTACGCATTAGATGCTCCAACCATGAAATACCCACCTACTGCGAGCAAAAGTACAGTAATAAAGTCTATGGTTTCTGCTCCCAGAAAGTATCCGGCCACAGAGGAAAATACCACGCTGATCGCCAGTCGCATCTTGGTTATTTCCTTAAAATCGGATAAGACTGAAGTAGAGAAAGTATGTGTTTGCGTGTCGCTCAAAAAGCCCTCTTTAAATTGCCGCAAAGATACTCCTTAATTAGGTTTTAACAAGGGGCGAAAATTGTTAATTTTAAGACCCCACCTTACCTAATAATCATAGTACCAATTGAAGATATCTGTTCTTAATCCAAAGTTGATCCAGGTGGTAGAATTATCAGAATGAGCAGGTGTTTTTAACTGTGTATCAAAATTTCTGTAAATAAATTTTCCATACAACTTCAAATTAGTCGCAGGGTTAATAATATAACCTCCCTCAACTTCTGTAAAGAAGGAAGTGGTTGTATTTCCCTGGCCAATCTCCACTCCATCATCAAAAGGTCTCTCATTGTAATTTCTATATATATCGCCTCCATAAGCAGCGTTATCTATCCCATTCTTAAAATCAAAACCTCTTTTACCGTAGATTAACTTTGCATGGCCGTACAGTCTCTCATTTTTATAGCGGGCAATAGCTAGGATTTCCCGGAAGTTAGCCCCCCACAAATGCGCCATAGACTGATTGTTATGTCCATAATTAAGCACCACCTCAGAGTTATGGGAATAAGTATAAGGCCGCACCTGATTATATTCAGCCTGCAGAAGCAGATCAGGAATATTAAATGCATCAAAATATTTTATGCCTAATTGATAACCAAGCTTATTTTTCCAGCTTTGGGATCCTCCAAAAATATCTCCCGTAGAAAATTCATCTATAACCCACTGGCCATAGGTATTAATCTTGTCTGTCCATTTGTACTTTGCCGTCAACCCTAAAAGGGCATTTCCCCCACGCGCGCCGGTAGCAAATTCTATAGCGCGGTAGAAGATCACGGGATTAAGGTAGTTTACATCAAAACCCCGGTTATTATCATTCTGCCAGATGACAGATTCAAAAAGGCCAATATTGAGCCTCTTGGTTAGATTGAGACTTAGATAATGGTTAGCCATAAATTTTGTTCTGAAGGAACCATCTGCCGTGACTTCCGGCCTGACATCCCTTAGTGACATCCAGGTATTGGTATATTTTAACTTCCAGAAAGTAGTACTAAGCTTAAGGTATGGATATGGAGAAGCAATATCGCTCATTAACAAAGAGCGATATCCATCCCCAATAAAATTTTTCCCGTGGCCTAACTGGATGTTGAAATATTTACCGGGAGAATAGGAAAGGTAACCTTCTGCAACAGGATAATCATAACCCCCGTCCATAAATGGTTTTGCAATGCCCCGCCCGGGAACAATTGCCGGGTCGCCACCATCTGGCCTTATAGACTCAGCGTAATCATTATAATATTCCGCAAAACGTCCCTGATTCTCGTAAGCGACTGCATAAAAATTCAAGTTATCGCCCAATCCACCATTAAGAATGGCCATTCTGGTATTATTATAAGTAAACTCATAATCTTTCTGCTGAAAATCTTTCCCTAATTGAAGATCCAATCCAAAATCTATAGTAAACCAGTAATCTTCAGTTTGAAACTGAACAAGGTGTTCATTCCAGATCTTTCTACCTAACCAGGTTGACCTATCCTGTAAAATTTTTTCCTGTTCTGCTTTAAAATCATAATACTTTGCTACTTCAGAATATAAAAAAGGTTTAGTAGACGTGTGGGTGTTAGTTCCAATTCTATTTAGTTCGGCATCAAACCTACTATACATTTCATGTGAAAAAGGAATATTTAATTTACTTTCCAAATGAGGCCTGGTGAATTCTTCGGGCTGTATAAGGTCATACTCAGTTGTCACATTACCCGCCTGAACTTCTGAATAATATTCCTCACCCGTATCATCCTGCTCAACTTTAATTTCAGTAGCACCACGTCTTACAACATTAACTTCCTCATTTAGCCGCAAAGGGATTTTTACAGCCATTCGAAACTGTATATAGGTAGGCTTCCCATTATAAGTTGCGGGTTTTATCTGCGGAAGCGTCTCAAATGTTCTGACGACCTCATCTTTAAGTTCATCATACGCAGCATCTACATAGATTACTTCAAAGCCTCCTTCTCTGGTAACTTCAAAGAGCACTACCACAGTACCCTCAAAGTTATTTTCCTCAACAACCTGAGGAATTTTTAAGTTTTCGACTATGAAATTTTTTAAAGTCTCCCGAAAACAAGCGGAACGTTGCTGAAAATCCACCGCTTCGCACTCGGGAAAAACCGGAGGAATTTCAGAATTATTAAGTTTCTCCTGACTGTAGGTAAAGCTTGTTAAAAGTAGAACCGAAAGAAGTAGCGTATACTTCATAAATTTGAGGGGGAAATTTGATTACACACGCGAAATATACATTTTTTCCAAGAGTCTGACTTTTTAAAATAAAAAATCCCGGCAAAGGCCGGGATCTTCAAAAATTTTATATATCGGAAATTAGTCCTGCACCTGGAAAACAATTGGTAAGGAATACATTACTCCAACAGCTTTTCCCCGTTGCTTACCGGGCTGCATGCTTGGCAATTTATTAATTACCCTGGCTGCTTCCTGCTCTAACCTTGGGTGAGGAGCACGGGAACGTACCTCTGTAATTTTCCCGCTCTTATCTATCTTAAACTGAACAATTACACGGTTAATACCCGAAAGTCCAAGTTCTCCACCTAAGTCCTTATTAAAGTTGCGGTTAACGTGCTGACTGATTTTCTCACTCATACATTGCTTACGCTCATTATTGTTACTTAAATTTTCACAACCTGGGAAAATTGGCACGTCTTCAATAACTGCAAAAGGAACGTCTGCTACTTCCTCTTCAACAGGAGCTTCCACAACCTCCTCTACTTCTACGATTTCATCAAGGTTGGTTTCAGTAGATTGGATTTCATCCTCTTCTACTTCTTCCTCATCCTCCACAACCTCTATAATTTCGGGTGCCGGCGGTGGCGGTGGCGGTGGTGGTGGTGTGTTCATAATTTCAGTAATTGGCACTTCCTCATCATCTAAGGCGTCCATATTTACCTGACCTACATCAATATCTTCCCTGTCATACGTTTTCCATTCTATGGCCTGCCAGGTAATAAAAAGAACTAATATCAGCCCTAATTGAAGAAAGAGTACGCTCCTTCTAGTTAAATCTGCTTTCGGATTTTTCTTAGGTTCCATGGTTATTAATTAATAAGAGTTGCTAAAATAAATATTTTTTCTAAAAAACTGAACTAATCTGCAAGAATATACAACTTTAATAGCATTCTATTCAGGATTAATATATTACAAATTCTCATTTGCACCCTACAATCCTCCAGAAAAAAACAAAAAGGCAGAGGAGCAGCCTTGCTGCTATACATAAACCGCCTATTTCAAATCATCTTACTCTTCAATCTTTTTAAAAACTTTTCAAGCACCAAAAAGAGAAAAACAGCAAGTAAAACACCAGTAGTGTTGGCTAATATATCATACCAATCGGGATCCCTGTATCTGGTGAGAGTTCCCTGTAAAACTTCAATTAACATACCAAACAGTATACTTAAAGCAGAAATTTTTAATAAATTAATTTTGTAGTCTTCATCTCTGCGGGATTTAAGAATAAAGAAAACCATCCAAACCCCTACCAGCAGCAGGTACGCCCCGGCATGCATCATCTTATCTGTGGGACTAAAGGTACCTACACTTATCTTCCCCAGCTGAACCAGAGATAAATAAGTTAGTAATATCGTATAAAGAAGGGCAGCTATTGCAGCAATTTTAGTTACCAACTATATCTTTATATGCTTCAGCAGTTAATAAATCATCCACTTCAGACGGATTGGCAAGTTGAATCTTTACCATCCATCCATCACCAAAAGGATCGTTGTTCACCTTTTCGGGCTCATCTTCTAGACTTTCATTAAATTCTATTATTTTTCCTGATAATGGCGCAAATAAGTCCGAAACGGTTTTTACGGCTTCTACTGTTCCAAAAACCTCTTCCCGCTCCAGGGTTTCATCTACCGTCTCAACCTCAACATAAACAATATCCCCAAGCTCACCCTGGGCAAATTCTGTGATCCCCACCGTTGCGATGTCTCCATCTATCTTCACCCATTCGTGATCTTTGGTGTACTTTAATTCTTGTGGAATATTCATAAGATTAATTTTAAGTGCGGCAAAGTTACTTTTTTAAAACAATTGTTCAAACCGCCAAACTCTTAATTTCCGAAATTATATCTTAAAGTTATACCAGATCGTATCGTTGTTTGTGGAAAGGCTGTAGAGACTGCATACTCAGAGAAGTTGTGTTCATAATAAAAAAGAGCTGTGAGGTTTCGGCTTAGCGCATAATCTGCAGTAAAACCTATAGCCCAGATATCCTGCCCTGCAACTACCTGGCTATCCTCCAGATCAAGATACCTGATAATGGTCTTGTTTTGCCTTAGCGTTAGATCACCTTTGAAGTTAAGGTCACTGCTCAGGATACGATTTCTCCCTGCAATTTTAGTTGCGATTTTTAAATCCCTAATGCGGTATCCAAGTCCTAAAGTATATTCGTTTCCTTTAAATTCCGTCAACAGGTTATTATCAAAACTTAAAGAAAGCGCCCTGTCTTTCCTGATCTCCGCCAAAATTTGAATTGCATTCTCAGTTTCCAGATCTATCCGCAACAGTGGAGTAAAGAGTTCTGATAAAACGATATTTGAAAATAACACCGGATTCTTAAAATCTCCCGCCTGATTTGTTTCTTCTCTATTAGAAGGATCGTAATCCAGATTAGTCTGAAATTGATTAATAGTGTAATCACTCTTATACCCATGGCTCATTGAAAATCGTCTGAATTTGTCCTTGAACCATTTCAACCTCATAAAACCGGTATATTTCACATCCCAGTTAGGCAGGGGCACATTTCTAAATGCTCCCAGTTTAATATCCCCTACATCATTTCCAGAATAAGCTGCTATAAATGCCGGTAAAAGTACGGCTTGATTTGTTTTTCCCAAACCTAGAGGAAAACCCTCTTCATCGGTTTCATTCGGATCCAGGCCCTGCTCAAGTGCCAGCCTTTGTGCTACTTCAAGTCTGTTTCGTCTAAAGGTTTCAAAGGTTTCTGAAGATTGCTCAGAACTCTGATTAAATGCAGTTTTAATCAACAAGGTGGAAATACTGAAGTTTCCATAAGTGTAGGGAGTTAGCGACTGGTACTGCCTGGAATTGGGATCTATCTTGTAATTTTCGGTATAAGTTTCAGCATAAGTTCTTCGCGCACTAATGTCTATAGTAAGATCTGGCAGTAGTCTTACGGAAGACTGAATATCCAGCTGCTCATTTTCTACTGCGGAATACTGCTGATTAAAATTTTGAAACAAAGTTAGCCATCCGTTTCTTGCAGCAATAGTTCTTATATCATTTTGAAGGCCAAAAGTAAATCCTGTTGTTGGCTTTATAGTTCCCATAAAACCAATACTCTCTGTATATCCCGGCATGAAAATCCCTCTGTTCTCTCTATAATTTACCTGAATAGTCTTTACAGCGGTTGCAATAGTTATAAAGGAATTATATAGCTTATTCCCTGAAGCAGTTTCCTGAGCCTGAGCCTCTGGTTTTTCCCGCAATGGATTACTTGCAGCGTCTGGTGTTGGAACTCCAGCACTCCTTTCCCTAATACTGCGCCGCTGAGGCATCTTCTTCTTTTCTACCAAACCTACATAATCATAAAGATTTTGCATATTAAGGCTTGCATTAATTTGATGCGAATTTGAATTTTGAATGCTGTTCCCAATATCCGGAATTCCTTCCAGATCTTCATATATTTTAGAGCCGCGTTGCCACTGAAAATCTCCTGTGTAAGAATACGTTGCCTTTATAAATCTAAGAACAGGGATCTTATCCAGGGGCAAATCGTAATTTACCTGTAAACTTTGATAATGCAGATTGGGCTCGCCAATATTGAAAAAATCATCCCACAGGCCAATAGCATTATTTGCAAAACCATCTTCATCTATGTAGTTTCTTACAATCCGGTTATTGGAAGCATTAAAATTAAAGCTAAGGGATTTAGTGAGGTTGTAATTGATTCCGTACTGCCAGTCGAACAGATAGTTCCGCTGATACAAGGTTGGAATACCAATATCATTTTCTGAAAGATCCAATGACCTGAACTTCTGCTCATTATATTGCCTTAAGATGTTAGCACTGGCATTAATATTAGTTGGTAAAGCATTCAGGTTAAAATCCTTTAAAGGAGTAAAATATTCACTACTGTCCAGAACCGAAACATTTTTAAAAGGCTCAATCACTTTCGGGGCAAAGTTAAATTCATAAGTAGATCCCACACGTACATTTTGATCTAAAGCCTCTTCAATTTCAAAATCTCTGTGGTTAATTTCATTATAGGAAGTAGAAAAGGCAAAATTTTCGACATCGTAAGGCATTGGTTTCGCCTTTCCCATCCTTTCCTTTCTCAACCCAATAACATTTATACTTTGCCTCCTGGTATATGATTGCGACTGTTCCTTTATCCGCTCCCTTTCCACAGGGTCTACAATGGCGTCCAGCCGTGTGTCTAACTCTATGTCTAAAAATTCCTGATCGTACTTAGGCGTTATTAGTTCTTCTCCCCTGCTATAATTAAATGGAATTCTCACTCCCCACTGCACAGGCAGCAATTGCCCCACGTTTACATTACTCACCACATCGTATTGCTGTAAATCTTCGCGGCTGCGTTGGTTGGGTCCCTGCTCAATAGAACCGAAGCCAACAGTACTTCTTCTCCCGGTTGCAGATAAAGTGGCAAAATCTGCAAGGTTCGTATCCATATTCACGATTCCTGCCCAGCCTCCTTCATTTTTAAGACCTGAAAGACGCAACTCATTAAACCAGACTTCCCCACAAAGATCCTGCACTCCGTCCCTTCTTGTTCCATTCTTAACCCCCAGCATGAGTATCCTGATATTTCCAAAACTCGGATTTCCTTTTACTCCTATTCTAAGCCTCCCTGTGTCATACCCGGCTTGTTCATCTATAAGCTGCAAATTTTCAGTAAAAAAATTTACTTCTGAAGAATTTAAAGACGGATCACCTAAAACGGCAGTTTTCACCTTCTGAAGCAAGTCCAGGGAGAGGTTAAGCCTGTTTGCTTCCGGCCAGATTTCCTGTGCGGTAGCAGCGCCAAATGCTGTGGGGGATAAAGGAATTTCTATCTGGTAGTAGTTCTCTTTAAAATCTGTTCCCATTCTTATAAAAGCAACCAACTGGTCATCTTTTAAAGGTGTTCTGTTAACCAGGGATTCGGCATGTAAAAACATTTCCAGATTTTCGTATTGACGCATGTCTATCTGAAAATTTTTATATACTGCCCTTGCATCCTGGGGCTCCAGATCACAGACCCTTATCGAAAGTGATTGCTCGTTCTGCCTTATATTGGTATTACTCTCAAATAATTCTTCCCGAATAACCCCCGGAGGCAGAACGTAAGGAATCGGTTGCCTGTTTTCGTTTTCTTCAATGTTTACGGCTGCAACTTCAAATAGTGTTCCTGAGTTTGCCGGTAACGGACTTTCAGTATTCAGGCTTTGAGTATATCTCCTGTAATCTCCCCTCACCAGGTCCATAGTCCCAAAACGCAAATGCACTTGTTCTTCAAAACCTTTCAGGAACATTCGCATAAAACGGATCGACCGAAAATCGCCAATTCCGCCACGGGAATTGGTAGGCTCATATATTGGAACTTTAAATTGAATCCATCTTACCGGCAGCTCCTGACCGTTTCTAAGGGTGGTGGTTAACTCGCGAACGTCGGTTATAAACTGGTTGTTATCAATATTCATCCCCGGAAAAAAAGGAACTTCATACTCAAAATAACTGTTAATAGTATTCATTGTATTATCCCGGTTAATATCCTCTGTAGTTGGCAGGGTCGTATTACCGCGGTTAGTAGCACCCACATCTGTAGGAGAATTTCCCTGTGAGCCATTATAATTACTATACCTGTTAACGATATCGCCAGAGGTATTCAGGAAATATTCAAAATTATCTTGTGAAGGATCTGGCAATTCAGCAAATTGAGGAAAAAATAACGCCTCTTCCGCATCCAGAAGACCGTCATAACCGGCATCCTGATTAATCCGCGCCTCTCCTTCAGAATCAAAAGCATATACCAGGGATTGATCTGCAGGAACAAGACCAAAATCTGTAGTCACCGCGTTCATGGAACCACCATCGGTGGGAAGCCCATTTTCATATTGTTTGCGCCCATCCTTTAAAACATCTTCAGAAATATTCCCCAGGTTAAAAACAATATCTCCTCCGGAGGCACCCTGGTTTTCAGGATATATATAAGGATCCATTACCCAGAATTCAATGAACTCAACATTGGACTGTTCAAAATTTGTGGTATTTATCCCCCGCATTATACCACCAAAATTGTCTTCCGGATTTGGCAAAGTATTGGTTCCTGCAGCAGCCGGATTGAAATTATAAGGCCCACGCTCTGCTGGATTGTAGGAAACATCCATGGTGTAAAGCACCTGCGGCTGTCCCTGTACCACATCTGTATTTGGAAAAATTTCACTCAGTGCCACACGGCGGGTCCTAAAATTTGAAAGGTCTGAATCTGATATCCCATCTGGCCTCCCATTACTATAAAATATAGGATCTATTGTATACCAGGACATTTTTGCTCTTCTGTAGCCATAAGCCAGGTCTCCGTTCGCTAATTCTCCCCCAAACCCCAGCGGTACACTTGACAGCTCCCAGGAAAGGGGACTATTTATATCTATGGAAGTTTGCGCAGCCTCAAAATCGTCCACATAACTTGTCACCCTGCCATCAAAATCACTGGCATTAGGTGCTCCCGGAAGAAGATATGCAAATTCACCACGTATGGAGAGGTTCGATTTTACATCTGTGTCGATATTTGGCAATTTATTGACCAGTCTTGTGAGAAAGGGAACTTCAGTAGAATAATTAAGATTAAGCCCGAAAATTGAATTATTTATAGGCTCATAACTATAATTAGCTTTTTGTGTAAGGGGTCGCTCCTTCAAATTAAGAAAAGTACCGCCGACTAAGAAGTTTTCGTTGAAAAGGTGCTCCACATTAATTCCGGTAAAGCGTTTTGTCTGCTGACCAAACAAGGCGTTGTTCTCTGTATTGACCTGAATTGGTATATCTGAAGCAAGCAAAGCTTCATCCAGGATTTGCACTCTTCCCAGTTCATAATTCACCACGTAGTCCACTCCCTCCTGAAGGAGCCGCCCGCCCGCAGTAACAGTAACCGAACCCTGGGGCAGGTTAAAGCCAATTGGTATACCTTCAACTTCTGCAGATTTATACCTTCCGCTTAGCTGAAATTTATTCTTATCCGCATCCTCCTGTTCCGCCTGGGTTTTCGTCGTTCGATATAACGAACGGAAAACATATTTTTCCTGGTTTTCATTCCAGGTCGAAGGCTGATTGTAAATTTCCTGACCATCATTGGGATTCAAATCCAGTTTCTCAAAAAGATACTCTCCAAAAGGTTCAACGGTAGTAAAAATGATATTGCCGTTTACCGGATCAATAGTAATTCCCGGAACATAATCAAAAAAGCCGTCTCCGCCGTTTATGGGATCATTATTGTTGTTCAGTTTGTCCATCCTGAACACCCTGAGTAAAGGCGTTTCTTCGACATCTTCGGGCAAAGGTACAGAAGCATTTTCGGCAGGCTTGATGTAGTTCAGAGGTTGTGGATCTGTATACAAAATATTCATCCGGAAATCCTGTCGCTCCAACTGATAGGCACCAAGACTATAAATATTTTTCATCATAAGGTCCCAAACCGGCTCATTTACATTTGTAATAGTGCTTTTCAGCATTTTCACAACCAGATTTCTATTTGAGCGGGGATTAGCCTCAGGATCATCGTTTATGCTTATATCACCCGTGGCATTAACACCGTCGTTTGCAAACTCCCCTACCTGGTATACTTCACCATTAACGGTAAATTGAAAAGCCACCGCCAAAACTTCATCATTGCTTAACCGTTGATTAAGAGAAATATACCCGAGCTGAGTATTTAAAGTAAATTCGGAAGGATTTAACTGCCGTGCATTTTCCAGTTTAACATAATCTGTGCCTTCAGACACCTGCACTCCGCCAAAACCTCTTTCTACTGTAGAAACATCTCTTATTGCAGGGGTTAAAACAGATTGTGGCGCGGCATTTATTCCGAAGGGATTAAAATCGTTGTTCGCATTATCTGGAAAAGCTCCCGGCGGCTGATTAAAAAATCCAGCCGGCACACTTGGAAGTCCGATATTCCCGGGGACATTAGTCTCCCCCAGATCCTGAATCCCAACAATATTCCTGGTGTCCTGCAAATTTTGGACATTATTGGTCCTGTTGGTAATCCATACCTGGATTCTTTTTACCTGGATGTTTGAGTTTATAAAAGGGTAATTCGCTAAAGCCTCATTGTAATGATCCCGAAAGTAGTGCGCGAGGAAGAAATGGCGATCCTGGTCATAATCCAGGATAAACCGATCAAAATCCTCTACTGTTGCACCTCCTTCAACGTTTACTGTACGTCGCTCTGACTTTTGTTCTGAAAAAACTCCTGTAATTCTTGTTTTCCCAAACTGAAGTTCCGTCTTAAACCCGAACAGGCTCTGCGCACCCTGAATAAGCGCCGAATTTAGTGGCATATTCACATTACCCACCTCTATTTTTCTCACAATATCGTCCTCTGTAGGCGTATATTCCAACTTTAGCTGGTTCTGAAAATCAAAAGTAGATTCTGTGTCATAATTTGCAATCACGCCTAATCTTTTTCCCACTTGCCCCATGAGGCTCAGACTGATACGCTGATCGAAATCAAAGGTTAAATTACTCCTGTTCCTGGGTGAAAATGCCGGATTGTCCTGTTTGGTGTAAAGCAAACCAAGATCCATCTCTACTGTACCCTGCGGAACAATATTAATTTCGGTCCCGCCAAAGACACTTTCAAAAAAGTTATTGTTTACATAAAAATCCGGAAGCAGATCACGCTGAATTTCTTCTGCTCCTTCCTTATTTCCTGAGAGCGCGTCGTTCTTCAGTTTAAAATAATTGCGCATTTCCTCCTGCAGCACGAGTTCTTCGTATTCTTCAGGAGTTAAAACAAGAGGAAGGGATAAATTTATTTCACCAAGACTTTGGCGATAAATGTAGCGGTCTAAAACAGGATCGTATTCATACTTTGTGACAATACTATCGGGATCAGGCAAAGATATTTCCCCGAGAACATAACCTGTACCGGTGGTGTCCTGTTGCGTTTCTTCTTCCTGTGCCGAGAGTTTAAACGTAATTACTAGTAGCAACACTAACGTAAACCGTCCCGATGTTGACAATTTCAAGTAATTGTTCCTCAAACTAATTATAGATTTTTAAGCGCCTGCTTTATCAGGGACTCCACGCTTGGATCTGGAGTTTCCTTTAAGATTTTGTCAATAACTTTTTCAGCCTGTTTCCTGGCAAAGCCAAGAGTTTCTAAAGCTGATAACGCTTCCTCTTTAATAGTATTGTTTGAGGAGACAAAAACTTCGTCGGCACCAAAAACTTTCAGGATCTTATCTTTAAGGTCTAAAATTACCCTTTGTGCAGTTTTGGATCCTATTCCTTTTATACTTTGAATAGTTGCCGCGTCCCCAGATGCAATTGCTTCTTTTATCTGATTAGGCTCCAGGGAAGAAAGCATAGTACGTGCGGTACTTGCTCCAACTCCTGAAACTGATATAAGAAGTCTGAAAATTTCTCTTTCAGACTTCTCCTTAAAACCGAAAAGGGTATGTGAATCTTCTTTTACCTGTAAATGGGTATAGAGGCTAATGGCTTCAGAAGCAGAAATGAGTGAAAAGGTGTGGAGGGAAATATGAACAAAATATCCAACGCCCCCACATTCAATAACAACAAAAGTCGGGTTCTTCTCAATGAGCTGCCCCTTTAAATGATGAATCATAATTTAACAGAAAAATGTAGGGCTCAAATGTAGTAAAATTAAGCTAAGGCTAAAATCTGCTCAAAACTATGGCGAAAACTACTTTTTCGGCTTCTTTGATTTCTCCTGCGCATCTACCACCGCAACGGCAGACATGTTAACCATCTCTTCTACACTTGCGCCCAGCTGCAGGATATGAACCGGTTTTTTCATCCCCATCATAATAGGACCTATAGAGTCTACATTATTAAGTTCTTTTATAAGCTTATAAGCACTGTTAGCCGAATCCAGATTGGGATAAATCAAGGTGTTCACCTTTTTACCCGCCAGTTTAGAAAATGGAAATTTGCTCTGCAGCATTTCCTTATTAAGCGCAAAATCACTCTGCAACTCCCCATCCACTTTTAATTCCGGATGAAAACGATGAAGGTAGGAAACGGCTTCTTTTACTTTCTTCGCCCGCGGATCATTGGAGGAGCCAAAATTGGCATAAGAAATCATAGCTATAACTGGTTCCATTCCAAAAAGCTGAACTGTTTTCGCCGTCATCTGGGCAATTTTTGCAAGATCTTTCGCCGTAGGATCAATATTTATAGAAGTATCACTAATAAAAAGAGGACCACGTGCAGTATTCATAAGATTGGTTGCTGCAACCCTTGTCACTCCTTTTGCCATACCTATAAGCTCCAACATAGGCTTTACCACTGCAGGATAAGCTCTGGAATAACCGGAAAGTAGTGCGTCTGCATCACCTTCGTTCACCATCATTGCGGCAAAATAATTTCGCTCCCTCATTAGCTTTTGAGCGTCATATAGCGTTACGCCGTTCCTATTCCTGGTTTTCCAGTATACGTGGGCATAAGCGTTACGCTTCTCTTCCTGCTCGTCAGCCTTCGGATCGATGATTTCTACATCGCCATCAAAATCAATTTCTGCCATGAGTTCCTGGATCACTTCTTTGCGCCCGAGAAGGATAGGAATTGCTATTCCTTCATCATTTGCGATTTGAGCAGCTTTAAGTACATCAAGGTGATCTGCTTCGGCATAAACAATCCGTTTCGGATTTGTTTTGGCACGGTTCATTAAGAGGCGGGTAACTTTATTGTCGTTACCCATGCGCTCCAGCAGCTCATCTTCATATTTCTGCCAGTCGTGGATAGGTTCTTTTGCAACACCACTTTCCATAGCAGCTTTTGCCACTGCCGGCGGTACTTTTGCAATTAATCTTGGATCAAATGGCTTCGGAATAATATATTCAGGACCAAAATTCAGGCGGGTTTCACCATATGCAATATTCACCTGCTCTGGCACAGCTTCTTTTGTGAGCTCTGCAAGGGCTTTGACCGCGGCCATTTTCATTTCTTCATTGATCTTGGTTGCACGGACATCCAGTGCTCCTCTAAAGATGAATGGGAAACCAAGTACATTATTAACCTGGTTAGGATGGTCACTTCTGCCCGTAGCCATGATGATGTCTTTACGTGTATCCATAGCCAATTGATAATCAATTTCAGGATTTGGATTTGCCATAGCAAAAACAATTGGCTTTTTAGCCATGCTGGTGAGCATTTCCGGAGAAACAATATCGGCAATGGAAAGTCCTATAAAGACGTCGGCATTCTTCATAGCTTCATCTAGAGTGTCGATTTTCCTGTCGGTAGCAAATTCCAGTTTTTCTTCTGAAAGCCCCGGACGATCTTTTCTAATCACTCCTTTGCTATCCAGCATTACAATGTTTTCAGCTTTTGCACCAAAAGCTTTGTAAAGTTTGGTACAGGAAACAGCAGCCGCACCGGCACCGCTCACTACTATTTTTACTTTATCGATTTTCTTTTTCGTCAGTTCCAGAGCATTTAACAATGCTGCTGCAGAAATTATAGCGGTCCCGTGCTGATCATCGTGCATTACGGGAATATCCAGCTCTGCCTTTAGGCGTTTTTCAATTTCAAAAGCCTCGGGAGCTTTAATATCTTCAAGGTTAATTCCTCCGAAAGTAGGAGCGATATTTTTGACTGTTTCAATAAACTTATCTACATCTTTGGTATCCACTTCGATATCAAAAACGTCTATATCTGCAAAGATTTTAAATAAGAGTCCTTTCCCTTCCATAACTGGTTTGGAAGCTTCAGGACCTATATCACCAAGGCCAAGAACTGCCGTTCCGTTAGAAATTACCGCTACCAGATTCCCTTTAGCTGTATATTTATAGGCGTTATCTTTATCTTTTTCAATCTCCAAACAAGGCTCTGCAACACCGGGGGAATAAGCCAGGGACAGATCTCGTTGTGTAGCATATTTCTTGGTTGGAACAACTTCTATTTTCCCCGGTTTAGGTTTAGCATGATAAACCAATGCTTCCCGTCTCTTCCTTGCTTTATTACTCATAAAATTCTTTTTTTTGCCTTACTAACAAATATAACAAGGTTTCTTTAGAAAACTGAAGCAAAAGCTTATTAATACCTCCACCTGAAAAAATGTAGCATCTCTTTATGCCTTCATCAATTCCTCCATATCTTCAATGGTACTTTCTAATCTAACCAGCAATTTTCCGTAGATAACTGCTGTACTTATCCGATAAGCTAAAATTCCTAGTATGAAAAGCAATACAGCCATTCCGGCAACAATTAAAAGTTCCAAAGCTAAGTCAAGTTGTTCAAAATTGCTCATTATTTCGCTTCCTCTAAAAAATATCCAGTAAGCAGGAATAGCCACTAAAGGAAAACCAACACCCATGAGCCATGTAGAAAATTTCACTATACTTTTAACCTGGTTTCTATAATCAAGGAGATAATCATATGTACTGTTTTTAACATCAAGCGTTTCCAATTCTTTCAGCTTCTTTTTGTTTAAAAAATAGAGTGCTGTAATTAGAGCAGCCACATAAAAACCTAATACAACTTTCCCCATGAAAACCAGAATAAAAAAAATCACCACTCCAACCGGAATTAAGCTGAAATTGTCTTTTCTGGTCGTCCTTTTTATCTGTTCAATAAGCAAGGTAGATTTGCGTTCGTAAAGATTCGACACTACCGGAACTGAAAGTTTCTCTTCAGCTTCAAATCCTTTTTTCCATATATTTTCAATAGATCTTTCCATCAAGTAAATTTTTTAGTTGTTTTTTAATCCGTGTAATTCTCACCCCAATATTATTTGGTGTGGTTCCAATAATGTCTGCGATTTCTTTATAAGAATTTTCTTCCAGGTAAAGCAAAATTATAGCGCGATCTAATTCTGAAAGTTGACGGATTGCCTTGTATAGTAGTTTTAAAGATTCATCCTGAAAAGCATTCTCCTCATCTGGCACATTCTGAACCTCAATATAATCTGAAACTCGAACCTGCTTCTTTTTGCTTTTTCTCAATAAACTCATACAAACATTCAGGGAAATCCTGTAAATCCAGGTAGACCATTTAGATTCTTCTCTAAAACTGTTTCGGCTATTCCATACTTGAAGGCAAACCTCCTGGTAATAATCCTGAAAATCCTCCTCGGTATCGGTATATGCCCTGCAGATTTTGATGATAATGCCTGCATACGGCAGAATAAATTGGGTGTAGAAATCCTTGCTCAAAATTGTCTTTACCTGTTTAGTGATGAAATACCTGATTTATTACAGGACTGGTAAAAAAACTTAAATTTTGAAGAACTGAAGCATGAATCAAAGCCAAACCGACATTAAAAGGTCGATAATTGCCAATTTTTGGGATAGGTTCTTTCTGGAGGTAAAAGACCTGTCAGGTTTTTAAAACCTGACTGGTCTCTATTAGATGTTTTAGCCGAAAAAACTGAATTACTTCTGAAGAAACTTCATATTGCGCTTTAAACCTTCAAATTTTGTTCTTTTTACGGCAGATTTCCTGAAAATTTCATTGAAAGTATCTTTGGTGATCTCCTCCCAGTCCTTTTTATCGTTTTCCAGTAGTTGTGGATGCGGATTAAAAAGTGGCTCGTTATGAGGTTTAGAAAACCGGTTCCACGGGCACACATCCTGGCACACATCGCACCCAAACATCCAGTCGTCAAATTTATCCTTGTAAGAATTTGGCAATTCGTCCTTCAGTTCAATCGTGAAGTAAGAAATGCATTTACTGCCATCAACTTTATAAGGTTCCACAATAGCATCTGTCGGGCAGGCGTCGATGCAGGCGGTACAGCTTCCGCAGTGATCGGTGACGGGAGCATCATAATCCAACTCCAGGTCCACAATTAATTCGGCAATAAAATAGAAGGAGCCGGTTTGTTTCGAAAGGAGATTTGAATGTTTTCCAATCCAGCCGAGTCCGCTTTTGGCTGCCCAGGCTTTATCCAGGACCGGTGCAGAATCTACAAAAGCCCGGCCTTCAATTTCACCAATTTCGTCCTGCATATAATGAAGCAACTGCTTCAGTTTGTCTTTTATCACAAAATGATAATCCTGACCGTAAGCATATTTGCTAATTTTATAAGTGTTCTCCTTCTGAAAATCGTGCGGATAGTAATTTAGCAACACGGAAATCACACTTTTCGACCCCTCCACGAGTTTTGTAGGATCCAGCCGCTTATCAAAATGATTTTCCAGCCACCGCATCTCCCCGTGCATGTTATTCTGAAGAAAATTTTCCAGCCTGGGAGCTTCTTTTTCAAGAAATTCTGCTTTAGAAATACCGCAAGACAGGAAACCGAGACGTTTGGCTTCGGCTTTAATCATTTCTGAATATTTTGTCTTGTTACTCATTTTTATCTCGGTGTGAACTCCAAAATGGCATTTTTCGGCTTTAAGGTGATTAACGGCTGAATTTCAATTTCTGCTGAAGGAGCCGAAATTTTAAAACGCGAAACCAATTCTGCAACCGTCATAATCATCTCGTACATTGCAAAATTGTTGCCAATACATTTTCTTGGCCCCGCACCAAACGGAAAATAATACGGCTCATGTTTATTTCCACCTCCTTCAAATCTATCGGGATCAAATTTCTCAGGATTTTTCCAGTGCTCCTCATCTCTGTGGATTTCATATAAAGAAAATAACAAACTGGAATTCTTCGGAATATGAATTCCGTTAAACTCATCATCTTCCAGATTGACCCGATCTATAAAATAAACCGGCGGATACAGCCGCATGGATTCTTCAACGACCTGGGAAGTGTAGGTGCAATTTTTCAGAAATTCAAAATGATTTTCTGAATTTGCCCTTGCTTCTTTTACTTCAGCAGCGATTTTATCCTGAACTTCAGGATGGTTTGCGAGCAACTTGGCCGTAAAAGTCAGCGCGTTTGAAGTGGTTTCGTGACCTGCTGTAAACAGGATCAGGATTTCATCTATTAGCTGCTTTTCACTCATTGCTTCGCCATCTTCATAGCGGGCATCCAGCAACATATCCAACAGATCGTCCTGCCTTTGGCCGCTTTGCCTGCGCTCAGCAACTATTTTCTTTAGAATTTCCCTGGCTTCCTGCGTGAGTTCCAGGTGGTGCTTAATTTTACCACTCAGTTTAAACCACCAGCCTTTAAAAGGTTGCCGCAATTCTTTGACCAACATTTTTTGAGCAGCCTCTGTAATATACTGTAATCTGTTAATTTCCTCCTGCCCTGCCGCACTGCTAAAAAGGGATTTCACCACCGTTTGGAAAGCCAGGTCATTAAAAATTGGAAAAATATCCATGACTTTTCCAGTTTCCACCCGATCAATTTCAGTTTTGATGGCCGCATCTACGCTGTCCAACAATTGGGCAAGCTGTTTTTTATGAAAAGCAGGCTGGACCATTCGCCTTTGCTTCCTCCACTGTTCGCCGTCTGTGGTTAGAAGTCCGTGACCAAGATATTTGGCCATATCTTCTGTCTGGATGGTTGATTTATGATAATTCTTGTGGTTCTTTTTCAGTACATATTCAGCAAAATTGGCATCCCTGCAAAAAATAACATTTTTCCTAAAGCCCAGATCCACCTGGAAAATATCCCCAAGCTTTTCGAAATTCTCCCGATGAAACGGCAGCGGATTCCGAAGAATAAGATTGGCATTTTTCAGGAACCGGAAGGAGGAAACTGTAGGTATATCGATATTTGCCATTTTTGAAGGTGTTTCAGAATTAAAGTCTCAAATAACGCAAGTTGCGGCTTAGGGATTCAAATTTGTCAGTTAAACATTGTTTTT
>NZ_JAVRHO010000024.1:0-52226 GCF_031846515.1 Autumnicola lenta
AAAAGAATATAAGAACAGCTGTTTTAGCAAGATTTAATACAATATATTATCGTATGAATAATGAAACAGTAGAAATACTTTCGTTCTTTTCAAATGGACAGGATCCTCATAAAGGAAAAATCTAAAGTAACCGCTGCATAACATCGATTCACCGCAAATAACGGGTATTGTCGAAAAATCTTTATTTTAGAAACCAAGAGCGAAATAAATAAGCCGACAAGTCCGTGTCCCTTACTCCCGCAACTTGCGATGTTAACCAGTAGCCTTAATATGAAAACAACCTTTATTTTCACATTATTAGTTTTTATCACTATTAAAGGTTTTGCCTGTAGCTGCGAAACCCTAAAATCTGCTATTGAATTTCATCAATCTAAATACGTTTTTGAAGGTGAAGTAATTGAAAAGGTATATGCTTCAGATTCGCTTACAAATACAATAACTTTTGAGATAAGTAAGCATTATAAAAATGGAGATAATCCCAAATTTTTAAAGTTTCAGTTGAATTCTGAGGCAGAAGTTACCGGACTTTATTCTTCTTGCTATTGGATTGCAAAAAAGGGACAAAAATGGTTGGTTTATGCTAAGACAAGAAATGGCAAATTAAATTTTCAGTTCTTTTGTTCAAACAGTAAACCACTAGAACGATTAAAAATACATCCATCTGAGCAAAAGGTTTTAGATAACGGAAATAATCTGGACCTTACGAAATACCGCTATATTCATACTGGTGAACCAATTACAAGTATAGATTCTATTGAAAACATTTATAAAAAATATAAATTTGATCCGTCTGATTTTGCTTTTATTCGGGTAGATGTTGATGAGAAAGGAAGATTAGAAAGAGCTAATCTGGTTCCCAGAGGTGAAAGAAAATTTGAAGTAATTGATACAATTTTTGGTATGAATAACTTTAAAAATGAACGGCAGAAACTTAGAACGGAATTTGAAGAAATTGCCGTAGAAGTTGCGAATAAGATCAAATCTTGGGAGAAATACTATGTTTTCGATTTAAAAAGATCAGTTAAATATCGGGCCGGAATATTGATAGAAGTAAATAAAGATTCGATTATCAAAATAAGAAAACCCGGTTCATACTAGGACGTATAAGGTATATCGCAAGTGGCGGGTCTATAGAAAAGAATTATTAGTTTCCGTATTTAATCCTTCAAAACCAGATCCCTCGTTCCGCACCACTTCTTGTAACGTGGCGTTTTGGCTGATTTTTAACCAGAGCAAATATCTTATGGCGAAGAAAACTGGGATCTGGATATTTAGAATACTTTTGTTCGTTGGAACAATCGTTTCGCTGTACTTTGTGCCCTGGCCTATAGTAAAAGTCTGGATTGCTCCACTACCAGATTCAGTTCAGGAACAGATAAACAAAGCGGAAGGTTATGAATTTGATGGTATAATTGTTTGTATCAACAAAAAAGGGAACCAAACAGAATTGTATACTTCGGGTTACAAAAACAAAGAAAAAAAGATTCCAGCTAATCACAATGCGTTATTTAAAATTGCCTGTGTAAGCAAATTATATAATGCCTTAGCCGTTACCAAACTTGTTTCCATTGGCAAATTGTCATTAGAAAAAACATTATCAGATTATTTGCCCGAGTTAAAGAACAGAATAGAATATGCCGATAAAATCACTTTGCGAATGTTGGTTAAACACAGAAGTGGTATTCCGAACTATAAGGACACATATATGTACTGGGCAAATCCCAAAGAAACAGCAGATGAAAATTTAGCTTTGGTTTTGGACAAACAAGCCAACTTCAAACCCGATGAAGATTATGAATATTCTAATTATGCAGAGCGGCCAGGTAGAGGAGCAAAGGAACAGCTGGAAAATTATTTGAGTATGAAATAAAAAGAGCAGGAGATACGCTCTAAAGTTCTTCTCCACTTTAAAGAAACACCGGAATGGGGGTAGTTATAAATTCTGTTAAGGTTTATAACAAGCCGAGCAGCAAGTAAACGATGCATAAGTCTCTGTAATTCAACTGAAATACGATTCAGTCGAGGATTGATAGAAAGAAAATTGTTGTATATTATAAGCCACTTCTGTAAAGGAGCGGCTTCATTTTTCGGGTTTAATAAAAGATTTTTTCTTAAAAACGAAACTTTATATATTAATCTGATTTCTATAATTGAATCGAACAAAATTAAATATGTAATAAATGAAGGCTAGTATAAAAATGTTCATTGCAATATCAGCTGTTTTTATGGTTTTTAAGAGCTATGCTGTAGACAACACTTTACCAGAATTGGGTGATTTCGATGTGGAAAAGGATTTATTATTAGTACAATATGACTCTAAAACAGATGTAGACGATCTTCATAGTGTAGCTGCCTTTGCTACTCTTATTTCTAATCCGCAATTTTCAGAAGTACAATATCATGCTGTTGCCGGTACTTATGGTACTCAGGAAGGTTTATATGTTCCACCGAATGATTTATTCCGGCTCGCCTTTGGAAACAATTGGACAGATGCCAATGAAGATTTTAATAAAGCAGTCGAAAAAGTTAAAGATATTGCGATGGAAACGCTGAAGAGCAAAGGCGATATCTGGATTGCAGAAGCAGGCCAGTCGAATTTTACTGCCGCACTTATTAAGTCTATTCAATCAGATTATCCAGAGATAAATACTACAAAACGCATTCATGTGGTTCAGCACAGTGACTGGAATGAAGAAACTACCTCTCCTGAAGATTTACAATTTGTAAAGAGCAATGCTCAGTACAATAAAATACCTGATGGCAACGAAGTTGGAAATGGAACACCTGGATTTCGCGATCCGTCTTATACTCATTGGGAAGATAAAATTACGAATCCAAAGTTGATAGAAATATGGAAACTTGCATCAGATCTTTCAGAAAGATATAATGGAAAGGAAGGAAGATACAACAATGAGGCTATTTCTTCTGGCGGATTGGACTTTTCAGATTTATCTGAAGTATTCTGGATTTTTGGGTTACAGGATCTAAAGGATGTAGAGCAGTTTTTTCATACTTATTCTATTTAAAGCACCAGCTGGTATCGGGCCAGGAAGTAAAGGGCCACTCCAGACTGTTCAAGCTTTAAATACTATTTGCTTCCAGATCAGGTAAATATTTAACCTTCTTAAAATCAACTAAGTACTTAATTATTAAATATTTTTTTGTAGATTCAAACCTACAATAACCGTCCCCACACTTATAAAACTCGTTACAATGAAGAATCTATTGCAAATTGCTATGGGTGAAATTGGGGTAAAAGAAGTGTCGGGACCCGATGCCAATCCTCAAATCTTAAAGTATGCCCGGGATTGCCAAATTAATGACTACACCTCAGACGAAGTAGCCTGGTGCAGCCTGTTTATTAACTGGGTGGCCCTAAAATCCGGACTGGAGAGAACAAAGAATCTTACCGCAAGATCATGGTTAAATGCAGGTATTCCTGTTATTAATGCCGAGCCCGGCGATATTGTGGTTTTCTGGAGAGAGAGCAGGGAATCCTGGAAAGGTCATGTGGGAGTGTTCCTTGGCTGTTCCACAGATGGAACCCGTATATATTGCCTTGGTGGCAATCAGGGTAATCAGGTATCGATCACGGCATATACCGCAGATCAGGTTTTGGGCTACAGGAGATTAAGATCTGTAAAGGAAACAAAATTTTCTAAAAAGACTTTAAAACGTGGGGACACCGGAAAGGAAGTCCGGGCGTTGCAGGATGCCTTAAAACAGCTCGGATTTAATTCCGGAACTTCTGACGGCATTTTCGGACCTAAAACAGAAAGAACATTAAAGGATTTTCAGGCTACCAGTGGCTCGATTAGTATAAACGGAATTTTTGATGCTTCCACAAGGGAATTTCTTGTAGAAGTACTGAAGGCGAAAATATAGTATTTAAACTTTTTCTGAACAGTATAAATCTGAAGATTATTCTTAGGAGGAATATTCGTTTTCTCATAGAAATGAAAAATTTCAGCAAGTTGAAGCTAAGATTGTTTTGATCTAAAAGAAAAAGCTACCAATCATAAAATTCTGTAATGTCTAAAATCCGAAAAACTCCCGGAGTCTATATAAATGAGCTACAAAATGCTTTACCTGATATACATCAGGTAGAAACGGCTGTTCCTGCCTTTGTTGGATATACAGAAAGGGCCGGAAACCCTGAAGCTTCCCTTTATATGAAGCCCATCCGGATATCTTCCATGTTGGAATTTGAGCAATTATTTGGAACAGATAATCCCATCGATACTATAAATGTTAAGCTGGATGAGCACCAGAATTTTGCAATTATCGCCATTGATATTCCTAATACGGTGCGCTATCTTTTATACGACAGCCTGCGCCTGTTTTATGGCAATGGGGGAGGGGATTGTTACATCGTTTCGGTTGGATTATTTGGCAACGCGCCCACCTATGGATATGAATTTGCTTCCCCACCCACAGGGTTAAGAGGAGGAATCAGGGTGCTGGAAACTTATGATGAACCCACACTCATTCTTTTTCCAGACGCCGTAAATGTAACAACCAATGGAAATGATGATGCAGGGTTTTATCATCTGCAGCAACTGGCCCTTCAACAGTGCGAAAGTTTGAGGGACAGAATGGCAATTTTCGATCTGAAGGAAAATATTTCCGGAGATCACAGTGTGGCTATTTCCAACTTCAGAAGCAATATTGGGTCTAATAATTTAGAATTTGGAGCTGCTTATTCACCTTATTTGTTGGCTCCCTTCAGCAGGGAAATTTCTATAAATGCTTTCAGCGGAAATTTAAAAGGAACCAATGGTCAGTCAATTTCCCTCCACGATCTTTCAGCAGAGAGCAGCCATTTAGCTTTAATAGCTAATTATGAAGCGGCAAGTACCGAAGAGGACGTAGAAATTGCTGAAAGAGGTATTTATCAAATTCATTCCGTTATAAAGAATATTGCCGAGCAGATAAAAATCAAGATCAATACTATTCCACCTTCAGGAGCAATTGCGGGTGTATATAATATGGTAGATGTGACGCGGGGAGTGTGGAAAGCACCGGCTAACGTGAGTGTAAATAGTGTTATTGCTCCATCTGTAGCTATTGATAATGCGCAGCAGGAAAAAATGAATGTGGAACCCAACGGGAAATCAATCAACGCGATCAGGCAATTTGCGGGCAGGGGAATTTTGGTTTGGGGAGCGAGAACTTTGGCGGGCAATGATAATGAATGGAGATATTTAAATGTACGACGATTGGTTATTATGGTAGAAGAAAGTTGTAAGAAGGCAACGGAAAGCTTTAGTGCAGAACCCAACACCAGTACTACATGGGTAAGGGTAAAGAACCTGATTCAAAACTTTCTGACCACCTTATGGCGACAGGGAGCATTGGCAGGGGCGAAACCTGAAGATGCTTTTTTTGTAAAAGTTGGGCTAAATGAGACCATGACGATAAATGATATTCTTCAAAACCGTATGAATATTATGATTGGTTTGGCGGCAGTGCGCCCTGCAGAATTTATTATTTTACGAATTACTGTACCAATGCAAAACACCTGAATATGACTTCAATAGAAAACAATCTGAAAATTATTCCAAAAGCTGAAGACCCGCTAATCACGATAGATAATGTTCTCATTCGGCTGGACGAAATCATTTTAGAAGCAGAAAAAAATGAAGATACACTTGGTTACTTTGCCGTGCTTTACAGGAGAGTGACGTTAGAAGTGAAGGAGGGAATAATCGCAGGCTACTTTGAAGATGGAGAAAGAATGGAGCAGCTGGATGTGGTATTTGCAAAAAAATACCTCGATGCATATGACGATTATCAAAACGGAAATGCTGTATCAAAATCCTGGCAAAAAGCCTTTGAACTTTCGAAGGAATCCTGGCCAATAACCATGCAACATTTGTTGATTGGGATGAACGCGCATATCAACCTGGATCTGGGGATTGCGGCAGCGGAGGTTTCGGGCGATTCTCCTATTGAAAATTTAAAGGTGGATTTTTTCAGGATTAACGAGATTCTTGCGGCGCTGGTAGAGGAGGTGCAGCACAACCTCGCCACAATCTGGCCTCCGCTGAGAAAAATTCTGCTCAAAACCGGAAAATATGATAATCTGGTGGTAGATTTTAGTATGAAGATCGCCAGGGATGGCGCCTGGCGGTTTGCACAGACCTTGGCAGGAACAGCGGGGGAGGCAAAAAGACAATGCATCCTTACCCGGGATATAGCTGTGGCCAATAAATCTTCCCTTATTACCAGCGACAAGTTTGCGCTGAGGTTACTGCTATGGATAGTTAGAATTGGGGAGCTAGGAACAGTGTCAGATAAAATCCGGAAAATGAAAGTTTCACATTCAGAAAAAACAATCATAAAACTTAAAGAGGTATGAAAAAAATCAGGATTCTTTCCCTGGACGGGGGCGGCATAAGGGGAATACTTTCAGGTACAATCTTAACTTACCTGGAAGAACAGATAAAACGGAAAACCAACAATGATAAAGCATCTATAGGTGAATACTTCGACCTTGTTGCAGGCACGAGCACCGGCGGAATTTTATGCCTTGTCTTTCTATGTCCGGATGATAATGGTAATTACATGTTTACTGCCCGGGAGGCGCTGGATATATACCTGGATCAGGGAGATGAAATTTTTGATGTTTCCCTGCATAAAAAAATCAAAAGTCTTGGCGGATTAAGAGATGAAAAATATGAAGCGCATGAGCTGGAAGAGGCTTTGCTGGCTTATCTGGGAGAAAAGCAGCTGAGTGAATTGCTCAGACCCTGTCTCATAACTTCTTATGACATCAGAAATCGTAAAGCCCACTTTTTCACAAGTATAGACGCCACTAAAAGTGCTATTTATGATTATTACCTGCGGGATGTGGCCCGGGCAACTTCTGCCGCACCAACCTATTTCGAGCCGGTAAGGATCAAATCCATTTACGGTACGCCGTACGCACTTATCGACGGGGGTGTTTTTGCCAATAATCCTGCACTTTGTGCCTATGCCGAGGCGCGGAATATTACATTTTCAGAAGCTTTAAATGATCCTGAAAAACCTGATAAACCAGGTGCAAAAAACATGATTATCGTTTCTATTGGTACAGGAGAGGTGAAGGAGCCATATCATTACAAAGAATTTCAGGATGCCGGTGTGCTCAAATGGATTAATCCGTTAATTGATATTATGATGAGTGGAAATTCTGAAACTGTCGATTACCAGTTAAAACAGATTTATGAGACCCTTCCCGAAAAAGATTGTGAGGATTATTACCGTATCCAGCCGAAGATTATTAACGCCAATCATGCAATGGACAATGCAAAACTCACCAATCTTAAAGCTTTGCATGAAGATGGTTTAGCTTCTGTGGAATTTTATAAAGAACAGCTTGATGAAATTGTGGAAAAGTTAGTAGCCAATCATTAGAAGCCTAAGCATTAACTTTTACAAATACCAGAGGCCGAAAATTGCCATTTTTCAGGTTGGACTTTTCTTAATTTTTTTTCGGAAGAAAATATTTTGGTCTGGATTTATATAAAACTGAAATTTAAACCTGCCAATCCTTATAGGCTGAAAATTGAGAAATTTTGAGGGATATTAAAGTGAAGGTACAGACCTGCAAAGTTTTCAAAACTTTGTAGGCCTGATGTATTTGAAGTGAACAGATCTGTTGTTTCTAAGGAATTTTCTCAAGCCGGATCATTACAACAGCAGGCCGAAAATTGCCATTTTTCAGGTTGGACTTTTCTTAATTTTTTTTCGGAAGAAAACATTTTGATCTGGATTTATATAAAACTGAAATTTAAACCTGCCAATCCTTATAGGCTGAAAATTGACAAATTTTGAAGGATATTAAAGTGAAGGTACAGACCTGCAAAGTTTTCAAAACCTTGTAGGTCTGATGTACTTGAAGTGAACAGATCTGTTGTTTTTAAAGAATTTTCTCAAGCCGGATCATTACAACAGCAGGCCGAAAATTGCCATTTTTCAGGTTGGACTTTTCTGAATTTTTTTTCGGAAATCATCACTTGAGAAATTGGGATAAGCAGAACGTCTTAGATCAGAAATTTGCTTTTGTTCAATTAAGGTTTTGGAGAAAAAGTCTAAATTGCATGTTTAATACCTGAATTTTGATGAGAATAAAATTGCTTGCGCCAAATCACGGTTTAGGAGACTTAACCTAATATTTTTTTTATTCCTCGAAAGAATGTTCTTTAACCATCTTTTATTTTAACCTGCTTTGTACAAATTTTAATCTATGCATAATAACAAAAACATTCTTAGCCTGCTTTTTTGCCTGTGTCTTAGCTTTTCGTCCGGAATATTTCAGGCCCAGATAAGCGATGAGACGCAATACGATTCTACCCTGCAGGAAGCATTTCAGAATAAATTTAGAATTGGCGCTGCGTTAAATGCGGGCCAGATCACCGGTAGGGAACCTGAAGCCATAGCAGTGGTAAAGCAACATTTTAATTCCATTGTTGCAGAAAATTGTATGAAAAGCGGTCGGATTCAACCGAGAAATGGAGAATTCGAATTTTCACTTCCGGACGCTTTCGTGGAATTTGGAGAGCGTAATAATATCCACATCCACGGCCACACACTTATCTGGCATTCGCAGGCTCCGCGCTGGTTTTTTGTAGATGAAGAAGGGGAGCCGGTTTCAAAAGAAGTATTGATACAAAGGATGAAGGATCATATTCATACAGTGGTGGGACGCTACAAAGGACGGGTGCATTCCTGGGACGTGGTGAACGAAGCGATATTGGACGACGGTAGTTTCAGGGAAAGTGAATTCTATAAAATCATAGGTGAAGACTTTATAAAACTTGCCTTCCGGTTTGCGCACGAAGCAGATCCCGAAGCTGAACTTTTCTATAATGATTATTCGATGTCGAATCCGGGAAAGCGTGAAGGCGTGGTAAAAATGGTTGAAAAACTGAAGAAAGAGGGAATCCCAATAGATGGCATTGGGATGCAGGGCCATATCGGTTTAAATCATCCTGATATTAAAGAATTTGAAAAAAGCCTTGAAGCTTACGGAGCTTTAGGGCAGGTGGTGATTTCTGAATTGGACCTTAGTGTTCTACCTTCTCCATGGGGTGATGCTGGCGCGAATATTTCTGACAATTTTGAATATGAAAATAGAATGAATCCTTTTAAAGAAGAGTTACCGGCATCTGTAGAAGCGCAATTCAACAAACGTTATACTGAATTTTTTCAGCTTTTTCTGAAGCACCAGGAGGTGATATCCCGCGTTACACTCTGGGGAGTAAATGATGAGAATTCATGGAAAAATAACTGGCCTGTAAAGGGAAGGACAGATTATCCTTTGCTTTTCAACAGGGAAAACCAGCCAAAATCTGTGGTAAATATGCTCATTGAGTTAAATTCGAGGGGATAAAGTTTTCGGTTTTAGATAAAATAAATTTAACTCTTATCAACTTAAAATAGTAGCCATGCATAAACCATTTTTAAGTTTGGTATTCATAATGGCCATTTTTAGTAGTACAATTGCTTCGGCACAAAAGGAGTCCGCGAAAAATCCAATTATTCATGCCGATGTGCCAGATATGTCGATGATCAGGGTAGGGGACAACTATTATATGAGCAGCACGACGATGCATATGAGCCCAGGGTTACCCATTATGAAATCTGACGACCTTGTGAACTGGAAATTGGTAAGTTATGCTTATGACACATTAAGTTCGCAGGATGAGCTTACCCTTACCAACAGTAAAAACGCCTATGGAAGTGGTTCCTGGGCAAGTTCCTTGCGTTACCACAATGACATATATTACGTCTCAACTTTTGCACAAACTACAGACAAGACCTATATCTATACCACCAAAGATATTGAGAACGCAACCTGGAAAGAGATTTCGTTTGAACCGGCCTACCACGATCATACTCTCTTTTTTGATGATGACGGAAAAACGTATCTCATCTGGGGCGGCGGGAAAATAAAAATGATTGAGCTGAAGGAAGACCTTTCCGGAGTAAAAGAAGAAACGGAAAGAGTTTTAATTGAAAATGCCAGCGAACCTGCCGGACCTAACATTGGACTTCCTGCTGAAGGTTCCCAGCTCTTTAAGGTGAACGGAAAATATTATTTGTTCCACATCGCCTGGCCCCGGGAAGACATGCGTACGGTGATCATCCATCGTGCAGATAAAATTACCGGACCTTATGAAGGCAGAGTTGCATTTAAAGATAAAGGAGTCGCGCAGGGCGGACTTATAGATACTCCGCAGGGTGACTGGTACGCATATTTGTTCCGGGATTATGGAGCAGTTGGTCGTATTCCGTACTTAGTTCCGGTTAGCTGGGAAAATGGCTGGCCGGTGCTGGGTGAAGACGGCAAAGTCCCGGAAACACTTAATCTACCGGCTAGTAAAGGACTTATTCCCGGGATCGTCGCTTCAGATGATTTCAGCAGGGAAGAAGGAGATGCGGATTTGCCTTTGGTTTGGCAATGGAACCACAATCCTGATAATGACTATTGGTCCCTGTAAGATCGGGAAGGCTGGCTGAGACTTACCACCGGAAGAGTAGATTCTTCCTTTCTGCAAGCGCGAAATACATTAACCCAACGAACTATAGGTCCCGAAAGCAGCGCGACAATTAAAATAGATATTTCCGGAATGAAGGAAGGAGATTATGCCGGCCTTGCATTACTGCAAAAAGATTTTGGAATAGTGGGCGTTAAGTACGAAAATGGGCTAAAAAGCATCATCATGATCAATGCCGATGGTGAAGAGGCCGTTGAAGTTGAAGAAATTCCGCTTAATCAGGACATACTTTATCTAAAAGCAGATGGGGATTTTAGAAACATGAATGATAAAGCCACATTTTTTTACAGTCTGGACGGGGAGCAATGGAATCAAATAGGGGATGAGCTCACGATGTCTTATACCATTCCCCACTTCATGGGTTATAGATTTGGATTATTTAATTATGCTGCCAAAAATGCCGGTGGCCATGTGGATTTTGATTATTTTAAAATTGATGACCAAATAAGTAAAGAGTAGTAGCTTCCAGGATTAAATTGTCGTTTCTAAAGGTCGTAAATTGTCAAGTTTTGAGCTAAGCTTATCGGACCTGCAGGGGTTTTCCTCACCTTCTGGGTTTAAAAATTTGAGTAAAAAGTGAAAATCTTTTAAAATTTTCCTTCACTTGCTCTGAAAACAGTTTAAAGTAAAGAAAAGTGGGATAATTCCGAAATTTAGAGCTGCACTTCTTGTAAGAAGTTCAACATTTCCGTTGAAAAAATTGAAGGTTAGCTTCTTTTCAACAGAAAAGTCGGAAAATTTATGACTTAATACCTGGCTTATCATTACTCCTTCATAAAAAATTAATTTTCCATCATTTCCTGCTTCTGAGAGTACAGAATGTAATGCAATTAATGGCAGCAGGTCAATAATTACCAAATTTCCAGCTGCACGTTTTTCTGAATTCATTCTCTGTGGCCTTTCCAGAAAGTAGGTTTTGAAACGAGTTTATAAAATATTCTAATTTATAGCCACCTTTTTCATACATTCTGAGTTAAAACAGATGCTCTTGAAAATCTACCCTACTAAAGCTATAGGTTAATAACCACTAACTTTAAATTTTATTCTTTGGTGTCTGAGACCAATGCAGGTAGAAAATTGTCATTTTTGTAATAGGTCTTTAAGATGGACAAAAGCTTGCTTTAATTTATGACTTCCGTTTTTTTGTTTAACACTTCCTTTACAGTAATTCCTATAGATTAATTTAATTTCATCTCTAAACCTAATCAAGTTTAGTTATGAAAGAAAAAGATGAAAAGCCTTCAAAAAAGATAGAAGATTTAAAGAAAAATACCTCAGATCCCAAGGGGAAAACAATGACTACTAATCAAGGGTTAAAAGTGAATGATACCAATAACTCTTTAAAAGCAGGAGAGCGGGGAGCGACGCTTTTAGAAGATTTTATACTCAGGGAAAAAATCACTCATTTTGACCACGAACGTATTCCGGAGCGTATTGTACATGCCCGCGGAAGTGGAGCTCACGGTTATTTTGAATTGTACGATAGTCAGGAAGAATTTACAAAAGCAGGCATTTTTACTGATACTTCAAGAAAAACTCCGGTGTTCGTTAGATTTTCTACTGTGGCAGGTTCCAAAGGATCGGCAGATCTTGCCCGTGATGTAAGAGGTTTTGCTACCAAGTTTTATACAGACGAAGGGATTTTTGACCTTGTAGGGAATAACATGCCTATCTTCTTTATTCAGGATGCCATGAAGTTTCCAGATCTAATTCATGCTGTAAAACCAGAGCCGGACAGGGAGATTCCGCAGGCGGCTTCAGCTCACGATACTTTTTATGATTTCGTTTCCCACACCCCGGAAACGATGCACAATCAAATCTGGTTGATGAGCGACCGTGCAATTCCGCGGAGTTTCAGAATGATGGAAGGTTTTGGAATCCATACTTTCAGACTTGTAAATGCTGAAGGCAAAGCACATTTTGTGAAATTTCATTGGAAACCATTACTGGGAGTAAAATCTGTTACCTGGGATGAGGCAGTTAAAATTCATGGTGCAGATGCAGATTTTCACAGGAGGGACCTTTGGGACGCCATAGATGCGGGACAGTATCCAGAGTGGGAATTAGGTTTCCAGATAGTACCAGAGGAAGACGAACATAAATTTGACTTTGATCTTCTGGATCCTACCAAGCTTATTCCTGAAGAAATGGTGCCGGTAAAACGCATTGGAAAAATGACGCTTAACCGTAATCCTGATAATTTCTTTGCAGAAACCGAGCAGGTGGCATTTCATCCCGGCCACGTCGTTCCCGGAATAGATTTTACTAACGATCCATTGCTGCAGGGACGATTGTTCTCTTACACAGATACACAATTATCCAGGCTTGGCAGCCCCAATTTTAATGAAATCCCTATTAACCGCCCGGTTAACGAAATTCATAACAATCAGCGGGATGCACATATGCGCATGACGGTGAATAAAGGAAAAACAGCATATTTTCCTAATTCTATAGGCGGTGGATGTCCTCACCTTGCAAAAATAGCCGAAGGTGGGTTCCATCATTATGAAGAGCGGATCGACGCAAAGAAAATAAGGGAACGTAGTGAGAGCTTCAATGATCATTTTTCGCAACCGGCGTTGTTCTACCGCAGTTTGACAGAGCATGAGCAGGAACATGTGGCACAGGCTTATTCTTTTGAACTGGGAAAATGTACCTATGACCATATAAAGCAACGTATGCTTTACATCCTTGCCCAGATAGATGAAACTTTGTCCGCAAAGGTTGCTATTAACCTTGGTATGGATATTCCTGAAGAAATTGATCAGCCCCTAAATCAGGCGATAGGAGCTGATGCCGATGTTCAAAAACATCAACCTGGGCCTAAAAAGAATTACCTGGATAAATCCAAAGCATTAAGCCAGGAGTTCCTTCCTTCAGAAGGGATTGCAACAAGGAAAATAGCAGTCTTGGCTGCAGACGGTTTTAAGGAAAGCGATTATAATAAGATCAAAAAACCTTTGGAAGAGGCCGGAGCCATGGTGCAGATTGTAGGAGTGCATGGAGGTACCATAAAATGCGATAAAGGAGATTCTCATAAAGTGGCACATGCGTTAATGACGACAGAAAGTGTTGTATTTGATGCCCTTTACATTCCCGGCGGAAGAAAGAATATCGATGCACTTATGAAGCAGGCAAAAGCCAAAAAGTTTATAAATGAAGCTTTAAAACATTGCAAGGCGATCGCTTTAGATGGCGAAGCCGAAGAACTTTTTGATGCGACTTACGGTAAGGATTTTAAAGATGACGATGCGGTATGTATAAATGAAAGTCCGCAGAAATTTATAAATGCCATCAGTCAACACCGTAACTGGAAACGGGAAAAAGCTGCAATGGAAATTCCGGCTTAATAAGCTTTTCCATAATTAGAGTGAACATTTAAAAAGGGTTCGACTTTTATAAAGTTGAACCCTTTTTTAATACTGAAAATTCTTCAGCTAAAGTTAAAAATTACAGAATCTAACTTCTCCAGGTCGATAATTGCCAAGTTTGAAGCCCCACTTTCTGCAATCTTTAATATTTGTTCGGCCCGGGCAGAGTCGAGCGCAAACTTTTGACAGAAATAACTTCTGACGAGCTGAAAAAAACAAACCAGAAAACACAACTTCAACTAACGGCAATGTTATTTATTATAAATAATCTTTTCCTGTTGGTAATTCTTCCAAAGAAATTTCCTAAATTCTCATTACGAAAATTAGATATTTTCTAATTTTCAATGAAGTAAATCCCCAATCACGGAGAACTATCTCCCTGAAAACCTTTACTCAACATGAATTCACACAACAAAAAAACCGAACACTATTTTACTAAACCCGGAGTAGCTAATATTGGACTTACCAAGGAGGATATAAAAACTTCTTTTCTGGAAAAGTTGTTCTACAGTTTAGGTCGAATTCCGGTGGTGGCCACCAAGAACGACTTTTATACTTCCCTTGCCCTCACCGTGCGGGACAGGGTCTTTAGAAAATATGTGAAATCGCTTGAGCAGTATGCCGAAGAAGATGCACGCGGAGTGGCTTATCTATCTGCCGAATATCTTCCGGGCCCACATCTCGGAAATAATCTGCTTAACCTGGAGATTGTGGAGGAAACAAGGGAAGCACTGGCTGAATTTAATCTCGATCTGGATGAACTTCTAAAGGAAGAGGTGGAGCCGGGACTTGGAAATGGTGGTCTGGGAAGATTGGCTTCCTGTTATATGGACTCTCTCGCGACTTTGGGAATTCCTTCTATAGCCTATGGTATACGCTATGAATTTGGGATCTTTAAACAGGAAATACAGGATGGATGGCAAGTTGAATCTACAGATAAATGGCTGCAGAAAGGAAACACCTGGGAAATTGTTAGACCCGAAATCTCTTTTGAAGTAAAGTTCGGAGGTCATACAGAGCACAGCAGAGATGGAAATTATAAGCTGCACATCGAGTGGATACCAGACTCTGAAATTAAGGGCACTGCCTATGATACCCCAATCCTGGGTTACCAAAGCAATAGTATCACACTAAGACTATGGAAAGCAGAGGCAACTGAATCCTTTGATTTTGCTGCTTATAATCTGGGAGAGTATTACCGGGCAGTAGAGAAAAAGATGAGGTCTGAAAATATTACCAAAGTGCTTTATCCCAATGACGAAAATCTTTCGGGAAAAGAACTAAGGTTAAAGCAGCAGTACTTCTTTGTTTGCTGTTCGCTTCAGGACATTATCAGGTTACACCTTCTACAGGGACGTAAACTGGAGACCCTTCATGAAAAATTTACTATTCAGCTCAACGATACCCATCCATCTATCGCAGTGGCAGAGTTGATGAGGTTACTGCTGGATGTGCACCAGATGGGATGGGAAGAAGCCTGGAAGGTAACTAAAAGTACCTTTGCATATACCAATCACACCCTTTTGCCTGAAGCGCTGGAAAAATGGCCGGTAAATCTTTTAAGAAACCTGCTGCCAAGACATCTTGAGCTGATTTATGAAATAAACAGCAGGTTTATCACTGAAATCCGGGAGCACGATTTTACCGGGGAACAGATATCCAGAATGTCCTTAATAGACGACAGGGGAGAACCTACTATCAGGATGGCACATTTGGCAACGGTGGGTAGTTATAAAGTGAATGGAGTTTCGGCATTACATTCTGGTCTGCTTAAGGAAGAGGTACTGAAGGATTTTGCACAACTCTGGCCGGAAAAATTTACTAACGTTACTAACGGAATCACCCACAGGAGGTTCCTCGCTGTGAGTAATCCCCGTTTGGCTGGTTTAATTTCCGAAAAAATTGGAAAAGAATGGCTCACCAATCTCGATAAGTTAAAAGGCCTCGAATCTTTTGCGAATGATGAATATTTCCGTAGAAAATGGATGGAAGTGAAACTGGAGAATAAAAAGAACCTTGCCGCTCAAATAAAAGAACTTACGGGAATTGAAATAAACCCGGAAATGCTGATTGACGTTCAGGTTAAGCGGATACATGAGTATAAACGGCAGCATCTTAAGGTATTGCATATCCTGAGCTTATATATGCAGATCAAGAAAGACGGGCAGAAAGACATTCCACCAACTGCTTTTATTTTTGCAGGAAAAGCCGCCCCGGGTTATTTCATGGCTAAACGTATAATTAAGCTAATTACTGCCGTGGGTGATTTTATTAATAATGATCCTGAAGTTAACGAAACTTTGAAAGTGATTTTCCTGCCAAACTTCAGTGTAAAACTTGCGCAGCACGTTTACCCCGGGGCAGATCTTTCTGAACAAATATCTATGGCAGGAAAAGAAGCATCGGGAACCGGGAATATGAAATTTGCTCTTAACGGAGCGCTTACCGTTGGTACTCTGGACGGAGCTAATGTGGAAATAAGAGAAGAAGTAGGAGAAGAAAATTTCTTTCTTTTTGGCCTTACTACAGAGGAAGTTGCGGAGAGGAAGAAGGCGGGTTATCATCCCTATAAGATATATTCTGAAAATGAGAAACTAAAGAGGGTGGTAGACTTTTTATTATCAGAGGAACTCACTAAAGGAAACACAGAACTATTTCGATCCATTTATGATAACCTATTAAATCAGGATCCTTATTTGTTATTACAGGATTATCAGTCTTACGTAGACCAGATGGAAAACGTTTATGAAATATGGCAGGATTCCCAGAAATGGGCACAAATGTCTATTATAAACGTGGCCAATATGGGAAAATTTTCAAGTGACCGATCGATAAAGGATTATTGTGAAAAAATTTGGAAGGTAAAAGCAGTAAAGGCGTAAATGACAAGTCGAATTGTTAGATTACTTCAAGATAAAAAATTTCTAGTTTTCAGGTAAATTGATTCCAGAGACGATAGAAGATTTCTACAGATTTAACTTAAGAATAAGTTAATCGTCTCAAACCGGTAAACCGAAAGTCTAAATTTATGCTGTTTTTGAGTTTGAGGCACTCAGCCATCTCAGCCTGCAAAATAGCATACTACTGCGATGGTGGAGTCACCATGATGTGCGCACGATGAGTCCCGGGATCCATGAGCCAGGGCATTCCCGGTGCATGAGGTCTGTCAGGGAGTCCTGTGGATTCTGTTGTAGCGTATGGAATATAAATCACGTACCGCAGATTTCCATCTGTTAGTTCTCCGGAGTTCCTGTTATAGTTATCTTCCATGCCACTTAATACATACATCATGCTGGGAGCATCTGGTAGTTGAAGCGTGCCTGCTTCAGATTCCTTCTGGCGAATCTCTCTTTTTTCCATTTCTGTCTTCCCTTCTGCAAGAAGTTCTCTTCCACGGGACATAAAAGGTTCCAGCTTTTTTGAATAACAGGCCACCGAGATTCCTTCTTTCCTAGGATCATCGGCAATGCATATCTGGTTATTTTTCCCCTCCCGAAGCACCACAAGATTATTGGAAGTGTCGTAGCCATAAACCATTGCTCCCTGTCGCACATCTTCAGCCAGTGGGAGAGTGGCTGTGTAAATCTGTACTTCCTGTGGCAGGATCTCCTGCTGTGCAGTTAAGGCGCCGGTAATGAAAAACAGGGAAGACAATATCAGGTATTTCATAATTGTCGCTTGTGAGTAAGTCTGTCTTAAATGTAATAAAATTTGCAGAAACAGCATGTTACAATATTTATTAATTCAATAGTATCTCATTATATTTCAGTATGGTACAGAATTCAAAGCCTTCCGTTTTTAAGCATTTCTAAGAGACTTTAATGAATTAGAATTTGATCACTCTCCATCCAAGTTGTGGGCCTCTCTTAATTTCCGCTTTGAAGGCAATAGAGTTCCAGTTGAACAAAAATCAATAATTGTCATTTTTGACACTTCTTTGTGAAAGACAAAAATCGGCAAATTTCAACTTTTCCGGAGCTATGACTTTTTTCGGGAAGAAAAAAAAGCTACGTATTTGAATCCTCACTCAGTTGCAAGTGGCGTTTGATTTGCATCAAATTATATCAAATCAAATTTTTTTTACAAAAATTAGAAAGTGCGCGTAAAGTGCGCGTTTTTTTTCTATAACCTAAAATGATTAAATACTAAAAACAACAAAACCCCTGTATTTACAGGGGTTTTACCGGTGATCGCGCCAGGATTCGAACCTGGGACCGCCTGCTTAGAAGGCAGGTGCTCTATCCAGCTGAGCTACGCGACCGTTTTTGCGGTTGCAAATATAAACCTCTTTGCAGATAAAACAATGTTTTTTATTCAAAAAGATGAACCAAAATGAAGAAATTTTTTTAAAACCCAGGAAGAGCCTTAGTATCAGGTAATAAAAAAGCGACTAAAGTAGCCGCTACAATTCCTGGATTAATTGCTGTTCCAGATATTGGGAATTTATGACCAGTTGGTTTACAAGGCTGGGATTTTGTTCTTCCTCTTTTACAACACTATTGAATAACGTATTGAAGCGCCTAATTAACTCCAAAGTTTTTAGGGGTAACTGAAAAAAAATCCCCTTTGCGTAGACCTCATCTACTAATATTTTTACGGAAGCGATTTGGTTATACTCTTCTTCTGTTGTTTGTATGTAATTGATTTCCTGAATCAAAGCTGACATGTTTATAGTCTTAGCTAAGCAGGTATTAAGTGTAGATTTGGCAGTGTAAATATAAGGGGTATCTGTATTATTAATCGCCGTTTTTCAGGATAATCTGTCAAACACAACGTTTTATCGATAAAGTGATTTTATTTTAAACTTTTCCTTCTGTTTCTGACCATTTGTAAGTCAAAATTCTCATACCTATTTTAGAAAGCTTAATTTTTATGTAATGATTTTTAAAACTATATTTGATTGACTTAAACAAATCAAAAAATCTCTTCAATGTTAGATTACCCGTTAAGATTCACCCCAATACTAAAGGAAAAAATTTGGGGTGGAAATAAGCTAAAAGATATTTTAAACAAGCATTCTGTTGTCGAGAATCTTGGTGAGAGCTGGGAAATTTCCGGAGTGCAGGATAATGTATCGGTTGTTGAAAACGGTTCCTTACGCGGTACTTCTTTGAAAAAGCTTATAGAAGAGAACAAAGGCCACTTATTGGGAGAGAAAATTTATGAGCATTTTGGCAACGACTTTCCTCTACTTATAAAGTTCATTGATGCGAGTACAGAACTTTCAGTTCAATTACATCCCAATGACCGGCTTGCAAAAAAGCGCCATAATTCCTTTGGAAAGACAGAAATGTGGTATATCATGCAGGCTGATAATGATGCTAAAATAAATGTTGGTTTTAAAGAGACTATAAGTCGCGATGACTACCTTCAGGCTCTGGAAGCGGGTGAGATTACTAAACTTCTGAATTTCGAAGAGGTAAAGAAAGGGGATAGCTTTTTTATAAATACAGGTAAGGTCCATGCTATAGGAGCCGGGGTTTTATTGGCAGAAATTCAGCAGACCTCAGACATTACGTATAGAATTTACGATTGGGACAGGAAAGATGCAGATGGCAATGGCCGTGAGCTTCATACGGCGTTGGCAATAGACGCAATAGATTTTGAGAGAAAGGACGACTTTAAATTGAGCTACGATAAAAATATCTATCAGTCTTCCAATATAGCCCGGTGCCAGTATTTTACAACAAATTACCTCCCAATTAAAGGAAAGCTGAAAAAAGATTATTCTGATCTGGATTCTTTTGTAATCTACATGTGTGTTAGTGGACAAGCTGAAATTTCTGTAAAAGGGAATTCGGAAAATATTAAGCAGGGCCAAACGATCTTAATTCCTGCAAATATTCAAAAAGTGGAGATAGAAGGAGAAGATTGCGAACTTTTGGAAGTTTGTATTAACTAAAAAGCAATCTTGATTTTTACTTCCGATTTGTTGTCTGTTGTCAGTTATTAAAAAGCAGGTGGCGGTTTTAAAATGGCAATTATCGGCAGAGAATAGTTGCATACCTCAGTTTCTCCCGCGGATTTTGCTGATTTGCGCAGAAAAACAAGAGAAAACACTCATATAGCAGGAGAATTTAATCTTTTCACAAAATATTTTCTCCTGCCTCTTGTTTCTTGGAGCAAAGCGATCCTGGGTCTTCTTTTGTTTCGGTTTTAAAATGACAATTATCGGCAGAGAATAGTTGCATACCTCAGTTTCTCCCGCGGATTCCGCAGATTTCCGCAGAAAAACAAGAAAACACTCATATAGCAAGAGAATTTAATCTTTTCACAAAACATTTTTCTCCTGCCTCTTGTTTCTTGCAGCGAAGCGGTCCTAGGTCTTCTATTCCGTTTCGGTTTTAAAATGGCAATTATCGGCAGAGAATAGTTGTATACCTCAGTTTCTCCCGCGGATTCTGCTGATTTGCGCAGAAAAACAAGAGAAAACACTCATATAGCAGGAGAATTTAATCTTTTCACAAAACATTTTTGTCCTGCCTCTTGTTTCTTGCAGCGAAACTATCCTGGGTCTTCTTTTCCGTTTCGGTTTTAAAATGGCAATTATCGGCAGAGAATAGTTGCATACCTCAGTTTCTCCCGCGGATTTTGCTGATTTGCGCAGAAAAACAAGAGAAAACACTCATATAGCAGGAGAATTTAATCTTTTCACAAAATATTTTCTCCTGCCTCTTGTTTCTTGGAGCAAAGCGATCCTGGGTCTTCTTTTGTTTCGGTTTTAAAATGACAATTATCGGCAGAGAATAGTTGCATACCTCAGTTTCTCCCGCGGATTTCGCTGATTTGCGCAGAAAAACAAGAAAACACTCATATAGCAAGAGAATTTAATCTTTTCACAAAACATTTTTCTCCTGCCTCTTGTTTCTTGCAGCGAAGCGGTCCTGGGTCTTCTATTCCGTTTCGGTTTTAAAATGGCAATTATCGGCAGAGAATAGTTGTATACCTCAGTTTCTCCCGCGGATTCCGCTGATTTGCGCAGAAAAACAAGAGAAAACACTCATATAGCAGGAGAATTTAATTTTTTCACAAAACATTTTTGTCCTGCCTCTTGTTTCTTGCAGCGAAACTATTCTGGGTCTTCTTTTCCGTTTCGGTTTTAAAATGACAATTATCGGCAGAGAATAGTTACATAGCTCTTTCTCCTGCGGATCTTGCTGATTTGCGCAGAAAAACAAGAGAAAACACTCATATAGCAGGAGAATTTAATCTTTTCACAAAACATTTTTCTCCTGCCTCTTGTTTCTTGCAGCGAAGCGATCCTGGGTATTCTTTTCCGTTTCGGTGTTAAAATTTAGACCCCAAAAAGACGATTTTCGATACGGACATTTTTCAGTAGGACGCAATTACTCCTTCTTCAGAATATTCTCGATTTTTTGTAATTCATCCTCACTGAATTTCAGGTTTTGCAGCGCTGCGATGTTATCCTCCAGCTGGGAAACCTTGCTCACGCCCACAAGTACAGAAGTTACACGCTCATCTTTTAATAACCATGCCACCGCCATTTGCGCCAGACTTTGATTTCTTGACTCTGCAAGTTTATTTAGTTTCTGAACCTGGTCCACTACTTCGGGTGTAATCTGGGTTTCATCAAGGTAACTGCCTTTGGTAGCTGCCCGCGAATCTTCTGGAATTCCGTGCAGATACTTAGACGTTAAAATTCCTTGTTCAAGAGGTGAAAAAACAATACTGCCAATACCTTCCCTTTCCAACGTGTTCAATAACCCATTTTCTACCCAACGATCCATCATATTATAGCGCGGCTGGTGAATTAGAAATGGAGTTCCCTGTTCCCTTAGGATTTCTGCGGCTCTGGCGGTATCTTTTGGAGAATATTGAGAAATTCCTACATACAAAGCCTTTCCCGATCTTACAATCTGATCCAGTGCACCCATTGTTTCTTCCAGAGGAGTGTCTGGGTCTGGCCTGTGATGATAAAAAATATCCACATAATCCAATCCCATTCTTTTTAAAGATTGGTCCAGGCTGGCAATGAGATATTTCCTGGAACCAAAATTACCATAAGGCCCGGGCCACATATCCCAGCCTGCTTTGGTGGAAATTATAAGTTCATCCCTGTATTGCTTAAAATCTTCTGCAAAGATCTTCCCGAAATTTTTCTCTGCAGAGCCATAAGGAGGGCCGTAATTATTAGCTAAATCAAAGTGAGTTATACCATTATCAAAGGCTGTTCTCAAAATGTTCCTGGCATTGTCAAAATCGTCATTATCCCCAAAGTTGTGCCAGAGTCCCAGCGAAAGAAGGGGAAGCAGAATTCCACTTTTACCGCAACGGCGGTATTGCATCTTATCGTACCTGTCTTTATTGGCAGTGTAATTTTCCATTTTTAATTTTTAAATTGGTTATTAAGTTTCGGCTTGTCAATTGGCTTTAAATTTTCCGAATAAAAGCCATTTAATATATGTTTTAATCGTAAAGTTACATTTTTACGCGGTTTTTATTACTTTTATGGCTGCATGAATCACTCACTTCTTCAGTTTTAAGCTTCTGGATGTAGAAAATAACATGCTTTCAATATTCAAATTGTGACCCCATTAAATTGGCAGTTTTCGGTCTGTCTTGTTTATTCCGCAGTATTTAAGGCGATTTTAATCATTTTAGAAAAGGACCTCTCCCTGTCTTCAGCGCTTAAACTTTCTCCGCTAATCAGGGAATCGGAAATTGTTAATATGGAAAGGGCAGAAACGCCGTGCTGTGCTGCGACGGTATAAATTCCTGCAGTTTCCATTTCTACACAAAGGATGTTTAATTTTGCCCATTTTCGGTATTCATTCTCATCTTCTTCATAAAAAGCATCAGAAGAAAGAATATTCCCGGCGTGCACTGCTATATTTTCTCTCTGTGAAAAATTAGCTGCTCTTAAAAAGAGTTCTGAGTCTGCAGTAGGGGAGAAATGTGCCCCCGGAAATCTAGCAGTGTTAATACCCGATGTAGAAGAAGCCGCCATTGCGATTACAATATCATTAATTTTAACTTTTTCCTGATAAGATCCTGCTGAACCTACCCGGATAAGATTTTTTACTCCAAATTCGTTTATCAATTCGTGGCAGTAGATAAGCGTAGAAGGAATTCCCATTCCCGTACCTTGCACTGAAACCTTTTTTCCCTGGAAAGTGCCCGTAAACCCCAGCATTCCCCTTATATTATTATACTCTACTGCATTTTCAAGAAATTCTTCTGCAATCCACTTTGCCCTTAAGGGATCTCCCGGTAAAAGAACAGTTTCTGCAATTTCTTCTTTTTTTGCATTTATGTGAATGCTCATATGTTTTTAATTAAAGATATTCCTGAAGAGGTACCCAGGCGGGCTGCCCCAAGTTTAATAAATTTTTCTGCAGTTTCGGTGTCTTTTATTCCGCCTGAAGCTTTTATCTGAAGTTCTTCTTGTACTATAGATTTCATCAGTTTAACATCCTCAAAACTGGCACCGGAAGTTCCAAAGCCTGTAGAAGTTTTTCCAAAATTTGCCTTTGCACGGAGCGCACATTTACATGCCGCAATTATTTCTTCCTTGGTAAGGTAACAGGTTTCGATGATAACTTTCAGGATTTTTCTTCCAATTGTTTTTTTTATTAGCGCAATTTCATTTTGAACAACTTCTAAATTACCGGCTTTTAACTGCCCGATGTTGATGACCATATCTATCTCATCGGCTCCCTGCGAAATGCACCGTTCAGCTTCAAAAATCTTTGATTCAATTTCCATTGCACCAAGCGGAAATCCAATAACTGCAGCCAGCTTGATCTCCGAAGTTTTAAGCTGTTCACAGGCGAGCTGAACGTAACAGCCGTTTACGCAAACGGCATAAAATTGATGTTCTACGGCTTCAGCGCACAAGTTCTTAATATCTTGTGGTGTCGCTGTCGGTTTTAAATTAGTGTGATCTATAAATTTATTAAGTTGCATTTAAGGTTTTTTTGTAAGGTAAGGGAGTAAATACTTCATGTCTTTAATTTCATTAAAATTTCTAAAAATCTAAAGTTCTTTTAAACTGTTTTGGGTGAAAAAGAGTACTGGCAATATATTAAAGAAATGACTGGTATCATACAGGTGAACTTTTAGAATTTAAAGATGAATGCCAATCCTTTTCATGGTTATTCACAAAAAATGAATAGATTTATCGCATAATTCAGTAGATATAAGACAGAATAGTTTAATAATACCAAATAAATCTATAATAGCATCAATTTTAATAAAATAAATGAAATCCTATTTTAAGCTTCTACTAATATTTTTCTTCTTTTCACCATTCTACTTAATAACGGCTCAGATCTCACAGCCAGAGAAGCAATATCTAATGTTATATGATAATGTAATAGGTTTAGAAAATACATCACTTTATAATGGGGTGGAATATGTAGAAGAATATCGCACAATAAACAGGGAACATCAGTTTTTCCCCTCGCGGGATTTTGTTGAAGGCAATCTCCAGTATGATGATGAAATTTTTTACGATGTATTTCTAAAATTTGATGTCTATAACAATCGCTTAATTGCGGCACTTAAAAGTGGTAATAAAGAAACTGTTTTACAACTTATTTCAGAAAAGGTTGACTGGTTCCAGGTATATGAAAAGATATTTATTAATGTAGGGAGTTATGAGAATATTTCCGGCTTTTTGGAATTACTTGCCGGGAGCAATACTTCTGGTATTTATAAGCAGTACGTTCTGGATCCTATAGAAATGCGAGATAAACAGTTTGTATATTATGAATTTAAACCCAGGGATAGCCGGTATTATTTACTTAAAGACAATCAATATTTTCTTGTTGATTCCAGTAAGGATTTTATAAATGTTTTTCCGAATGAAAAAGAAAGGATAAGAAAATTCTACAAGAGCAATAAAAATCTTTTAAAAGCCAGTAGGGACCAGTTTATGAAAAAGCTGTACATAGAGTTGAATGGTATATTAATGGCTAAAAATAATAAAATTTAAATGAAAAAATGCCTGCTATGTTTATTGCTTATTGCCTTTTCTAAAATCTATTCTCAAAAAAGCACCAGCTCTGTAGATATCTCGTTTAAAGATGAAGAAATAATTAATGTCATATCAGAATTAGAAAATAGTACACCTTATACCTTTTACTATATTGAAGAATGGGTAAAGGGAGAGAGGGTAACGGGAGAATATGAGAACGAAGCCGTGGAAAATGTGCTGCGGGATATATTCAGCAACACTTTAGTTAATTACTATTTCCTGAAGAATAAGATTATTTTAACCAAAAACAATGTTATTCATGCTGATCTACCTGTTGCTTTCTCTCCTGATTCGATTGGAACCGTGACCTCTAACATAAATGAAAGGGAAAACAGACCGGTGTTTTATAAAGTTACAGATGCACAGGAAACTGGAAAAATAGAGACGGTAAGGATTGGAAAGGAAGATGAAAATTCTTCGAAAAAAAGTTTTACTCTCCACGGCTACATTTTGGATAAGAAGAGTGGTGAGCCTATTTCAAATCTTGCCCTGGTGGTGAGAAATACAAATATGGGGACGGTAACCAATATTAATGGTTATTATCAACTAAGCCTGGAAACAGGAGAGTATACCCTTGAAACTCGATCCCTGGGAAGTGAAAATCTGCTTAGACGGGTTGTTATCTACAATGATGGAGAGCTTAATTTTCACCTAAATGAAAACTACGAATCACTTGATGAAGTTGTTCTGGAAAGCACTTCAGAGGCAAATGTGCGAAGTGTTGTTGCAGGCGTACAGCTTATAAAAGCAAGTGAGATTAAAACGATTCCGTTGGTGCTTGGAGAAAGGGATATTCTGAAGGTAGCTACAATGCTGCCGGGTATTTCCACGGCGGGAGAAGGCTCTTCCGGATATAACGTGAGAGGTGGAAGAGCAGACCAAAATCTTATTTTACTTGATGATGCCGTCATTTATAATCCGAGTCACTTTTTCGGACTATTTTCTGCCATTAATCCTTTTACCACCGGAGATGTTGAAATCTACAAAGGGCATATTCCCGCCAGGTATGGAGGTCGTTTATCATCTGTTTTTGACATTCGGACAAAAGAGGGGGACGAACAAAAATTTTCGGGAGAAGCTGCTATAGGTCCTGTTACAAGTAATATCGCACTGGAAATCCCAATTGTAGAAAATAAAGCATCATTAATAATGGGAGGAAGAAGTACTTATTCTGATTGGATTTTGAAAGCGCTGGATGATGAATCCCTGAATAACAGTAAAGCAAATTTCTATGATATCATTTTAAAATATGGCCATAGGATTGATGAGAAGAATGCTATAAAAGCTACCGGCTATTTTAGCAGGGATGTTTTTAGTCTAACTTCAGATTCTCTATTCAGTTACAACAATTTAGCTTTGTCCTTAAAATATGACCGAAAGCTAAATAACAAAAACGACGCAAGCTTTATCTTTACCAATAGCAACTATAAATTCAATATAAAATATGACAATGAATTTGCCAGTAGTTTTAATAACGGATACAAAATTAATGAGACAGAAGCTAAATTAAACTTTCGCTACAGGTATAGCGAAAAACATCAATTTAACTATGGAATCTCCAGCAAATTGTATACCGTCAACCCCGGAGAAATAGAACCTTTAGGAGCAGGCTCAAGTATAGAATCATCAACCATTCCTGAAGAGAGAGGACTGGAATCTGCGCTATATCTCTCGGATGATTTTAAAGTTAATGAAGAGCTTTTGTTTAGTGCCGGTTTGCGCTATTCCTTTTATGCCGCACTGGGCCCGGCTAATCAAAATATTTATCAGGAGGATCTACCCCGGAGTGAAGGTACGATAACAGGTGTACGCAATTACGAAAAAAATGAAGTCATTAAGACCTACGGCGGACCTGAAGTAAGATTTTCAGCAAGGTATCTCTTAAATCCGGAGCTTTCGTTAAAAGCAAGTTATAATAATACTTTTCAATATATTCACACATTATTCAATAATACTACTGTTTCTCCTACAGATATTTATAAATTATCAGGTTCCTATATTGAACCACAGAGAGCGTCCCAATATTCCTTTGGAGCATATAAAAATTTCCAGGATGATATTTACGAGGTAAGCCTGGAGGGCTATTATAAACAAAGCAGTGACATTCTGGACTTTAAAGTAGGTGCCCAATTATTTCTCAACGAAAATGTTGAGGCGGAAGTAATACAGGGAGAAGGGAAATCTTATGGAATAGAATTTCTGCTAAAGAAAAATGAGGGGAGATTAAATGGGTGGCTTGCCTATAGTTATTCCCGGTCTTTTCTAAAATTGGATGGTAATTTTAATGAGGAGATTATTAACAATGGTGAGTATTTTGCAGCGAACTTTGATAAACCCCATGATCTAAGTGTGGTCGCAAATTATAAACTGACCAAGAGATTTAGTTTCTCTGCTAATTTTGTATATCAAACGGGAAGACCTATAACTTATCCTATAGGTAAGTACGATTTTGATAATTCTCAGTACGTATATTACAGCAATAGAAATGAATATCGTATTCCCGATTACTACCGTTTGGATTTAAGTTTTAATGTAGAAGGAAATCATAAAATCAAGAAGTTTGCTCACAGTTTCTGGAATATTTCAATTTACAATGTATTGGGTAGAAATAACCCTTATTCAGTTTTCTTTGTAACAGACAATGGTGAGGTGGATGCTTATCAAAGTTCAATTTTCTCCATTCCTGTTCCTACGATTACCTATAATTTTAAATTTTAAGGTTTATGTGGCAGTATAATTTAAAGAGGATCTTAGTTTTTATAGCAAAAAGAATATGTTTACTGTTCTTTTTGTTTATAACAGCATGTGTTGAACCTCTGGAAATAGAAGAGGGGAAATTTGAAAGCGCGTTGGTAGTAGAATCTACAATAACCGATGAGTATATCACTCAAAAAGTAAAGCTATCTAAAGCTTATCCTCTGGGTGAAGATGGACCTTTTGCAGAAGTTGGTGCTACAGTAGAAGTAACAGATAACAACGGGAACACCTATCCTTTTACTGAAGAAGAAAATGGAATTTATCTTTCCACCCGGCCTTTTGCTGTAGAGCCTGGAATAACTTATCAGTTACAGGTTAGTACATCCAATGGAAAGTCATATAATTCAGAAACGGTTATACTTCCTGGAGGTACAGTACCTATAGCAGAAGTCTATGCCACTCCAACGAATTATCAGGGAGAGGATGGGATAGGCCTTATAGTTAATACCCAGACTGGAGAAGAAGTAAGTTATTATAAATATGAATATGAAGAAACTTATAAAGTTGTTTCCCGCTTTCCTAAGAACAGAGAATTTATACTTAATGATGATGGCGAGCCGGAATTAGTTTTAAAGACATATGAAGACGAGATCTGTTATAATACTGTTGCCTCCAATAGTGTTGTGTTAAGGAACACAAGTAATCTTTCTTTTAACACTGAAGATGGATTTATTATAAGGTTTCTTGCCAGCGATAATCCTATTCTGGCTTACAGGTACAGCATACTGGTAAAACAATTTTCACTTACCCCCGAAGCTTATAGATTTTATGAAACTTTGCAAAATTTATCAGAATCTGAGAACATTTTTTCTCAGGTACAACCCGGCTTATTAAAAGGGAATATTGTTACAGAAGATCAAGAAGATGAAGTCGTTATCGGGTATTTTTCTGTAGCTTCCGTTTCTGAAAAAAGAACGTTTTTTAGCTATTCAGATTACTATGATCCTTCAGCAGGTCGTCCCGTTCTTACCTCTTATTGTGATACAATCTACGATCCTCCGCGTGAAGAGTTAATTCAGTTAATTGAAAATGGCGGATATCTATTTTATGCTGATGATCCGGTGCCTTTCGCTCCTCCTATTTACACGCTAATGTGGGCCCAATGTATCGATTGCAGAAGGTTGGGCAGCAATGAGGTTCCTGAATTTTGGGTAGAATAAAAGTTATATGAAAAGAGAATTCTATTGTTTTATATTAATGGTTTTGCTGCAGGGAGATTTTCTGCACAGCCAGGTTAAATCTGATCAGGAAGTACTGCGTTTAGCCAACACTATTCCGCAGGAAAAGATGTTTGTTCATTATAACACCAGTGTAGGTATCGCGGGGGAAAGTTTGAGATATAAACTCTACGCCATAAGTGAAGCCACTAATAAGCTAATTAGTATTAGCAAGCTTGGATATGTGGAAATAATAGGAAAGAATGATATTGTTCTTTTTCAGCAAAAAATTAAACTGGAAAATGGTAGTGGGTACGGTGATTTTTTTATTCCGGTGAATGTAAAATCAGGTAATTATAAGATTATAGCCTATACACATTGGATGAAAAATAAAGGTGAGGAGAATTATTTCAAAGGAGATTTGGCTATTATTAATCCTTATTCAGAAGATCAAACTGCGATTATAGGTTCTATAGAAGAAAGTGATTCTTCAACTCACAGCGAAAAGAGCTTTCAAATCCTACCTGAAAGTACAGCTAAAAATTCTTTAGCAAGTATTTCCACTTCTGCTAAAAATTATGGAAAACGGGAAAAAGTTTTAGTGAATATAGATCTTCAAGTTGCAGATGCGGCATCAGGAAGTTATTCTATGCTTGTAAGGAAACTAGATACATTTGATAAGCCACAGCGCCCCAATGCTGATAACTGGAGTTTAAATGAACCCTCAAAAAAATTAGTTCAAGAATTTAAGGAAGGAAAATATTTTCCGGAAATAAGGGGGGAGATTTTGAAAGGCAAAATCCTTAGCAGAGCGTCTGCCAATGTTTCAGTGAACAACAAGGTTCTAGCCTTGTCTATACCAGGCAGGAACGATATTTTAAAATTTGCAAAAACAGATGATGATGGTAAATTCCATTTTATTTTAGACGTTTCTGAGTCAGGCGGAGAAAGTGCCGTGCTTCAGGTAATGGATATGGACGTGGAAGATTTTGACATTCGGTTGAATGAAAAATTTACTCAGAATTATAAAAATCTCGAGTTTAGTAATTTCCGTTTCAAACCAGAAATGGAAGAATGGCTAAAAGAAAGAAGTATTTACAATCAAATAGAAAATTCCTATTTGATTGTAAAATCAGATGAAATTATCTCCTCTTCTCAAGATCTGCCTTTTTACGGAGAAATGACAGAGATTTATGATCTTGATGATTATACCAGGTTTCAAACAGTTAAAGAAACTTTTGTTGAAATTATCAAGTTCGGTTCTATAAAAAAAGGGAATGATGGCAAAAATCATTTTGAAGTACGAAGTTACAGAACTTCACTCAGTTCCGGACTACCTACATTACTTTTAGTAGATGGATTACTAATACAAAACCATGAGGAATTCATGGATTTCGACTCACGTAAAATTGATAAAATTGGAATCCTGCGGGATAAATATTACTTAGGACCTTTAGTTTTTCAGGGGGTAATTACCATAGAAACCAAGCAGCAGGATTACTTCTTATCAGTTAACCAGGACCTTATTTTGGAGAAAGGAACTTTAAAAACTTCTCCTGAAAAAACATATTTCTCTCCCGATTATGAAGTTTCCCGGCAAGAAAAGATTCCGGATTTTAGATATGAATTGTATTGGAATCCGGATGTGAAAGTGAAGAAAGAGGATCAACCTATAGAATTTTATACTTCTGATGTTTCTGGAACTTTTCTCATTACTTTAGAAGGATTTACCGGAGAGGGGAAACCGGTTTCAGCTAGTAAAACTATAAAAGTTCTAGAAAGTGAAGACCTTTAAAAGCTCAAATAAATTTAAACTTCTGCATTTTCTTATACCTTAAGCATATACTATTTTTAGGCACAAAAATTTTCGAAGATTTTTTATATAATACATCGTATTTAAAGAAGACAAAATTTATAACTCTCCAGAATTTGGGCCGTTAAGAAGTTGCTCCGGACTCAATTCTTCCTGTATTCCCCTTAATTTTTGATCTCCAAAATCTTCATCCCGCACGTCCCAGTACAATTCTATATAAACACTGTCAGGATCATAAAAGTAAAGCGACCAGCTAATCTGGTTATCCTTAAGTTCGGGATTTAAGTTTTCCCTTTCCAGGTTTTGATAATATTCCGCAAGTTTTTCGCGGCTGTTCAGCTTAAATGCCAATTGTTGAAGGTACCTTTTACTGGTGGCAATTCTTTCCTGCAAACCTTCCTTTAGAACCAGTTCGTGGTGACTTTCCGTAGCACTTAAGAAAATACGCTTTTTGCCGTTATAACTGGCTTCTTCATTGGTTCTCATATTCAGAATATCTTCATAAAAACGCTGTGATTTTTGCAAATCAGAAACCTGGAGTACAATATGCCCAATTTGCTGATCGTTTGATGCTTCGGAAGAAGTGTTATCGTCTTTAGAAACATTTTTACGGTCGTTACAAGAGCTGAAAGCAAGTGCAGTAAAAATAAAAATTATTCCTCTAAAAAGTTGAAGATGTAGTTTTAGGTGTTTGGAAAGTGGTTTCATAACTTCTTCTTTTTAAAAAGGTAGCAAAAAATTAATCTCCATCATATTTAAAAAGGAATTTTCTGATTTGGACTTCATTTTAATAGAAACCTGAAGCTTTTCTCAATATTTAACTAAATTGCCCTCAGCTCCTGAAGCCTTCTAAAGGTTTGGAATATGAAAAATCAAATAATCCAACTGCTGCTTTCCTGATAAGTTAGCACTAAAATGTTAATATGAAGAAGATTTTTACCTGGTCCATAAGTGCCGCATTAGCGGGCTTTCTTTTTGGTTTTGATACGGTTGTAATTTCAGGAGCAGATCAGCAGCTCCAGGAATTATGGGGCACAACAGATGCTTTTCATGGCTCTGTAGTAATAGGAATGGCCCTTTGGGGAACTGTGGTGGGAGCTCTTTTTGGAGGTTTTCCAACAAACAGGTTTGGGAGAAAAAATACACTATTGGTAATAGGTTTACTCTATTTTGTGTCCGCACTTGGTTCTGCGATGGTAAACGATCCCATTTCCTTTGCTGTTTTCAGGTTTATTGGCGGTTTGGGAGTAGGGGCTTCCACTATCGCAGCTCCTGCCTATGTCTCAGAAATTGCTCCTCAGGAAAACCGGGGTCGGTTGGTATCTTTATATCAATTTAATATCGTACTCGGAATATTAGTAGCTTTTTTTTCAAATTATCTGCTAAGAAATACCGGGGAAGAACCCTGGCGCTGGATGGTGGGTGTAGAGGCTATTCCTGCGGTGGTTTATATGATCTTTGTTTTCTTTATTCCAAAAAGTCCGAGGTGGCTTATCTCGCGCTCAAGAGACAAAGAGGCAATGGAAGTGCTTCAAATTATCGATCCAACTTACAATGTAGAGGCAAAAATGAAGGAGATAAAATCCCAGTCTGAAGCAGAAGCAAAGGGGGAAAATATCTTCATGAAGAAATATCGCTTTCCTTTGATCCTTGCTTTTCTTATCGCTTTTTTCAACCAGTTATCAGGTATTAATGCTTTTTTATATTACGCTCCACGAATATTTGAATCTGCCGGCCTTGGAGAAAGTACAGCGCTTTTGAGCAGCATTGGAGTTGGCGTTGTAAATTTACTTTTCACCCTTCTTGGTGTGTTTTTAATAGATCGGGTAGGTAGAAAGAAGCTGATGCTGGTTGGCTCGATTGGCTACATAATTTCCCTGTCTCTGGTAGCAGCAGCTTTCTTTCTGGACTGGCAGGGATTATACGTGCCACTGTTTTTATTCATTTTTATAGCAGCCCATGCCATAGGACAGGGAGCGGTAATATGGGTTTTTATTTCTGAAATCTTCCCGAACCATCTTCGGGCTTCAGGCCAGGCATTTGGATCTTCCACCCACTGGTTGCTGGCTGCCGCAATTCCTTCAGTCTTTCCGCTTCTTATTTCTGCGGTAGGGCCGGGGTTTGTTTTTTCAATCTTTACTTTTATGATGATTCTGCAGTTATTTTTCGTAATTTTTATGATGCCCGAAACTAAAGGAAAGTCGCTGGAAGAACTTGGCAAAGAACTTTCCCTTGGCACATCGAATAGGAAGTAACCAACTTAAGTGTAGTGCCTAAAATGTCAATTTTCGACCGTAAGTAATGAAATCAAAGAAATTTTCCGATTAAAATTGAACAAGATGAAACAGGATATAAAAGCAATTTGTTTTGGAGAGGTTCTATGGGATGTATTTCCAGATGAAGAACGTATTGGCGGTGCGCCCCTTAATGTAGCTTCCCGTTTAAGTAGCTTCGGAATCAATACCGAAATTATAAGCCGGGTTGGAAACGATAAAAAAGGGGAAAAGCTTATTTCGTACTTGAAATCCAATAATATTGAAGTGAAAAACATTGCCAAAGATGAAAAATATCCTACCGGAGTGGTCAATGTGAGCCTTTCTTCAGGTGGATCTGCAACTTACGAAATTGCCTATCCGGTGGCGTGGGATAAAATTGCTATTTCCGAAGAAATTATACGTTCTGTAAGAGAAGCCGACGTGTTTATCTTCGGAAGTTTGGTTTGCCGGGACAAGGTTAGCCGCAACACGCTTTTTGAACTTTTGCCGGAAGCAAAACTGAAGGTTTTAGATATTAACTTAAGGCCGCCACACTATGAAAATGAGGTTTTACAGAAGCTGATTGCGCAGGCCGATATTATCAAATTTAACGATGACGAGCTATTTGAAATTGCAGAAATGATGGGTTCTCCTTTTAATTCCCTGGAGCAAAACCTTAGTTTTATTTCTGAAAAAACTTCGGCACGCTCCATTTGTGTAACCAAAGGGCAGCATGGAGCAGTTTTTTTAACAGAGGGCAAATTGTACTATAACAGCGGATTTCAAACTAAAGTGAAAGATACTGTAGGTGCCGGAGATTCTTTTCTGGCGACTTTAATCGCAAAAGTTTTGATAGGGGAAAACCCGCAAAAGGCATTAGATTATGCCTGTGCCGTTGGAGCATTGGTGGCAGGAAAAGAAGGTGCAAATCCAGAGTTGTCCACTGCCGATATTGAGACTTTTGTAAATCCGAAAGAGTAAACTGCTTCGGGGCAAGCCCACGAAGCATTAAGAAGAAATAATTTTCAATTTCGAGGCAAGCCCCGGAGCATTAAAATCTCGATTATCGAGTAAAATTAGTTATTTTTCAACTTAAGGGGATTTTTCGGGAACATCAGTAAAAAATCGTAAATGATCTGAAGCTAACTTTATTTTGAATTTACTTCCGAAGTAATCAGAAATAAGGGTGTCGTCAACATGAACCCTGGAACCGCTACATTTGAGGTTGGCTTTTTGCACCGGCAGCACAGTAACAATTTTTTCCAGATCTGCATGACAGGCTTTATTTTCTATAAGTTTTCTAATGTATCCCTCCAGGTCTTTTCTCTTTTCTTCGGGAATTAAAACCAAATCGAAATGATCATCTGCCGGATGGGCATTTGGAGCCAGTGTAAAATTTGGGCCTATAAGTTTAATGTTCATGATTTCCACAAGCAAAAAGACACCTTTTATTTTGAAGCCACTGGTCTTGATCTTTGCCTTTTTTGGCTTGTAACTTTTTAGAATTTCAAGAAGTACTTGCAGGGTTTGCTTCAGTTTTTCGTCAGGATCATCGGGAGAATCTCTCTTTTTCATTTCTGAAATTAACTTTGGAAATATTCCGAAGCCAAAACTTTCTAAAAAGAAGTCTTTTTTTACTGTACTTTTAATCTTTCCGTAGCTAAAGTTGGTAGTTTTTCTATTTAGATCTATCTCATGATGCTCTTTATTTTGCGCAACATTAAGTACTTTAGAAATATTGTTTGCAGTCCCTAAAGGCATTAAATGAAGGGGCACCATATGCGAAGGATCTTTTTTAATGAGATTTTTTGCCAGTTTTCGCACAGTACCATCACCTCCGGCCAGTAAAATAGCATCGGTTTCCTGAAGGTCAAGCTGTTTCTTCCAAAACACATAGTCGGTAGAAACGTATTGGGCGCGATAACCGGAAGCCTCTATAATTTCTATCAACTCTTCCTTATTATGTTCGCCGCTACCAGCAGTGGGATTATGAACTATTTGTACCATCTTCATGTGCAGAGATTTAAGAATAAAGTTAATCACAAATTTTGTCTCTACTTTCAGATTAACGATAACTTAAGATTGAAAAAATAATCTTTAAGAATAAATGTTAGCCTCCTGTTATAAGAACTATAAAGTTTATCGGTTTTCAGAAATAAAGGCTAAAGAAAACATTGGTTTTTGTAATTTAAAGTAGAAGAACCTAAACCAAAAATTTGAAATTATGAAAATACTGGTAACCAATGACGACGGAATTTATAGTCCGGGTCTTTCCTGCCTGGCACATGCAGCAGCAAAATATGGTGAAGTAATTGTTATGGCTCCAGATGTGGAGCAATCTTCTATGGGACAGGCGATAACTTCGGGAAAACCCATTACCTATAAAAAATCGCCTATTCACTTTGAAGGAATAGAAGCTTACCGTGTAAGTGGAACTCCTGCAGATTGTGTCGCACTTGGCGCTCACTTATTTGAAGACATAGATTTGGTGCTTTCGGGTATTAACATAGGCTCAAATTTGGGAAATTCCGCATGGCACTCAGGAACCCTTTCCGCAGCAAGACAAGCTGTTCTTTTTGATATAAGGGGGATTGCATTAAGCGTTTCAGTAGGAGAAGAGGATACAGATTTTGAGGCGCTGGAGCCTTTCGTTTCTGATACTCTTAAAGAAGTGGTGCACGAAAAGGAACGTAAACTGCTCAATATTAACTTTCCCAGATCTCCTGAAGGTGAAATCCTGTGGACCCACCAATCTGTAAGACATTATGATGGTAAGGTAATAGCCAATAAAGATCCCATGGGAAGGCAGCATTACTGGTTTACCGTAGTACAGATTGAAGAAGTTGAAGAAGGGACAGATCGCTGGGCGGTAAGGCATGGCAAAACCAGTATTACCCCAATGATCCTGGACCTTACCGATCATAACTATTTAAACGAAAGAAAAAGAGATAAATAGCAACAGGTTTTTTGAACATAATTGAATTTTGTTTGGTCATGTCCTGCTAAAGATAAGAACTGCTGCAGAAGAAAAGCCTTTAAGGTTCTGAACGGTACTAAATATCGAAAATTGCCATTTTAAGACAGGGACCTGATTTTAAAAAATTGAACCGACGTTCTGATTATCCGGAATCTATATCTGAGTAAATCTGAAGATCTCTAGCGGTAAACGATTTGCTGTTCAAGATAATTTCTATATTTGCATTGTGAAAATAGCAGCACTAATACTATCTTTTTACTTTTTAGGACTTAACTTCCTGGATTGTTCAGATGAGCCGCAGACTTCTTCTTCAGATTCTGAGGTTTCTATAGAAGTTTATGCTGAAAGTGATAATCCGCAAGACTCTTCAGAAGATCTATGTCCTCCTTTCTGCCATTGCCACTGCTGCCATGTGCATGTAGTAAATTTGCAATCAACAGAAGTTTCTATTTTTACTCCCGAAATTCTCACTCTTATTTCCACAAGATTGGAAGCACCGGAAAAAGATTTTTCCAGCTCCCTGCTTCAGCCACCCCGTATTTAATTCAGGCCAGGGACACTTATGTCCTGTCGTGAATGACTATTTAAGTTATTCTTCTATTATTTTCTGAATTAAATAAAAATACCAGATGTTAGATAAAATCATTGATTTTTCAATCAATAATAAATTTATAATTGGCTTATTAACCATTGTTCTTGTTGGATTCGGAATATGGAGCATGAGCCAGGTACCCATAGATGCTCAGCCCGATGTTACGAATAACCAGGTGCAGGTAATATCACAGGCTCCCAACTTAGGTACCGAAGATATTGAACAGTTTGTCACTTACCCCGTTGAAGTGGCCATGAGCAACCTTCCCGGAGTCTTAGAAATAAGGTCGGTTTCCAGGTTTGGCCTTTCAGTAGTCACCATTGTTTTTGAAGACGATATGGGAACTTATCTGCCAAGGCAATTGGTGGGTGAAAAACTGAGGGCTGTGGAAGAAGAAATTCCCGAAGGATTTGGCAATACATTTATGGGGCCCATTTCTACCGGACTTGGAGAGATCTATCAGTACACGTTGGAAGTAGCGGAGCCTTATAAAGAGGAATATAGCCTTGCTGAACTCCGCACGATACAGGACTGGATTGTACGGCGGCAAATGGCAATGGTTCCTGGGGTGGTTGAAGTTAACGGCGTTGGCGGCCGTATAAAACAGTACGAAGTTGCTGTATATCCTGGTGAACTCAGGGCGATTGGCCTTAGTATTTCAGATATTTTTACTGCACTTAAAAACAACAATCAAAACACCGGCGGAGCTTATATTGAACGTAACCACCAGGCAAACTTTATACGTGGGGAAGGATTGGCGAGAAGTGTGGAGGATATAGAAAATATCGTCATTACAAATTCCGGAGGAGTGCCGATTACTGTAAGGGACGTTGCTACGGTAAAGACAGGAAGTGCTGTGAGTTATGGAGCTCTCACAAAGAACGGAGAGGGGGAAGCAGTAGGCGGAATGATAATGATGCTAAAAGGCGCGAATTCTAACGAAGTCATAGAAAATGTAAAAACCAGGATAGATGAAATTCAAAAATCCCTTCCCGAAGGTGTTTCCATAGAACCCTTTTTGGACAGGAGCGAACTTATTGCCGAAACTACGGGTACAATTAGTGAAAACCTGATGGTTGGAGGTTTGATAGTAATTTTTGTTCTGGTTTTGTTGCTCGGGAACTGGAGGGGCGGATTAATAGTTGCTTCTACGATTCCGTTATCGCTTCTTTTTGCTTTTATTTTGATGAATGTCTTTGATGTTTGGGCGAATTTAATGAGTTTGGGCGCTATTGACTTTGGGATTATTGTGGACGGTGCTGTAATTATTGTAGAAAGTACCGTATTTCTCATTTACCAGAGGATCAATAAAAACAAGCAGCTAACTCAGGGAGAGAAAGATGAAATTGCTTCCGGTTCTGCAAAGAAGATGATGAATTCGGCGTTTTTTGGACAATTAATCATCCTCATCGTTTTCCTGCCGATCCTGGCACTGGAAGGAATAGAAGGAAAAATGTTCAGGCCCATGGCACTCACTTTTATGTTTGCCATGCTGGGCGCAATGATCCTGTGCCTTACGTATGTACCGATGATTTCGGCGTTGTTCCTAAAGGCGCCCACGACACAAAAAAAATCCTGGGGCGATATATTTATACTTTGGCTTGAAGCCAGGTATAAACCTCTTCTCAAAAAATCTCTGGATAAAGGAAAAGTTGTTTTAGGTGTAGGAATAGCCCTTTTAGTACTTGCTGTTTTCCTTTTTATCAGAATGGGGGGAGAATTTGTACCGCAGCTGGATGAGGGTGATATTGCTTTTCACATTATAATGAAACCGGGTAGTTCTTTAACTGAAGGAACAGAAACAGCCACCAAAATAGAAAAACTTCTGCTAAGTGAATATCCCGAAATTGAACAAGTAGTGAGCAGGTTTGGGGTTTCTGATGTGCCTACAGATCCAATGCCTATGGACCTGGCCGATAGCTTCGTTATTCTGAAACCCCGTTCCGAATGGGTTTCAGCAGATACAAAAGACGAGCTTATAGAGAAAATGAAGGAAACCCTGAGTATTATTCCGGGGGTGAGTTACGAATTTACCCAACCTGTGGAGATGCGGTTTAATGAATTGCTTACCGGCGTTCGGGAAGATGTTGCCATAAAATTGTATGGCGAAGACCTGAACATTCTTGCTGACAAGGCTGAAGAGATGGGAAGTATTATCTCCACCGTAGAAGGGGTTGCAGATATGAAGGTGGAAGCTACCGCAGGCCTTCCCCAAATTACGGTGAACTATAACAGGAGCAAAGTCGCACAATATGGATTGAATATCAACGATCTTAATTCTCTGGTCCAATCTGCCTTTGCCGGAGGAAAGGCCGGGGTTATTTTTGAAGGCGAGAGGCGGTTCGAACTGGTCGTCCGTTTAGATGAAGAGCACCGTACGAATATTGATAATCTCAGGAACCTGTACGTTGCTTTGCCTTCAGGAAATCAGATTCCGCTCCGGGAAATAGCAGAGGTAAGTTATAAGCCCGGGCCAATGCAAATAAGCCGCGATAATACGAACAGAAGAATAAATGTTGGGGTAAACATCAGGAATCGCGATGTAAAGTCTGTGGTAGAGGATATCCAGATAAAGCTGAATGCGGAATTTGATCTGCCGGCGGGATATTACATCAGGTACGGTGGAGCATTCGAAAACCTGGAAAGAGCAAGTAGCCGGTTACAGGTGGTAGTCCCCATCGCTCTGTTGCTCATATTCATTCTTATTTATTTCGCTTTAAAATCATTTAAACAGACCACGATGATCTATGTAGCTATACCGTTGGCAGCTATTGGCGGAGTTTACGCACTGTGGTTGCGGGATATGCCTTTTAGTATTTCTGCCGGAGTAGGATTTATTGTATTATTTGGAGTGGCGGTGCTTAACGGACTCGTTTTGATTAGTGGTTTAAATGAATTAAAGGAAGAAGGAGTTACCAACCTACAGGAACGTATAAGCCTGGGAACACGCAGACGAATACGACCAATCCTGCTGACTGCCCTTACAGATGTTCTTGGATTTCTACCAATGGCCATTTCGTCATCGGCCGGGGCAGAGGTGCAAAGGCCGCTGGCAACGGTAGTAATTGGCGGATTACTAACTTCAACTTTTCTAACGCTGTTTATTTTACCTATTCTATATAAGATGGTGGAAGAGCGTTCTACCGGCAGGAACTTTATTGGGAAACCCGTGATTGCCACTATAGTTCTGTCTGTTTTATGTTTTGTTCCTAAAAATCTGACAGCGCAGGAAAGCGATGATTTTCCCGTCTTAACAATGGCTGAAGCAGAGGAACTAGCTGTTAAAAATTTTCCGCTGTTAAAAAATAAACAGCTTAAAGTAGAACAGCAGGAGGTTCTAAGAAAATCGGCGTGGGATTTTGGAACCACCCAGGTATTAACCGGAGGGGAAGAAATTGCAAATGACCGCGGAGTATATACCAGGCTGGGATTTCAGCAACAGGGAATTGATATTTTAGGGATAGCACCAAAACTGCGGTTGCAGAACGAGCGTATTACTTTAGCAGAAAAAGCCTTTGAACTATCGCAATTGGAGGTTTCCCGGGAGGTGAAATCTGCCTGGATTGAAGCTTTTGTAGCAAAAAGGAAATACGCTTTATTTTCAGAACTAGATTCTATTTATCAGCAGTTTGAAAGTGCGGTTTCTCTTCGGTATGAAGTAGAGGCAATTTCCCGACTGGAGATGATTACCGCCAGAAGTGAGGTTAGTCAGATAACAATACAAAAGGAACAGGCGTATACCGATTATTCCACTGCTCTTGAAAGGCTGAATCTTTGGCTGGGACAGGAAAATTATTATTCGGTGCCGGAGGAACTGGAGCCTCCGTTTATTGTAAATGAAGAATTTTTAGCTGAAAACCTTCAGGAGCACCCGATGCTGGAAGTTTCCAGGCAAAACGTGGAAGTAGCCGAAGCAGAACACAAGGCCACCAGGGCAGCTTTGCTTCCGAAGTTAAACTTGCAATACGGGGTGCAGGAAGTAAACGGTAACAGCGGATTTTACAGTTATCAGGCAGGATTGTCCATTCCGTTTCTTTCAGGAGAAACCTATGGCAATACACAGGCTGCAAAGATAGAAGCCGAAATAGCAGAGCGCACGGCGGGTTTTGAAAAACGACAACTGGAGGTGGATTTTTCACAGGCGCTAAAGAATTATCAGAAATGGAAGGCTTCCTGGGAATACTATAAAGAAGAAGCTTTACCCGTGACCGCCGAACAGCAGGAAGGCGCTCTGCTCGCTTTTAACGAAGGAGCAATAGCATATTTGGCATTTATCGATATCCTGGACAAGGTGGTACAGGTGGAATTAAGTGCGCTGGATTCCCTTCAGCAATATTTGAAAGCATATGCAAATCTTCAATTTTTTCTTAACGATTAACAGCTATTAAAATGAAAATAAAGACAATAAATACCAAATTATTACTCGTAATCTTTACTTTTTTCAGCCTTACTTCATGTAAAGATTCTGAAGATAAAAATGAAATAGTCCCTTCAGAAGAACATAAAGATAAAGAAGGAGGTCACGATGAAATAGAGGAAGCCATGCTTTCCCGGCAACAATTTGAAGCTCTTGGAATGGAGGTAGATTCACTGCAGGAACGCAATATGGCAGGCTTTGTGGAAGCTAACGGGGAACTGGAGGTACCACCGCAAAATGAAGCTTCGGTTACTGCTGTAATTGGAGCAAATGTGGTTGAAATAATGGTTATTGAAGGGGAGGAAGTACGTAAGGGACAGGTGCTGGCTTATATTTCCCACCCCGATATTATCCAGGTTCAAACGGATTTTCTCAATGCCTCTAATCAGCTCAAATTCCAGGAGAAGGAATTCAACAGACAACAGAAATTATATGAAGCCGGGGTAGGTTCGGGAGAAACTTTTCAGAGGGCAGAAGCCGAACTTCAGAATGCGAAAGGCAGGGTGCAGGGATTAAAGTCGCAGTTGCAGTTACTCAATCTAAATTCAGGAAACATTCAGGTGGGAAATATTAATCAGCGTATAGCCATAAAGAGTCCTATTGTAGGTACTGTGCAGGAAACAAATGTAAAAACCGGACAGTTTGTAGAAGCACAAACCTCGATGTTTGAAGTGGTGAATACCCAGGATGTGCATGCCGATCTTATGGTCTTTGAACGGGATATTTCTAAGGTCACAGCCGGGCAGGAGGTTATAATTATTGTAGAATCACTGGGAGGAATGGAACTTAATGCTGAAATTATCTCTATTAGTAAATCTTTTGACAGGGAAAGAAAAGCTGTGCATGCACATGCCGAAATAAACAACAGGCCAGGAAACCTTATTCCGGGAATGTATGTTCGCGGAAGGATTTTAACCGATAATTCTGAAACTACAGCCCTTCCTGAAGCTGCTATTGGCCGGGATGGTGATGATTTATTTGCTTTTAAGGCAGAAAAGGAAGGAGATGCCTGGAGTTTCCAGCCGGTGAAAATTACCACTGGTGTGAGTAGTGGAGGCTGGGTTGCTGTTAACTTTCTATCTCCGGTAGCACCCGGTACGCAGTTCGCTTACAATAATGCTTATTATTTACAGGCTCAAATGCAAAAAGGAGAAGGTGGCCATAGCCATTAATAAAATTTGCTAATTCTTAATTATGAAAGATCAACAAAGGGAAAGTAATTTAAGAAAAGGAAGAAATGTCCAGACCTTTAATATTATCTATGATAGTGTGGAGGTCCTGGTTTCCTTAATTGCAGGATTTTCTTCCGGTAGCTCTGCCTTAATTGGTTGGGGGTTGGATAGCGTTGTGGAAGTTATTTCGGGAAGTACACTTTGGTGGCGTCTTAACGGCGAACTGAATGATATAAGTAAGAAAAAAGTGCAAAGGAGGGAAAGGATCACGCTGTTTGTTATTGCCCTTTCCTTCCTTTTAATAAGTACTTTTATTACATACGATTCTATCACCAAATTAATTAATAAAGAAATTCCTGATTGGAGTACAGCGGGATTAATAATTCTGCTGGTTTCCCTTGTGGTAAACCCATTCCTTATCTGGTATAAATACAAATACGGCAAAAAACTTGACAGTAAGGAATTAATTGCAGATTCCAAGGATACTTTTGTTTGCCTGTATCAAACCATAGCCGTGCTGGGAGGAATCCTGGCAGTACATTTTCTCGATTGGTGGTGGGCAGATCCCGTAGCTGCCCTTCTAATTGTTCCCTATGCCTTAAAAGAAGGCTGGGAGGCTTATAACAATGGTAAAAATGTAAAAACGGAATAACTTTACCACCTCCCGGGCCTGGTGCTTAATTTGGCAATTTTCGATAGATAATGGGAAAATTAGGTCTTATACAATTTCTTTTGGTTCATCATCATTTGGCAGGAGCCTGAAATTTTCAATTTTCTTTCCTTTTAAGTGAGACTGATATTTTTCAAGAAGGGGCTGTTCCAGCTTAAATTCCCTGTATTCGTCAGGATTCATTATGGGGATCCCTTTTACCATAGGATAAATCCTGTTGCAGCTTTTGCAGGTTAGAAAACCTTCAAGAATGTTTTCTTCAACATCTTTGGTGATTATGGTAAGCTGTAAATCTTTTTTATCGAAAGGACAGCATAATTTATTAATTGTGGCTATTTTCATTTTTTATACGCTTTAATTCTGATAAATATTCTCTGGTTGCCCGTTTTGGATCTTCGGAACTCATAATTCCCGAAATAACTGCAACACCTTCAAATTTGATATTCTTTAAATCTTTAATATTTTGATACTGAATACCGCCAGCAAGAAAAATGGGCATATCGGTAATTTCCCGGGCTTTTTTTATTGTTTCAAAAGAAACCAGCTCACAACTGTTACTGGTTTTAGACGGAAACATGGAACAAAAAGAAATGTAATCCAGCTTATTCTCTTCAGCCCAATTAATTACCGACAAATTATTGGTGCAAGTCACTCCAAACATACAATCTGCACTCAATTCTTCTCGTAATTCGCTGAAATTTTCAGGAATTATATCAAAATGAATCCCATCTGCATGGGTAGACTTCTTAAGGTGCCAGTTATTGTTTAAAAATACCGGTACATTCCTGGAATGGCATAAATCACAAATCTCATTTACCAATTCCACCTCGTCTATAGACGGAGGGAAATTATCCCAGATTTGAACGACTGCAATTTTTTCTTGGAGGACTTCATTTAATTTTCTGAATAATTCATCCCTGTGCATGGAAGGATCCAGAACAAGATAAAGTCCGCCTCTTATTTTGGCAATTTTCGTCATTTCCAACCTGAATTTAATGCTTTAAAGAATGCGCTCCAGTAGGGATCTTCAGAAGGGTAGGGGAGTTCTTTATTAATTCCGTTCTCCATTAGCTTTATTCCTTCTTCCTTTTCAGTAATTTCCCCGACAACGGTGCAGCGAATATCTTCTTCATTTAGTCTCGCGATAACATCCTGCTCACTTCCTTTTTTGCAGGTAATAATCATAGACCCGGCACCAATACTGAACCGGGGATCTATGGAGAACAAGTCGCAAATCTGCTTTTGTACGTTACCAACCGGTAACAATTCGTTATATACCTGGGCTCCGTTTCCAGATGCCCGTGCCAGTTCATAAATTGCACCCAGAACTCCGCCCTCTGTAACGTCGTGCATAGCCGTTACATCTTTATGTTTCTCTTCTTTACCTGCGGCCGCCAAAGCATCTTTTAAAGATGAGGTCTGATAAAAATTGTTGCAGGATTCCTCGTAAATTTCGTGTCCAAGTTTCTTTCTTATAGTTTCCGGAAAGCTCATTCCCAGGATAGAAGAGGAGGATAAGGCACATTGTTTTGTCACGAGGATAACATCATTTGGATTTGCATTTTGGGAAATTAAAATATCCTTTTTAGGAGCTACGGTAGAAAAAGTACCTCCGCCCGATATTGTGGAATTTTGACCCTCTATAAATCCTGTATGACCGCCGGTAATGGCTAAGCCTATATCATCAGAAAACTTGTGAATATACTGCCAGTAAGTTTTAAAATCTTCCCTGGAAAACCCCGCAGGTAAATTCAGCACCACTTGTCCATACATAGGCGCAAAGCCGGTAGTGGCCATGTCATTTGCCATTAGGTGAACAGATAACCAGGCAGATTCTTCCAGGCCGAGAGAAGGAATAAGAGAAAGCGGATCGCTGGTAGATGCGAGCGCAAGTCCGTTAGGAAGATCTACTACAGAAACATCCACACCAAATGCGGGACCTACACTAACTTCCTGCCTTGAACGCCCGCAGTTATTAAAAATAATCTCTTCAAATGTCTCGTCCTGAATTTTTCCCAGTTCCTTGCTCATTAGTCTACATCTTTAAATTGTACATATAAGCCAAAGAAGTCGCCATAAGGAATTCCCCATTGCTGTACAGGAAACCATTTGGGCAGCCCGGTGCAGGACCATTCGATCGAGTACTCTCTGCCTTTTAGAGCTTCATTAATAATAGAAGTCAACTTTGACGGTGTATAAAAAGTTGCAGTAAGATAAAACGGATTTTTACCAAAAATTTCCTGAATCCTTCTCCGGACAACCTTAGGAGAATTTCTGTTCATCATTCCCATTGCTATTCCATATTTTCCAACTCTTGCTGCTTCCTGTATCACTTTTACGGGATCTTTATAATATTCGAAGGTGGTTATAAAAGCCAGGGAGTCGAACGTATTATCTTTAAAAGGCATATGATGAGAATCGGCCATTACCAAATCTCCGTCGAACAAGTTTACAGCCTGGGAAAGCATTAGCGGAGAAATATCTCCTCCGGTAGCTTCAATACCAATTTCTTTCCACCAGCGTGTAAACCGGGTTGTTCCACAACCAAATTCGAGTAATGTTTCAACCCTTGTATCTTTGGATACAAGCTGTTCCATTACTTTTTTTTGCCAGACTTCAGCACGTTTGTACCTTCCTTCATACCATTGCTCATAGGTGTCTGTATGCTCTCGGTTAAAAAACCATTCCGGCCTTTCCTGCCAGTTCTGATGTGTTTTGGGAAGTAATTGAAAGTTACTTTTTTCTATCTCCATTTTAGTAGCTTATTTAAATAAAAACTCCAATCTATTATTGGATAGCCAGATAGAATGGAGTTTAAAATGGAAATATTTTAAAGCTGCATCCCTACGTTGGCATTATCCATTTCAGGTAGCGGGTATTATCTCAGCCGTTACAGGCACCCCGTGCAATAATTGCAAAGTTAAGATTAATCTGTTGGATAATCTTTTTAATTATAACAGTTTTTTAAAATTTTTGGAGTATACAATTTACAATAGGCAGCATATGTAAGCTTCAAAAATTCGCCTAGATTCTCATTGTGGAAAGCGATTATTTCTGTCATGCTCATCTTTTTTTCCGGTAAGAAGTTTTTTCTGAAAGCTATTTTGTAAATTAAATCTTTGCTTTTATAAAGCTAATTAAAAGACAACATGTTATGACTACAAGAAGAGATTTTATATATAAAACAATGCTTACTTCGGCTGCGACTGTTGCTGCACCTGCTACAGTCTTTGCTTCTGGACCGGGAATTACCTCCCCGTTAACCAACGAAAATATGTTACTGGAAAAATTTAGGCCGAAGATGAACTTTGGAATGGGTGGAGTAGGAGCCGGTAATGGCTTTCATGTGAATTCTGATGAAGAAATACGAAATACGATGGAAGCTGCATGGAATAATGGGGTAAGACATTTTGATACTTCTCCCTGGTATGGACTGGGAATTAGCGAAAGACGAATGGGAAGCTTTCTTTTCAACAAAAACCGCGAAGATTATATTTTATCGAGTAAAATTGGACGGATCTTAAAACCTGCTCCGGACTTTGAAAAGAATCCAGGCATATGGAAAGGAAAGCTAAATTTTGATTATGCGTATGATTATTCGGCGGAGGGTGTACGTAAATCTGTGGAGGATACTTTACACCGAATGGGTCTCTCATCACTGGACATAGTTTATATCCATGATCTTTCTCCGGATAATGGCGATATGAAAGAAGATTGGGTTAAATATTTTGAAGTAGCGCAAAAAGGAGCCATGCCAGAACTCATAAAGATGAGGGAAGAAGGTCTTATTAAAGGCTGGGGTTTTGGTGTAAACACTATAGAACCAATTCTAAAAGCCATTGAAGTAAGTGATCCCGACATTTTTCTCTCCGCAACCCAGTATTCCCTAATGCACCATAAAGATGCTTTAAATAAGTTATTTCCTGTTTGTGAAAAGGAAGATATTTCGCTTATGATAGGTGCACCTTTGAATGCAGGTTTCCTTGCCGGCAAAGACCGTTATAACTACAGTGAAGGAATACCGGATGGTTTTCTAAAGAAGAGGGAGAAAATGAACAATATCGCACAAAATCATGGTGTGGATTTACGAAGTGCAGCCTTACAATTTTCTGCAGCACCTAAGGTGGTTGCTTCTGTAATTCCCGGAGCAAGTAAACCTTATCAATCTTCTGCCAACGCAAAATCTATGAGTGAAACTATTCCGGAGGACTTTTGGAAAGAATTAAAATCTGAGAATTTAATCGCCCAAAATGCACCGGAGCCGCAAGCATCTTAATGGAAGGGTTTTTAATGAATGAGATGATAATTGCCAAATTGGATGCTTCCTTCCAGCCGAACTATATTTTCTACCTTGAGCTTTTGAAGGGGTTGGGACAGTTCCTAAGCATCCCTGCTTTTGGCTGATTCCAGGTTATAACGAGCAGGAGTATATTTGGAAAGGAAGGAATTCCTGGTATCTTTTTAAAGATGATCCTGAATTGATTTATATAAAAAGAAAAAGCCGTCTCACTTTAATAAATGAGGCGGCTTCTTATTATCATTAATTTTCCAGAATTTACTGCGTAACACCAGCAGTATTTACATTTACTAATTATTAAAAGCTTCCCTAAGTTCTGCAGCAACAAGATCCTGTGCCTCATCTGCCTGTGGTACCACAGCTCCCATTCCGAAGAATTCGTGAGTTACACCAATATAAAGTTCATAAGTGGTTTCCACACCGGCATCCTGCAGTTCCTGAGCTAGTTGTTGTCCCTCACTTTGCAGCGGATCTATTTGAGCACTGATCACCGTACTTGGAGGAAGACCGGTTAAATCTGCATCAACAAGAGAGATTAAAGGATTATCCCCTTCTGCAGGACTGTTAAGATATTTGTCGAAGAACCACATCATTAGAGGTCTGTTGAGTGGTACAGCATTCTGATATTCGATATATGAAGGTGTATTAAAATCATAATTGGCGATTGGATAGATCAACGCCTGGTGGACCGGAAGCTGTTCGTTATTATTTCTGGCCATAATACTAACACCTGCGGCCAAATTACCACCTGCACTTTCACCTACCACAGCGACTTCTTCACTATTTCCGTTGAAAGAATCTGCATTGTCCAGCGTCCATAAATAAGCAGCATAAGCATCATTATGAGCAGTGGGGAATTTATTTTCCGGTGCCTGGCGATATCCCACAGCTACCACAATTGCATCTGCTTTATTAGCCAGTGCTCTAATAGAAGCATCGTAAGTATCTATACCGGCAATGACCCAGCCACCGCCGTGATAATAAACAATCACGGGATAATCTTCCCTTCCCGTATCGGGAGTGTAAATACGCCCGTTTATTGCTCCTCCCTCTACAGGAATGGAAATATCGGTGGTGCTGACGTTCGTATTTGGTATGGGAATGTTGTACTCCTCGATAACATCCATATAGGCATCTGCAAAAGTTGGCTGCAAGCGTGCCTCTTCTGCGGATAAAGTATGAAGTGGAGGGAAATCGTAGCTTAGTAATTGCTCAATGACAACCAGCATAGGGTCGGTTATAGAAGGTCCCCATTCCGGAGTTGGTCCTTCAGGTTCCAATTCCTGCCCATTACCCATATCGAAAAGAGCGGGAGAATCCTCACTTCCGCAGTTACCTTCCATAAAATGATAATATTCTGTATTATCATCACCGTCATATAAATCTCTTATATCTTCATCGGTAATCACTCCGCTGCGTATCAGTCTTTCTTCAGCATCATATTCATCTGATTCCAATAAAGTGATTTCAAAATAATATTCATTGTTTCCTTCTGAAGGTAATGTTATACAAAGGGGATCGGCATAGAAATCTCCCTCGCCGTTTACTCCTGTATTGTTCATAGAATCAGACACTATTACCTCTCCTCTGGGATTTTGGGAATCTCCACTATAGTGCCAGACATCTACGCTGAAATGTGCAGGGTAATGGCGGCCATTTTCCTCACAAAAATTACCAAAAATGCAGAATTCTATGAGTTCACTGGCATTGATGTCAAAGAATAGATAGCCATACTCGTTGACAATACGATTATCGAAACAAACCACATCTACACTTACGTACTTTTTAACACCGGCCCCAAGAGAAATGGCCAAAGGCAGTGCATTATCTACAAAGTTATCGAAGTTTCCGCTACGGGGTGCAATCCAAAGCTCATTGCCGCTATCATCAAAAACTTTAAAATATTCCAGGACATAGTCGCCGGGATCAAGTTCCAGTTCGTACGAGAACTCAGTGAAATAGTTATCTATTCCATCCCCGTCGTAATCATCTGGATTAGGGTTAAGATCTACCTGGAGCGGATCTGTCTCGTTTCCTACCGCCCAGGCTCCATCCTGGGAAAGGGCGACCTCCACATAAGCGGGAATACCATCTGAACAATCAGGAAACTCATCAAATTGTTGTTTAATTGCCGCTCTGTTGTTCACCATGTCGTTCAACAGTGAACCAAAGGATAGCGTGGCTTTTTCGGGGTTTAAATCATTCGGTCTAGTTTCCTCTTTAGTACAGGAAAACAAGGTTCCCAAAAATACCATCAGGACCAAATACATAGTCATCTTCTTCATAATCGATTGTTTTTATGATTAATAATTATTCTAGAATGGTTTATTCTTAATACTTATTTTTAAAAAGGGGATTGGAATGATGGGAATAGTTAGAATTTTTTTGTGAAAATTCTGTCGAATAAAACTAAAAAGAAAAGGACAAAGTATCAATGGGGGATTTCCCTTGATTTTTTAAAATAAGTGACTAGTAACACCAGTTTTTTCACATATAGCTTTGAATAAAAAGTTATAAACTATCTACTCTTTTGATCAACGTGTTTCACTTAAGTATTTTACACCTGCATGTGATTTACAGCTAAAAAAATAGTCTATTTATATCAGTTAAATACCACTACAGTTACCTCTCAATTGTGAGGCATTCAGGGCAGAGTAGAGTGCAAAAATTAGGTTTTCAGCTATTTTTGTTTCAAAAGGTTAGGTCAGTAATCGGACTTTGTGCCGTTACCTATCAGCTAAATAAGGTCGATAATTGCCATTTTTGAGACCTCTTTGCGACGGACGAAAATCGGCAAATTTTAGAAGAGTTGCGGCTGCAGTTCACTTCGGGAATAAAAAAAAGCTACCCTTTAGAATCATCACTTAGAATAAACTTATCCATAGAATTTGTACTGTCGTTAAACTACGAGAACTCTATGTGTAAAACATCGCTTAATTTTTCATATGTTCTTAAGATGGAAATCCGAAAGTTACAGCTTAATAAGATATGGGAGTATCTGCTTTTTAACGACATGTATTGACGTAGAAAATCATCATCTTAGCCCCAAAATAAAAATAACAGTTATTCACCATTTATCTCTGGAGAAGGAGGATGTGTAGATCTCTGTTTCTTGGATATAATTATCTTTATACGAGAGAATAAATGAAGAAAATATGAAGGTGCTTGAAGGAGCAACCTCAATAGTAGGAAGTGAAAGGTATAAGTTTGGATATTACTGAAGAAGAATGGGTGTTTTAAAACAGTACAGAAGAACCATACTGACAAAGTTGCCTTAAAGTTTTTTAAAAGTAGATTATCTTGGAAAACATAGAAATTTATAAGACCCCTGACGGGATCTCTCAGGTCGAAGTAAAATTTGAGGAGGAGAGCGTTTGGCTGTCTCAACAACAAATGGCAACTCTTTTTGAACAGACTAAACAAAATATAAGCCTGCATATAAGGAATTGTTATAACGAAGGCGAACTGGAAAAACAGGCAACCGTCAAGGAATACTTGACAGTTCAAAAAGAAGGTAAAAGAAAAGTAAACCGAAAGATAGAATATTATAACCTCGACGTCATTATATCGGTAGGTTACAGGGTTAAATCGAAAAGAGGAACCCAATTTCGTCAATGGGCGACACAACGACTGAAGGATTTTCTCGTGAAGGGATATGCAATTAACCAGAAGCGCTTGGATCAACTGGAAAAGGTAGTAGAGGTGATAAATAAGTCTTCAGGAAATCCTGCCTTGCAAGTATCAGAGACAAACGGACTCCTGGAAATTTTAAGTAGGTATACCAAGAGTTTCATTATGCTTAACAAATATGATAGCAATGATCTAAGCAATGAGTCCCTGAATTCCGATATCACCTATGAGATTAGCTATTCCGAAGCCAAAGGAGCCATTCAGGTTTTAAAACAACAGCTTATAGATAAAAACCAGGCAAACAGTATCTTCGGAAATGAAAAGGATCAAGGGTTTAAAAGTTCCCTTCAAACAATTGTCCAGACTTTTGATGGGCAATACCTATATGGAAGCATAGAAGAACAAGCAGCAAATCTTCTGTATTTTATTGTAAAGAACCATTCGTTTACCGATGGGAACAAACGTATTGGAGCATTCCTCTTTATTTGGTTTCTCGAAAAGAATAAGTATTCTTTGAAAACATCAGGAGAACTTAAAATCAACGATAATGGACTTACCGCGCTGACATTGCTTATTGCCCAAAGCGATCCGGCAGAAAAAGAATTAATGGTGCAGCTGGTTGTTAATCTTATCAATGAATAATTTTCACATCCTGAACAACATTAGATACAAAAATAAGAGATTCAAGAAAAATGATATTAACCATTTCCACAACACATTTCCCGGCTACTGATCTTGGATTTCTGCTTCATAAGCATCCAAACCGGTTTCAGTCTATTGATCTTGCTATAGGGAAAGCCCACATATTTTATCCTGAAAGTTCTGATGACAGGACCACCGCTGCCCTGCTTCTTGACATGGATCCCATTGATATGGTAAAGGGAAAAAGAAAATACAACAGAAAAGGGTTCTCCACTTGGTCAAAGCGAAGTTTAAACCTTTTGGTGGGGTTTTTCTCAATCCAGTTTAGATGTTCCGCCAGTCGCATTAGCTTCTTAAATCGCTCCATGTGCTTCATAACTCCGTTATTTTGAAGGCTCGATAGTGAGCGGAGATAACTTTCAAAGCCTAAGGTAAACTGGTAATTGATCTGCTTTAAATAGATATCTGAAGTACGATGTTGTTTTTTCAGGTACTCCTTCAGGTAATTCTCTGTAGTCCTGTAATTCTTCATGGTGCCGTACTTCAAGACATCCGACATTTTTTGGTCGTGATAACTTGAAAGATAAAGTAGAGTATAGTGCTGCTGATCGGTTCCTAAAAATCGATCTTTATTAAGGTGAGCCGTAATGACCTGATCTTCTTTCAACAAACTATCGTACGCCTTATACAAAAGAGCCTTGGTTTCATCCAGTTTTTATTGATTTAATAGCTTTCTGCACTATTGCCTATTATTTTTCCGGCTGATTGGTTCCACCTGTTTACAGGCAAAGTTCGTTTTAAACTAATTTCTAATGATTTACTGTTAACGGTCACTCGGGCATAAAGGAGGGCGAGTTCTGGTTGCTTTTTCTTTTTGCGGATGAAAAAAGAAATAGAAAAGGTTTGACTGGTACGCATTGCTTGATCGCTTTA
>NZ_JAVRHO010000025.1:0-48451 GCF_031846515.1 Autumnicola lenta
TCCATTCCTTATTTTTTATCCTAAACAATTAAGTACAATCGAATAATTTTTTATTTACTTCTGAAAAAAAGCTTTAGAAATTTTGAATAATAAGGATTATAAACATAGTTTTAACATTATTGATAATCTTCTTAAAAACAACAACAGGAAAATGAAAAAATCCACCAACGGGATTGGGTTAGCTTTTTTAGCACTTTTAATAATTCCAACTATGGCAAATTCGCAAAACGACAATGATCTTCCTCCTGAGGCTACCGAATTTTATGAGCCTGTTCCTAAGAAAATCCAGGCAGGTTCACAACCGGGCGAAGCCCCATCAGACGCTATTGTCCTTTTTGATGGTACAAACCTGGATGCATGGCAAAATGCCGAAGATGGGAGCACCGCAAACTGGAATATTTCAGATGGAATTTTAACCGTTAATCCGGGTTCAGGCCCAATTAAAACCCGGGAGGAGTTTGGCGATGTTCAGTTACATTTGGAATGGCGGGCACCTCAGGAAATTAAAGGAGAAGGCCAGGGACGTGGCAACAGCGGGGTATTTCTTATGAACAACTACGAAGTGCAGATCCTGGATTCTTACGAAAGCAAAACTTACACCAACGGGCAGGCCGGCAGCGTTTATAAACAATCGCCGCCATTGGTAAACGCCACAAAATCCCCGGAAGAATGGAATGTTTATGATATTATCTTCAGGTCACCGCGTTTTAATAAAGACGGAATGTTGATAAAACCGGCCACAGTAACTGTGCTGCATAATGGAGTGCTGGTCCAGGATCATTTTGAAATAAAAGGACCAACCGTTTACACCGGGATTCCGCATTATACCGCCCATGCAGATAAACTTCCTATTCGTTTTCAGGATCACGGAAATCCTGTAAGCTTCAGAAATATATGGGTAAGGGATTTAGATTAAAAATTCAACAAGAATAGAAAATATGAACGACAAAAACACAAGAAGGAGCTTTATTAAAAGGTCGTCCTTAGCGGCTGCAGGATTAAGTTTACCGTTTTCTGCAATGCCTTTTTCAGCAGATATTTTAAAAGTTGCTCCCAGCGATCAGCTTAATTTTGGACTTATTGGCTGTAAAGGAATGGGATGGGCAGATATGCAGAGCCATTATAAAATTCCCGGAGTGAATTGCGTTGCACTTGCAGATATCGATCAAAGGGTTTTGGACGAAAGGTCTGCAGGAGTGAAGGAAATAGGAGGAAAAAGTCCGAAACAATATAAAGATTACCGCAAACTTCTTGAAGATAAAGATATTGATGTTGTGATTGTTGGTACGCCAGATCATTGGCACTGCCTTAACACGGTGCATGCTTTGCAGGCCGGGAAACATGTTTATGTGGAAAAGCCTTTGGCCAACAGCATACAGGAGTGCGACGTGATGTTAGGTGCAGCCAACCGGCATGATAAATTGATACAGGTAGGGCAGTGGCAAAGGAGTGGTAAACATTATGACGATGCAATAAAATATGTACAGTCCGGCCAGCTGGGAAATATCAGGCTGGTAAAATGCTGGGCTTACCAGGGCTGGATGAATCCTGTTCCTGTAAAACCTAATACTCCGCCGCCACCGGGAGTAGATTACGATATGTGGCTGGGCCCTGCGCCAGACCGTCCTTTTAATGAAAATCGTTTTCATTTCGATTTCCGGTGGTTCTGGGATTATGCAGGTGGTTTAATGACGGACTGGGGCGTGCATGAAATTGATATTGCGCTTTATGCCATGCAGGCAAAAGCTCCAAAATCTATACTGGCTTCCGGAGGTAAATTTGCCTATCCAAATGATGCTTCAGAAACTCCCGATACGCTGCAAACTGTTTACGAATTTGAAGATTTTAATCTTTTGTGGGAGCACGCTACAGGAATAGATGGTGGTAATTACGGCAGGAATGAGGGAATTGCTTTTATAGGAAATAATGGAACCCTGGTGGTAAACCGCGGCGGCTGGGAAGTAATTCCCGAAGGCGAGAACAAAGACGACGAATGGGTAACCAAGCTGGACAGGGTGGAACAGCAGGATGCGCAGGGAAGTGCCCTGGACAATCACACCAAGAATTTCATAGAAAGTATTAAAACCAACGATGCTTCTAAACTTAACTGCGGAATAAAAGCCGGGCATGCGGCCGCAGTAACGGCCCACATGGGAAATATCGCGTACAAAACAGGCGAGAAAATTTACTGGAATGAGCAGGAAAGATCGTTTAAAGGAAGTGAAGCAGCCAATAAGCTTGTACAAGCCGAATATCACAATGGGTGGAAATTGCCGAAGGTATAGACCTTTAGACAAAAATAATACAGGCCTGCAATAGCAAGCCTGCATTATCAAATTATATAGACCACGGGAACTTTTAAGCTACTCGTGGTTTTTGCATTTATTCCGCTTTGGCGCTCATTGGCGGGCCAAAATAAGAGTCTTCAATTTCTTCCGTTTTAATAAGGATTTTCTGAAGCACAATTCCCGGGTCTACCGCCCAAACCTTTAGTGTGTGAGCACCGTCGCTTTCCAGGTTGAAATTTGTCTTTACCACAGTGGCGTTATTCGCTACCGAAGTATCCCAGTTATCGCCAGTGTCTTCCTGTAAATTCAGGATCTTTGGCTCCTTGCCATCAATGGAAACCGCAAAACGTAATCCGCCCCTGTTTAGAAAATCTAAGCTGGGAGATAAGGTAAATTCCACTTCAACTTCTCCTGAACTAAATGCAAAGAAATCATAATTAAGCGACGGATTGTTTTTGCTAAATTCTCCTCCGGGTTTTATTTTTCCTGAAGACATGGCAGAACCTGTTTTTCCTAAATTCGGAATTAACTGCCATTCATTGTCACCACTGGTTTTTTCTGAATATTTTGTTGCCGGGATAGCAACATAACCATTGCTTTCCACAAAACCTGAAATTTCTTCTGAAGGATTTCTAATAGCAGCAAGAACCTGTACTTTTGTTCTTCCCGGGCCTTTTATAGTTAGCGGGACTTCATGCTCGCCTTCCGGAGCTTTGTCCCAATCTATACTCACAAAAACTCGTTCCTGGTCAGCTACTTTACCTTTTTCTGAAGAAAGTTTTATCCAGTCTTCTTTGTTCTTGATTTTGTATTTAAAATCCTCCTGTCCTTTATTAAAAATGTCTATATAAAAGCTTTGGTCGCTATAAGGGTCAAACATGGGAAGCACCGCTTCCTGGCCTTTTGCGGCCTGCGTGGGCCACGAATTTGTAGATCCTTCCACAGCAATGCCCATAGCCGCTTCTTCCGGTACTTCTATCTTTTTTACTTCCGGCATACTTTGTTCTTCCGGTTGTTGCCAGTAGGTGTAGCCAATATGGTTTTGCGACATCATATGGTTCCATTTTCCATCGGCCAGCTCGTTGTGATAATATTCAGTGAGTTCAGCATCTTTTGCGTAATACTGCTCAACTTCATCGGCATAATGATTAGCAATGGCGCGGCCTTGCTTGGCGTACAACCTGTTTTTTGCGGTAGCCACATAGAGCCTGTTGAGGTTTGCTGAAGCTTTTACCGGAAACAAGACAAGCTGATAAAATGCATCACGGTATTGCTGCGGAAGTTCATCATAAATTTGTTCGGCCTGTTCTTCGATTTTAGAGAAATCTTCCAAAACCCTTTCGGCTTCGTTATAACTGGTGATGCTATAGGTTTCTGCGCTTAAAAGTTCCGGCTTTCTGCGGCTGTTGTACTTTGTGTATTTTTCAAGAATATCAGCTGTTTCTTCAGCATATTCTTTCCCAAACTGCTTTTCTGCCCATTTCCTGGTATATTCGGGAAGGTCTTCCGCAGTAATTTTTTCGGGGTTCCAGGCGTAATCCAGGAAGAAACTGGTAGGAAATTCCATGGGTTTTATATCACCTACATTTACAATCCACAACTCTTCAGCTCCAAATTTATATGCGAGGTTCATTTGTTCCCAAACCCTGGAAATCTGGGTTGTGTTGATCCATTTATAATTCCGCGGGCCGCCAACGTAGTCAAAATGATAATAAATTCCGTAGCCGCCAGCTCGTTCTTCTTCTTCGGGATTTGGCAATTTCCTTATATTCCCCCAGTTGTCATCGGCCAGCAGCAGCGTAACATCATCTGGCACGCGCATTCCCTGGTCGTAATAATCCTGGACTTCCTTGTAAAGCGCCCAAACCTGCGGAGTCTCTTCTGTAGGTTTTCCGGTTACTTCAGCAATAATACGGCGTTGGTCTTCTACCACGCTTTCCAGCAGACTAATAGCCGTGCCTTCGCTCATAGGTTCGTCGCCATCGCCACGCATCCCAATGGTAACCACGCTCTCGTTATCGCCCATGCGTTCCATTCCTTCTCTCCAGAATTGCTGAAGATTTTTGGGATTGGTATTATAATTCCAATCTCCCTCACCATAGCGGCGCCACTCAACGTGCGCCCGCATGAGCGGTTCGTGGTGCGAAGTCCCTATTACCACGCCATACTCATTGGCGATAATTGGGTTTTTTGGGTCATCATCATAAAACGCCCTTCCCCACATTGCCGGCCATAAATAATTTCCTTTTAGCCGAAGGATAAGCTCAAAAACATGCTCGTAAAATTCGCTGTTAAAGCCGCCAAAATTCTCTGTAGCCCAACCTGCAAGGGCGGGAGCTTCATCGTTAATAAAAATTCCGCGGTATTTTACTTTTGGGGAGCCGTCAGAATATTTTCCGGATTTTATGTACAAATTTTCGGCTTTTTTAGCCGGAACATCGGCCCACCAGTACCAGGGAGAAACGCCAATTTCTTCGGAAACGTCATACATCCCGAAAATTGTCCCCCTTTTGTCGCTTCCGGCGATTACCAGGGCTTTTTTTACATTCGGCATGGGATTTTCGACTACCTGAATGGTAAAAGTTTCCCATTTTCCGGTTAATCCTGAAACGTCTAATTTCCCGCTTCCTGCCAACCGATCGATCAAGCGGCTTTTTCCCAGCGTCCCTATAATAACTGCCGTTTCTGAATTAATTTCTACGGAAGTATTCAAATCCGGAAGCCTTCCGGTTACACTTTCAATATCCTGCGTAAAATCTTCAGCAACATAATGTACTCCTTTAAAATCTTCAGGATCAATATAAATATTTGGCAATTCTGAAGCTGAAGCCAGCTCAAAAGATCCTTCTGTTTCAGAATTTGTCACATAAGAATCCTGTGCAAAACTAAAAACCGGTAAAAGGATCGCCAGCAAAATATATTGCCGATAATTGTAATTTTTGATGCTGCTCTTAATTTTCATATTAATCTTCGTTTTCTTCAAATTCTATGACTTCATAATAGACCTCTTTTGGCTCGTAATCTTCATCAAAAAGCAACGGATAATTCTTGCGGCCCGGCACCGGATAGTAATCCAGCCAGCTGTAGGCATCAGCAATATTCCAAAAGGTTAAGCCGGTCATAACTTCTTTATAATCGCGGAATACTTCAAAAAACATTTTATACTTTTCAATCTGTTTTTGCTGAAGTTCGGGAGTAAATTCGTCAGATTCATCTTCACGCATCTCGCGGCGCTCCTTTTCCCAGGGGTAAAGCGAAACGTCCAACTCTGTGATCTGCACTTCCAAACCTAAAGACGAATACATATCCATGGCTTTTCTAAGCTCTTCTTCTGAAGGATCAAAAATAGACCAGTGCCCCTGGATTCCCACACCGTCTATTGGTACGTCCCGGTCTACAAGCATTTTTAGTAGTTTGTAAATTCTATCTCTTTTTTCGGGAATTATGGCGTTATAATCGTTGTAAAAAAGCTTTGCTTCAGGATCTGCCTGGTGTGCGTATTCAAAAGCTTTAATGATAAAATCTTCTCCCAGAATTTCATACCATTCAGATGCTCTTAAGAATTCTTCAGGGTTATCTGCAATGGCTTCATTTACAACATCCCACGCATAGATCGTCCCTTTGTAGCGGGAAACTACGGTGTCGATATGATTCTTCATTCGCTGCAGAAGTTCTTCTTTGCTCACCTGCCCGCCGTCTTCTGCTTTAAAAATCCAATCCCCGGTTTGTTGATGCCATACTAAGGCATGCCCCCGCATCTTCATATCATTTTCGCGGGCGAAATTGGCAATTTTATCTGCAGCTTCCCAGGAATAGCGGTCTTGTTCTGGATGAATTTCTCCCATTTTCATTACATTTTCAGGTGTCATGCTGTTGTAATGTTGCAGGATTAATTCTTTGGATTTTCCTTCAAATGAATTTGGGGCAACTGCGACTCCTACAGGAAAATATTCTGAATAATAATCTTTAAGACCTTTCTCCTGTTCCTGTTCTTGGGTAGTTGTAGCTGCAACTTCGTTATTTTCTTCAGAACCCGATTTGCATCCTGCAAAAAGGATGGAGCAAACAAGTAAAAGGTTTATTTTTTTATAAATGGTCTTCATCTGGTGATTGATTTTTTAAATTATGCTGAGGTTATACTTTTTTCCAGTCCTTTTTCGAGTCCTCTTAATTCGGCAAGTCCTTTTAATCTTCCGATTAGGGAATAACCGGGGTAGTAGTTCCTGTGATCTTCGGCAGAATGCAGGTAGCCGTGATCTGGCCGCATTGGCAAACTGATTTTTTTCTCATTCATATAAGAAAGGATGCGGCCAACAATTTCTGCCATTGGAACGGCACCATCCAGGTGATCTGATTCCCGAAAAATTCCGTTGCTCTCGTGCTTTACATTTCTTAAATGTAGAAAATGTATCCTGTCTTTAGATTTTTCAAATATTTCAACAAGATCATTTTCCGGTCTTCCGCCGAGGGAGCCGGTGCAGTAGCAAAGGCCGTTGGCTTTAATATCAACCTCCTTCAAAATATGCTCAATATCGGCCTGGGTGCTCACTACTCTTGGAAGTCCCAGAACAGAAAACGGCGGATCGTCTGGATGTATCGCCAATTGTACCCCTGCTTCCTGTGCCACCGGGGAAACTTGAGATAAAAAATGGACAAGATTCTGCCTTAGTTTGTCGTCATCTATATGATAGTAAGCTTTTAGCTGTTCTTTGATTACTTCGGGAGTAAAACTTTCAGAACTACCCGGGAGTCCCAGCAATACATTTTTAAATAAGCGTTCTTTTTCTTCTGAAGAAAGATTTTCACCAGTCTTGCGGGCTTCTTCTATTTCTTCTTCAGAATAATCTTTTTCAGCATTTTCCCTTTTCAGAAGAAAGAGGTCGAAAAAGGCAAATTTCGCAGGATGATATCTCAGCACCTTAGAACCATCTTCATTTTCAAAATCGTGGTCGGTCCTAAGCCAGTCCAGAATTGGCATAAAATTATATGTGATTACTTTCAGGCCACATTCAGCAACATTTTTAATGCTCTGCTTGTAGTTTTCTATAAGCTGTTTATAATTTCCTGTTTGTCTCTTAATATCTTCATGAACCGGAAGGCTTTCTATAACTTTCCATTCCAGACCGGCATCTTCTATGGTTTTGATTCGCTCGTTAATATCTTTCACCTGCCATACATCGCCCACGGGTACCTGGTGCAGGGCGGTCACAATTCCTGTAACACCTGCCTGCTTCAGTTCTTTTAAAGAAATAATATCCTGCGGCCCGTACCACCGCATGGTCTGCGTCATGTTATACATCTTAAAATCCTATTGAATTACCACCGTCTATAGGCAGTATGGTTCCTGTTGTAAATTTTGACTGGGTAGTGGCATAGTAAAAAACGGCATCTCCAATATCTGAAGGTTCCCCAAGCCTGCCCATTGGTGTCCTGGAAAGTACCTTGTTCTTTCTTTCGGGATCGCTGTCCAGGGCCTTGCCGCTCATATTGGTTTTAATAAATCCCGGAGCAACACAGTTTACCCTTATTCCATGCTGGGCGAGATCTACGGCCATGGCCCGTGTCATCCCTTCTATCGCCGTTTTACTTGCAGAATACGCAATAACTTTTGGAATTCCATACTGTGCCGCCATAGAACTAATGTTGATAATGCTTCCGGAGTTCTTCTCTTTCATGAATTTAGAAACTTCGCGGCTCATCACAAAGACGCTGGTAACGTTTGTATGAAGAATAGATTGGAATTCCTCATCGGTCACTTCCATGAATTCCTTTTTCATATTAATCCCGGCGTTGTTCACCAAAATATCGATAGCCCCTGCTTCTTTGGCAATTTTCGCCACAGCCTCGGGAATTTCTTTAAGATTATTAAGGTCGAGGATAAAAGGTTTTGCGTTAGGGCCAAGTTCTTCACAGGCCTTCAGGGTTTTTTCCTCGTTTCTTCCGTTTACATAAGTAGTAACGCCATTATCACAAAACTTTTTTGCGGTAGCATATCCAAGTCCGGCATTGGCGCCGGTTACAATTGCAGTCAGGTTGTTTTTCATTAAATTAAATTGTTGAACCATGGCAAGACATTGGGTTGCCATTACCATAGCTATTTTAGTTAAATGCCCAATTTGGGTCTGTAAATTGATTTATTCCCAGGAAGGCCTTATGCCCGGGGCAAAAGGAAATTCGAGGGATTTGTAATATTCAAGATCATGTTCTGGTTGTGGCACAGATTCGGGGATTTCCATACCTGAAAACTGCTGAAAATAAGAAAGACATGCATCCCTCCACCATTTTGATTCTTTAAGCTGAATCTGTAAAAGCATAGCAACTTTTTCAAAACGTTCTTTATCTACATATTCTTCCATATTGTTCCATGTATCCACCATTTCTTCTACGTCTTCCACACCTTCCTGATAAGTGGTAGCCAGGTTGTGCCAAAGCGTTTCCCCGTTGTCCATTTCGTAATCCCATGGCAGGTGATGGAACCAAAGCAGGTATTTCTCGGGAGTGGTTTTTGGGGAGCTATATTTTTCTGCAATAGGATCTGCGTACTGTGAAAGTGCGTCGCTTCCAGATTGAGTACGGTCAAAACCAATCCCTTCTTCATCTGCTTTATGGTAGTACACAGGATTCCATTCGGGTCTGGAAAGACTGCTAACCCATGGTCCCGGCCCATAGTGATGGCCTGTGTCCATAATATGGTGCAAGCCAAGCGGAGTCATATATTTTACTACAGCTTCACGGGATTTTATCATTAAGTCTGTAACCGGATCTACAAATGCTTCTTCATTGGAAAAGGTTCTTTTCAACCATTCTTCAGCTATTTCTTCAGAACTCATGTAAGGGTCCCATGCAAGTCGTCCAAAGCCGTACCAACTGGATTGTCCGAAAGGATGTCCTGTCCAGTTCTTTGCGCTACCTATATTTGCCACTCCTGCGATGCCGGTAAGTTTGTTATTGGAAAGGCTGCCATCAATAACTTTAGCTACTGTTGAATTTTCACCATTCACATAAGTATCTTCCTCCAGGGTTTCTTCAAATAACTTCGGAAGATATACCAGGTGTGAAGCGAATCCAAGATATTCCTGCGTAATCTGAAATTCCATCATCAATGGAGTATTGGGCATTGTACCAAACATAGGGTGAAAAGGTTCTCTTGGCTGGAAGTCTATTGGTCCATTTTTAACCTGAACCAAAACATTATCCTTAAACTGTCCGTCAAAAGGAACAAATTCAGAATACGCCTGTTTTGCCCTGTCTTCAGGATCGTCTTCAGAATAAACAAAGGCACGCCACATCACAATTCCGTTGTGCGGGGCAACCGCTTCTGCCAGCATATTTGCTCCGTCAACGTGCGTCCGGTCATAATTATTAGGTCCCGGCTGACCTTCAGAATTTGCTTTTACGAGAAAACCTCCAAAATCAGGAATTTCAGCATAAATTTCATCAGCTTTATCTTTCCACCATTGTTTTACTTCAGTATTTAAAGGATCTGCAGTATCCAAATCTCCGCTTTCCAGTGGGGCAGAAAAACGGGCAGTTAAATACACCTGAATTCCATAAGGGCGAAAAACTTCGGCAAGAGCTTTAACTTTTTCAATGTATTGTTCTGTAAGAATCAGCGAATTGGCATTTACATTGGTTAAAACAGTTCCATTAATTCCAATGGAAGCATTTGCACGGGCATAATCTACATATTCCGGCTTGATCAATTCTGGTAATAAGTGCCAGTCCCAGATGGAAAAACCGGCATATCCTCGCTCTACAGTACGATCCAGGTTGTCCCAGTGATTTAAAACCCGCTTCTGAATTTTTGGGGAGTCGATAATTGCCAAATTTGAGATGTCATTATGTAATTGCATCTCCTTAATAAGACGAAAACTTCCGTAGAGCACTCCAATATCTGTTTTTGCTGTGATTAAGGTGACTTTATTTCCATTTTGCTCTAAACTCCTTATAATATAACCTTCAGAATTGATATTTTCGATATCTGACTTTACATCACTGCGCATGTTTGCAGGGAGTTGATCGATATTTGCCAAAATAAGCAGTCCATCACCAGAATTGGCATTTTTCAGTTCCTGATTAAAAAAAGAATCATACGCATTAGAAATTTCATTACGGGAGGCTTCCAGGGTTGGGGAATTTCCCATAACCTTTATTCCTGTAAGCGAATTTAGATAAGATTGACTTAGACTGGCATCCGAAATTTCTTCATACTGGAGCCATAAATCGTAGCCAGTTTGGGCATTTATAGCCAGTGGGAAATAACAAATGAAGAGCAGTAAAAAAAATTTTATTTGCTTCATGGAGGTGGGTTCAAAAATTTATTAACCTTAAAATAATTGGATTGCGATGGAAAATTAGGTAAAAAAAGGATGTAAACAAAATTTTTGACGCAATCGGTTGCGTTTAATTATATTTTATGCTTTATTTGTTAAAGTAATCTTTATATCTCCCTGATATTTATTTGTAAGTCATAATTCCAAATACCTGAAAATATTCATGAAAACCATTAATATAAGCCCCGTATTTATTCTGCTTGTTCTAATAAGCTTTTGTTCTATACAAGCTCAGGAAAACAGCAACTCTGAATCCTATGCTTTCAGAAATACTGCATTAGATATTGATGAAAGAGTGGATGATTTAATCAATCGGTTGACATTGGAAGAAAAGGCTATGCAGATGATGCACGACAGTCCTGAAATAGAGAGGCTTGGAATTCCCAAGTATAACTGGTGGAACGAAGCACTTCATGGTATTGGAAGGTCGGGAATTGCAACAGTTTTTCCGCAGGCAATCGGGATGGGGGCGACATTTGATGAAGATCTTATTCTTGAAGTAGCTTCAGCAATTTCAGATGAAGCAAGGGCAACCCACAATACTGCGGTTAAAAACGGCTATCGACGCCAGTATAGCGGACTAACCTTCTGGACGCCGAACATCAACATTTTTCGTGATCCCCGTTGGGGAAGGGGGCAGGAAACCTATGGCGAAGATCCATACCTAACTTCAATTTTGGGGACTGCTTTTGTAAAAGGGTTGCAGGGTGATCATCCAAAATATCTTAAGACCGCTGCTGCCGCAAAACACTACGCAGTACATAGCGGACCGGAAAAACTACGACATGAATTTAATGCCGAAGCTACGCAAAAAGATATGTGGGAAACCTATTTACCTGCTTTTAAAGCGCTGGTAGATGCAGATGTTGAAACTATAATGTGTGCTTACAATAGTACAAATGGAGAACCATGTTGTGCCAATAAATATTTGCTGCAGGATGTGCTGCGTGACAAATGGAATTTTGATGGTCATATAGTTAGTGACTGCTGGGCATTGGTAGATTTTTATGAAGGCCATAACGTGGTAGAAACTGCCGAAGAAGCTGCAGCTTTAGGAATTAAGAGTGGCGTTAATCTAAACTGCGGAAGTACTTATCCTGCGTTGCCCGAAGCGGTAAAACAAGGTTTAATAACCGAAGCAGAAATTGATGAGCAGTTAAAAGTCTTGCTGAAGACTAAATTTAAACTCGGTCTTTTTGATCCTGTAGAAGATAATCCTTATTCTGCGCTATCTGTAGAGAATCTGAATACCGAAGAGCACCGGCAACTAGCCCGGAAAACCGCACAGAAGTCTATTGTAATGCTGAAGAACAATGGTGCCTTGCCACTTAAAAATGATCTTTCGAAATATTTCGTAACCGGTCCCAACGCTACAAGTATAGAAGTACTGCTGGGAAATTATCACGGAATAAATCCGAGTTTGGTAACCATTCTGGAGGGCCTTGCAGGAGCTATTGAACCCCAGAGCCAAATGCAGTACAGGCAGGGAACTTTGCTGGACCGACCAAATGCAAATCCCCAGGACTGGGCATCTCCAAACGCAGGGAATAGTGATGCTACCATAGCTGTTTTAGGAATTTCCGGAATACTTGAGGGAGAAGAAGGTGAGTCTATTGCTTCAGAAACCTTTGGGGACAGGTTGGATTATAATCTTCCGCAGAACCAGATCGATTACTTAAGAAAGTTAAATGAAGCTGCCGGGGATAATCCTGTAATTGCAGTTATTACCGGAGGAAGTCCCATGAACCTTGAAGAGGTGCACGAACTTGCAGATGCCGTGCTTCTAGTTTGGTATCCAGGGGAAGAAGGAGGAACTGCGGTTGCCGATATAATTTTTGGCGATGTTTCACCTTCAGGAAGGTTGCCAATTACTTTTCCAAAATCACTTAATGATCTTCCTCCTTATGAAGATTACAGCATGAATGGAAGGACTTACAAATACATGGATGAAGCTCCAATGTACCCTTTTGGCTATGGATTAAGCTATACACAGTTCGAATATTCAGATGTTCAGCTTTCAAAGGATAAAGTGAAAAGGGGGAGTTCCCTTACCGCAACTGCAACTGTGACCAATGCAGGAGAAAAAAATGCTGAAGAAGTAGTACAGCTTTACGTATCAGACCTGGAAACTTCAGTAGATGCACCCAAATATCAGCTTTATGGAGTAAAAAGGGTTTCTCTCGAGCCCGGTGCTTCCGAAGAAATCAAGTTTGAAATTACTCCCGAAATGATGGAGCTTGTAAACAAAGAAGGAGAACGAGTTTTAGAAAAAGGAGAATTTAAAGCTTACATTGGAGGATCTACTCCGCACGAAAGAAATGTGGAACTTGGATTGGCAAAAGTTAAGGAGGCTAATTTTAGGTTGAATTAGGAAACACGCTATCTTTGAAAAAAGATACAAGATTTCCGAAGGTAAACGTAATTAACCTACTTTAACAGGCAGAACTGCAAGACAAGATATATCTCTAAGTGAAACCTGATATTTGCCAAAATTGAGCCTCTTTTTATGTAAAAGCGGAACTTATGTGGCTTCCAGAAGATGGGGAGTATTAACTTTAATACTCGAACTCCTCATGATAATCTCGGTGTCCAACATCGTAATTTCAGAAACATCTGAATCCATTTTTTTTGAAGAATGTTCCAGAATTCTTTGGGCAGAAATTTCCCCCATTTTTACTGCAGGATGGGAAACTGTAGACAGAGCAGGTTCTACTACAGATGCCATGGGATCATCGTTAAATCCTATTATAGCAAGTTCTTCGGGTATTTTAATTCCTTTCTCTTTGGCAGTTAAGATTGCGCTGACTGCAGCGGTATCATTAGAAGAAAAAAGCCCGTCCGGAGGTTGAGGTAAGTTGAGAAGTGTTTTTGTTGCGTCACTGCCTTCTTCAAAACTCATGGTTTTCAGATCCAATATTAATTCTTCGGTTACCTCAAGATTATTTTTCCTAAGGGCATCCAGATATCCTTTCTTCCGGAGATTATAAACGTTTAGATGCTGGGCTCCAGCAAAATGCGCAATTCTTTTACATCCCTGGTCTATAAGATGCTGTGTTGCTTTATATCCGGCCGTATAATTGTCAATTATCACCCTATAGGAATTAAACTCGTCCGGAACACGGTCTACAAAAACTATAGGTACGTTTTGATCTGTAAATTGCTTTAGATGATGCACATTTTTCGTCTCCATCCCTAGTGATACAATAAGTCCACTTACCCTGCTATCGTATAGTGCTTTGGCATTTGAGACTTCGTTCTCATATTTGTCATTAGATTGACTTATAATGACATTGTATCCTGCTTTTCTAGCTGTATTTTCCACTCCGCTAATGAGAGAAGAGACAAATGGGCGGTTGATCCTTGAGATCATAATGCCAATAGTCTTACTTTTGTTGTTTCTTAAACTAGCCGCCAGACTATTTGGTCTGTAACCCAAATCTTTTGCTGTCTTCTGTATTTCTCTGGTGGTCTTTTGACTAATACTCTTGTGGTTATTAAGAGCTCTGGAAATAGTTGATGGCGAAACCTTCAGTTCTTTTGCCAAATCGTAAATCGTAACTTCTTTCTTTTTCTTCATTACTGTACTCTTAAAGGCAAACAACAAAGATTTTGTATTGCGCAGGAATTTCAAATATAGCAAAAGTCTGGCGTACTACGTCTCCACTGTCTTAAATAATAGTAAAAATAACGCTTATTTTTCTTAAAAAGGAGAAGAATTTAATATGTTGCGCAAAAGTTGCATGGAAAATTTATGTTCCTTTTTGGGGTAAACTGAAGGTAATTAGGATATAAGAAGAAGGTTAAAAGGTATATTTTCGAGGATTTAAAACTCAAAGCTGAAGCCTTTTTCTGTCAATTTTCTATAAATCGTGTTATCGAATTGGTAAAGTTTTGCGGCCCTGTGGGAAACATCTTTTTGTTTTTCATTAAGATCCACCAAAAGCTTCATTCTCAGGATTTTTCTACGGAAGTTTGGTTTATCCATTTCTATATTCAGAATTTCCTCGTATAACTGCATAAGTTGCAATAGCGTGAACTTTTCTGGCAACAAATTAAACCCTATAGGAGCCTGGCGTACCCGTCGTCTTAATCGTGTTAGGCTATAATCCAGGATTTCATTATGATCATATATTAAATCTGGTATTTCCTGAATCTTAAACCATTTTGCTTCTGAAGCTGTGGAACCCGCTTTTACATCGTAATCCTCCCGTTTTATGAGGGCGTTGTAACCAATGGTGATGACGCGACCTACAGGGAAACGTTCAGGATCACCAAAAGCTTTTAGTTGTTCAAGATAGATTTTATCAAGCCCCGTAAGCTCGAGCAGGAGCCGGTGGGCCGCGGCATCTATTCCTTCATCTTCTTTAATCCATCCTCCGGGAAGTCCCCATTCGCCTTTTCTTATTCCTCTCCCGTGCTTGACCAGCAGGATTTCTAAACTTCCACTTTCAAAACCAAATACAACACAATCTATTGTTATAGAACTCATTACTGGTGTCTCAGTTAACTCACCAGATTCTTCATTTATTAAGATTTTTTTCATAAGGTTACTAGTTGTTATGTAACTATATCGTATTTTTCGAATATGTATTTTCAGAATAATTGGAAAAACAAGTTTGCATATTAAGAAATTTTAATAAAAACCCCTAATTAATTGCTAAAGTAGAAATTAATATTTATACTTGTGGTCATATAAACTATAAGTTTAATTTTAAATAATCATACAAAGGAATGGCGACAGAAAAAATTAGTCAGAAAAGTGTTTACCTCATAACTATCGTAGCCAGCCTTGGCGGATTACTTTTTGGTTATGATACTGCAGTAATTTCAGGTGCAGTAGGGGCGTTGGAAAATTCTTTTATTACCTCCCTGGAAAATGACCTTACCATTGCAGAAAATAGTATTTTCCAGTTTAAGGTCATCATTAGTATATGTATACTCGCGATTGGCTTTCTGTTCGCTTCATTTATTTTAAAATTTTTTAAGCGTAGTACTGCGTATATCATTATTGGTGGAATTCTTCTTTTAGGTGGTGCTATTTATTATTTTCAGTTTTTAACCTTGCCAGGTGTTCTAACAGAAAATTTACGGAATTCCATTTTAGGTTTTATGGTAAGTAGTGCTCTCGTGGGTTGTATTATTGGTGCCTCCCTGGGTGATAATGCGGCAAATTCTGTAGGCCGTCGAAATGGTCTTATTTTAGCAGCACTTCTTTTCCTTCTTTCTGCCTGTGGATCTTCTTATCCTGAAGCCATGAACATTTTCCCCGGAAACTTTCTGACTTCTTTTATTATCTACCGTATTATTGGAGGAATAGGTGTGGGACTTGCCAGTATGCTTGCGCCTATTTATATAGCTGAAATGGCTCCTGCAAACATCAGGGGGAAGTTAGTTTCATTTAACCAGTTCGCTATTGTGACTGGTATGCTTGTAGTATATTTCGTAAATTACTTTATAGTGAGTGGTCAAACAGAGGCGTGGATCAACGAAACGGGATGGAGATATATGTTCTTATCTGAAGCAATACCGGCACTTTTATTCTTATTGTTCCTGTTTATGGTTCCCAAAACACCTCGTTTCCAAACGATGAAAGGTAATGAAGAAGATGCGATGAAAGTTCTTACAAAACTGAACGGCCCCGACAAAGCCTCACAAATTCTGGCAGAGATTAAAGCTTCTTTTAGTCGTACCAAATCTCACTGGCTTTCTTATGGCTGGACTGTGGTTATTATTGGAATCGTGCTTTCGGTTTTTCAGCAATTTGTGGGTATTAACGTAGTGCTTTATTACGCTCCTCAGATCTTTGAAGGAATGGGAATGGAAACCGATGCTTCCATGCTGCAAACAATAATAGTAGGGGCTATAAATATGCTCTTTACAGTACTTGCTATAATGACAGTGGATAACTTCGGAAGGAAAAAATTGATGATGATAGGTAGTGCGGTGATGGCTGTTAGTATGATAGGACTTGGTTTTGCTCTTTACTTACAGGTTGAAGGTTTGCCGGCATTACTTCTTATGCTATTATATATCGCGGCTTTTGCGATGTCCTGGGGTCCTGTTACCTGGGTCTTGCTATCAGAAATTTTCCCGAACAAGATAAGGGGTGTGATGGCTGTAGCTGTTGCTGTACAGTGGTTAGCCAATCTGTTGGTGTCCTGGACGTTCCCAATGATGAACAACAACGCCTCACTTGTTGAAGCTTTTAATCATGGTTTCTCCTACTGGATATATGGTGTAATGGCTTTTCTTTCCTTATTGTTTATCTGGAAGTACGTGCCTGAAACAAAAGGAAGAACATTGGAAGACATGGAAAATCTGTGGATTCGAAAAAAGAGAAATTAAGACAATATAATATGTATTTTTTAGGAATAGATCTAGGTAGCTCTTCGATTAAAGTATCGATTCTGGATGCAGAAAAGGGTAAGATAATTGCGGCGGCTACGGTACCGGAGTTTGAGATGGAAATTATGGCACCCAAGTTTGATTGGGCTGAACAAAACCCGGAAGTTTGGTGGGGTTATGTTAAGGATGGTCTTCACGAACTAAAGAATAAATACCATATCAACCTGAAAAAGGTTAATGGAATTGGTATAGCCTATCAGATGCACGGTCTGGTTCTAACAGATGAGAATTTGGAGCCGGTAAGACCTTCAATTATTTGGTGTGATAGTAGGGCTGTAGAGGTAGGTAACGAAGCATTTGCGGCCATAGGTAAAGAAAATTGCCAAAGGCAAATCTTAGGTAGCCCGGGTAACTTTACTGCTTCAAAACTGAAATGGGTCAAGCAAAATGAGCCTGAAGTTTATGCAAAGGCAAAGTATATGATGCTGCCGGGGGACTTTATAGCTGCAAAACTCTCTGGCATCCCCCAAACGACTACTTCAGGCTTGTCTGAGGCAGCTTTGTGGGATTTTCCTAAAGGCAAATTGGCTACGGAGGTATTAGAGAAAATGGGATTATCTGAGGAGTACATTCCGGAGATTGTCCCAAATTTCGGTCGCCAGGCAAAGGTGAATTCAAAAGTAGCTGAAGAACTGGGTCTTAACCCGGAGGCCATGATCACTTATCGGGCAGGTGATCAACCTAATAATGCCCTATCCCTGAATGTTTTAAATCCGGGTGAAATAGCTACCACAGCAGGTACTTCTGCAGTAATTTATGCTGTAACAGATAAGGATATTTATGATGAACAGAATAGGGTAAATACCTTTTTACACGTAAATAGTACTGAAGATCAAAAGCGGAATGGGATTTTAGGAATCATCAATGGATCAGGAATTCTTTATCAATGGCTTCGGAAGACGATATCTTTAGGAAAAGAAGAACTTGTTGATTATGACCTGCTTAACGAAGCAGCTGGAAAAGTTCCGCCGGGGAGTGAAAACCTGAGATTTTATCCATTTGGAAATGGGGCGGAAAGAATATTCAATAATAAAAAGGTAAACTCCGGAATTGAGAACCTCAACTTTAATATACATCAGCCTTCACATCTTATACGTTCTGCGTGCGAAGGTATTGTGTTTGCCATGAACTATGGTTTTGATGTAATGAAGTCCCTGGGAACTTCTGGGGAAGTAGTTAGGGCAGGAAAAGGAAACCTTTTTCTTAGTCCTGTATTTAGGGAGATATTCTGTAATACCACGCAGGCAAAGCTGGAGCTTTATAATACCTCGGGGGCAGAAGGGGCAGCACGGGGTGCGGCTTATGGTTATGGATATTTTAGCAACCTGGAGGAAACTTTTGGAGATCTGGAGATCGTGGAGCGAATGGAACCTAATAACGAACTTTCATCCCGGTACCAGGAAATTTATGCACAATGGAAGGAAAATATTAAAATAGAAAAGGAATAAATTATGAAATCAAAAAGTGAATTTTTTAAGGACATTGATCAAATCAAGTATGAGGGCAGGGACAGTGATAATCCTTTAGCTTTTAAATGGTATGATGAGAATAAAGTTGTGGCAGGAAAAACGCTTAAAGAGCATATGAGGTTTGCTACAGCGTACTGGCACACATTTAATAATACAGGGAGTGATCCTTTTGGTCCTGGTACAGAAACATTTGAGTGGGATAAGAGTGACGATCCTATAACCCGTGCAAAAGATAAAATGGATGCGGCTTTTGAATTTATGACAAAGCTGGGAACGCCTTATTACTGCTTTCATGATGTAGATGTGGTGGATGAAGCTCCTACTCTTGCCGAGTTTGAGAAAAGACTGCAGACTATGGTGGAGTATGCAAAACAGAAGCAGCAGGAATCCGGGATAAAGCTTTTATGGGGAACTTCAAACCTGTTTAGCAATCCTCGTTACATGAATGGTGCAGCCACTAATCCTAATTTCGACGTGCTTGCCTATGCCGGTGCACAAGCGAAAATTGCCCTGGACGCAACTATAGCTCTTGGAGGAGAAAATTATGTTTTCTGGGGTGGTCGTGAAGGCTATATGAGCCTTTTAAATACAGATATGAAAAGAGAGCAGGAACATCTGGGACGTTTTCTCAACACCTGTAAAGATTATGCCAGAAGCCAGGGATTCAAGGGTTCTTTCTTTATTGAGCCGAAACCAATGGAGCCAACAAAGCATCAATATGATTTTGATGCAGCTACTTCTCTTCATTTTATCAATCAGCATGGTTTGGAAAATGACTTTAAATTAAATCTTGAAGTAAATCACGGAACTCTTGCTGGGCACACATTTGAACATGAACTTCAGGTTGCAGTTGATGCCGGTATGTTGGGAAGTATAGATGCCAACCGGGGGGATTACCAGAATGGTTGGGATACAGATCAGTTTCCTATAGATCTTTATGAAATCACTCAGGCTATGCTTATCATCCTTGAAGGTGGAGGGATCCAGGGCGGAGGAATTAATTTTGATGCTAAAGTAAGGCGTAATTCAACCGATCTTGAAGATAAATTTATAGCTCACGTTGCGGGAATGGATATTTTTGCCAGAGGTCTTATTTGTGCTGACAATATTTTGCAAAATTCACAGTATAAGAAGCTTCGAGAAGATCGCTATTCTTCGTTCGACAGCGGTAACGGAGCAAAATTTGAAAAAGGTGAACTATCTCTTGAGGATTTGAGTAAAATTGCAAGAGAAGTAGGAGAGCCTCAACAACGAAGCGGAAAACAGGAATTGTTTGAACAGATTATTGCTAATTCATTTTAAAAAATTTAAGCGGTTCATCCCGATTTTTTTCGGGATGAACCGATCTTATTTTTAAAAAACATATGCTATGAAAAATAATTTAATCAAACTACTCTTTTGCTTTCTTGTAGTTTCGTGTAGTACAGATGATGATGTGACAAACGGTCCTAAAGTAGGGGGACCTACAGATCCGAAAGATCCTGTGGATGGTGGAAATACAAATGATCCTTTTTTATATAGTGCTACTGAGAATCTTAAAGATATAGCAGATTTTCCGATAGGGAACATAGTCTCTGCAAACAGATTAGCCTCTACGTCTGCAACAAATCAGAAATTTAAAGAGGTTCTAAGTCAGGAATTCAATAGTATCACAGCAGAAAATGATATGAAGATGGCAAACATTTTCAGAGGTCCCGGTGATTATGATTTTAGTGATGGAGATGCTATCGTAGCCTATGCAAAGGAAAATGGTTTTAGGGTACATGGTCATACGCTGGTGTGGCACCAGTCCATTCCCTCCTGGCTGCAAAATTTTGAGGGTACAGATGAGGAATTTGAAAATCTTATTGAGGATTATGTTAAAGCAACGGTTTCTCATTTTGCCCAGGAAAAGATGAGCTTCAACGGAGAGGAAGTTCCTGTGGTGGCAAGTTGGGATGTGGTGAATGAAGTCTGGGATGGATCATCTCTGAGAAATTCTCTTTTCCGTCAAAGAATGGGTGATGATTACACTGCCAAACTTTTTACCTGGGCGCGCGACGCCGATCCCGATGTCAGATTATTTTACAACGATTATAATATTGCAGGAGAACCTTCAAAAAGAAATGCGATCCTAAACATGGTAAACAATTTTAAAAGTAACAATGTACCAATTGACGGTATAGGAATGCAAATGCATTTAAATCACAACTGGCCGGTTGATGACCTTTCGACAGCTATTCAGGATGTTGCCGCTACAGGTCTATTGGTCCATGTTTCAGAATTGGACGTAAAAGTAAATTATGATGATCAGATCTCTCAACTTACCGAAGAACGTGCACAAGCGCAGGAAGAGCAGTACCAACGTGCTGCCTATAATTATACCCAATTGGTACCTGCAGATCAGCAATACGGAATTACAATTTGGGGCTTTCGAGATCAGGATAGCTGGTTATATGAGGGAGGTTCAGATTGGGCTCTGCTATATGACGAGGATTTCAATACTAAAGTTGCTCATAGAGGACTTGTGACTGGCCTAAGAGGTGAAGCTCCATAGTTCCTTAGTACCGCTGCTCCTCTGGTAAGAACAATCAACCCGCCATAGCGGATTTTTCGTCTATCAATTTCTTAATATCTTCAACAGTTCGTAGAAGCCAAAATGTATGAGCCAAAAACTCTGATCATAACAAAACCAGATGTTGCTAAGGAGTACTGTTCGCATTTCCACGCGTTTTCGCAGTTGAGTATATCTTAGGGAGACGAAAAAAGTGGGTACTGTTGAAGCTATTTGAAGTTTTTTAGTTAAAATAAGATAGCCCGGTTTTCACAAGCTTAATCCAAACCTTTTTTTTATTAATAACTATTTTAGTTTTTGCTTAGTTCCTTCACCCGTGTTCTTTACATAAGAATGCAATCTTAGAAAGCCGTTTTTCATTAAAATTCTATGTTTTCAATATTATCTTGTAAATGGTGATCAACTAAAACCCCTCGATATTGAGTTCTTTTTTTTCGGATTTAAATGAATGTGTGGTTTTCGGTGCCGGAAGAGCTCGGAATTGTAAAGCCTGTCTTGACTTAGCACTATTTATCAAGCTAATTGTATGGTAATATGTGTATTAGGCAAATTCAGCTTTTATGAAGGTGTGATTTTTACTACTTTTGTAGCATATTTTTATAATTTAAATGGCTAGCCAGGAATTCTGGAGTACGTCCTTGACTCCTTTATAAAATGATTTAAATTTCCAATAATATTTCAAAATGCTGAGTTGTTATAATATCAGAATTTTTCAATTTTCAATTTTGGTTTCCCTAATGCTTTCTAGTTGCGTGGACTCTGAAAGAAACGAGGATTCGAATATTATTGACGGCCAAATTCGAAATACCTCAGAAGAAAATTCAACTGAGTATATGATTCAGGATATTAAGCAAAGAGTAGCAGCTATTAATATAGAAACTGTTCCTTATATATTAAATAATAAGAAAGTAACTATTTTAGAAAGAAAAGTACAATTAGCCAGGGGGAATGAAAAATTAAATTTGCTGTTGACTTATGGTTTAGAATTACTAAATGCTGGAAAAACCGAAGAATCAATTGCTGTGTTAGATCATGTATTGGAGATCATAGAAGATACAAATGTACGCTCAAAAGCTGAACTATTATACTTTATTAAAAAGCAACTTGCCATTGCTTATATGCGAAAAGCAGAACAGGATAATTGTATAGCAAATCATAACGAAGAATCATGTATTATTCCCTTAACTAGAAAAGCGCAGCATGTAGTAAAGGATGGTGCTCAGCAGTCAATAGTTTTACTTAAGGAACTACTTGCTTTAAATCCTAATGATTTAGAATCCCAGTACTTACTGAATATTGCAAGCATGACCTTAGGTCAGTACCCGGAAAATGTACCAGAAGAGTTCAGAATTCCTGAATCCTATTTTTCCGATACCGCAGAATTTCCACGTTTTACAGATGTTGCCATGTCTTTAGGAGTTGACGTAAATATGAAATCTGGCGGGACTTGTGTAGATGACTTCAGCGGAGACGGATACTTAGACATTATTGCATCCTCTTGGGGTTTTAACGACCAGATCAGGTATTTCGAAAATGATGGAATGGGTGGTTTTACTGACCGAACGAGCGATTCAGGACTAGAAGGTGTTACAGGAGGACTGAATTTGAGACATGCAGATTTTAATAATGACGGGCATTTGGATTTTATAATTTTAAGAGGTGCCTGGTTGTCTGTATTTGGTGAAATTCCTAATTCCTTGATGCGAAATAATGGAGATGGGACATTTACCGATGTTACTAAAGCCGCCGGTATTTATTCACTGAATCCTACGCAAACTGCTGTTTGGGTGGATATTAATCTGGACGGCTGGCTCGATTTATTTGTAGCCAATGAATGGACAGAGGCTAAGCAAAGTTATTGCGAATTATTTTTAAATAATGGGGATGGTACTTTTAAAAATATAGCCAAAGACGCGGGAATAACTGTTCCCGGATACTTCAAAGGAGTGGCAAGCGGGGATATTAATAATGACTTATATCCCGATTTATATTTGTCTAATTATGATGGGCCAAATACTTTGTACATTAATACTACTGAAGAAACCGGAAGACCTTCTTTTAAAATAGCTGGTAATGCGGGGGTTTCTAATCCGAAATTAAGTTTCCCTACCTGGTTTTTTGATTACAATAATGATGGTTTTGAAGATATTTTTGTTTCGGGTTATTCTTCTTCGGAAATTTTGCCTTCTGAAATGATACTTAGAAACATTAAATCTGGATCTACAGAATACAGGCCTCTATTGTATCAAAATAAAGGAGATAATACTTTTGAAGAGGTGTCTTTAGAAATGAATTTAACAGAGCCAATCGCTACAATGGGCTGTAATTTTGGTGATCTTGATAATGATGGTTTTTTAGATTTTTATTTAGCAACGGGAGATCCTGATTTTTTCTCTATTGTACCCAATAAAATGTATCATAATTTGAATGGGGAAAGCTTCGAAGATATTACCTATAGCGGTGGTTTTGGACACATTCAAAAAGGACATGCCATCGGTTTTGGAGATTTAGACATGGATGGAGACCAGGATATTTATGCTGTTATGGGGGGAGCGGTTGAAGGTGACGTCTTTAGAAATTTACTATTTGAAAATCCTATTGGGAATAAGAACAACTGGATCAATATTGTTTTAGAAGGTAAAAAGAGTAATCGCTCTGCTATTGGGGCCAAGATTGTCATCACAGTTGAAGAAGATAACCAGGAAAGAAAGATTTACAACACGGTTGACTCCGGAGCGAGTTTTGGGGGCAATAGTTTAATGGCCGAAATTGGATTGGGAAAAGCCGCTGTTATAAAGAAAATTGAAATTCATTGGCCTCATTCTACTATGCCTATTTCTGTTTTTGAAAACATTGCGGTCAATCAGAATATTAAAATAGTCGAAGGAGGAAAAATTCAGAAGCTCAATCTTCATGAGGTTTCATTAAAAAAAATACCTAAACACCAACATTAGCTCCTGCTTCTTTTTAAGAATCTTAACTTTTATCCTTGTTTTGGCACAAAATAATAATTTTTGCCACTGGTCGTTATCTTATTCATGTCCTTTATATTTCTTTGGGTAGAAGGGAGAATTCTTTAAAATTCCCAGAAAGAAAGGATCGGGTATATTTTCCAATTCGGCATTGTAAATATTTCGAAAGGTCAAAATTTCAAATATCCATTTCATTTATCCGTGTTAACTCAGCAGCATCATGGGTTCAATGGGCTATATTGAGAAGCTTTTGCTTTCAAAAATATCGGATTGTCTATTTTTGTTAATTTCATAGGCTAAAAATATTTTCGAAGACAAAAGGGCCATCATAAATGACAGCCTCTTCCTAAACACATTCAATATAACGTTTTATTCCGGGGGAGTTAAAAAACTTACATCATCTACAAAATAAACAGCGTCTTCAGTAGCTCCTAAGTCTAGAACAACACCAGTTTCTGTGCTATTTGCCGTTAGTTGCCATTCAACTTTTTGCCATTCGGTTGTCACGGTAACATCTTCTTGATATTGTGCATCTCCATTACCAGTTGTGGACATTCTTATAGTACCACCATTACCTGCACCCGGTGCAGCTTTCACCCATAAAGTTATCGTATATTCCACACCATCTTCTGTGGGAACAAGATCACTTGCTAATTGCGTTCTCCAGGGATCACTTCCAGCACCAACTGCTCTTAATGCTCTACTACCACTATGGACTTCATCAGCATTGGTTGTGGCGGTTAGTAAGTCAGCTCCATTCAATTTTGACCAGTTTGCAAATTCATCTCCATCTCCTTCTTCAAATCCGCCGTTAAGCAAAAGCTCAGTAGGTTGGGGTCCGCCTAATCCAGTAGCAATTAATGTGATATTATCAACATAATAGACAGCATCTGCAACAACACCTAAGTCCAATACAGCCCTTGTTTGTCCAGCATTTGCTGTAAACACCCACTCAATTTGCTGCCATTCAGAAGTTATGTCATAATTACCACTGTAGAGCGCATTAGGATTTGTGGAAAATCTTATGTTTCCACCAACTCCGGGAGTTCCCGGTTGTGCCTTTATCCACATAGACAGAGTATATTCGACACCAATTTCAGTATTTACAAGATCGCTTGCGAACTGAGTTCTCCAGGCATCACCACCAGCTCCTACTGCACGTAAAGATCTGCCAAAATAGGCTTCACTATCATTTGTGGTAGCAGTCATTTCATCACCACCATTAAATTTTGACCAATTTGTAAACTCATCTCCGTCACCTGATTCTAAATTTCCGTTCGGAAGTAGATTTTCACCGACATAAAATGTTCCTGGTGATGCTACCTCTCCACCATTTGTAACGACCATAATTGAAGCCGGTATATTTTGCTGAAGACCCGAGGGGACAGTTATGACTAATTCACTTGGTGTTGACGAAACAACAGGTGCTTCAACCTCTCCAATGGTTACGGACTGAAGATTATCCAGAGATGTTCCGGTTATTGTTACTTCTTCTCCTTCCTGTGCAGCGTTAGTTGATAACGATTTAATAATTGGGAATGGTCTTGCAATGACGTTTAAATCTGAGGTTACTATGTAACCATCAGGCATAACCAGAGTCATAGTTTTTTGCCCAATATTTGTAGATGAAGGGATCGTGAAAGTTATTACATCCCCCTCTAATTGAAAGGGAATCTGATCCTTTTCAAGAAAAACAAATAGAACTTCATTAAAGTTACTCCCTTGTACATTTACCTGGTCACCAGGAAAAATCTCATCTGGTTCCATACTATTAATAACTACTTCGGGAGTAACAGAGTCGTCTTGTTCGCAACCTGTTGCAAAAACAATTATAATAATTGTCAGAAATAAACTTACAAATTTTGAAGGTTTTAACATGGTTTTAGTTCATTAATTAGTATTATTCAAATAAGAAAATTAAACAGATCTTTTTATCTAAGTGGAAAATAGACTGTTGTGATTTATTTCTTCATCTATAAAAAATTCTTCATTTACAGAAACATATTTTGGGCTATTATCATCTCTTTAGATTTTAATATCAATGGGTCATCATATTTAATAAAAGCATAGAAATCTTCAAAAATAGTAGTTGCCATTATTATTTTACAATAACTGTAAAGGGATTAGGTGCCTCTAATTGTTCACAAATAAACATATATATTGGTGTAGTTCTGAAAAAATAAAAGAAAATTGAAACCAATTACTGCTCAGAACTTAACATATGATAAATATACGCAATAAATGTTACGACACAATCGATTGCGTATTTTTTGTTATGCTTACTTTATCTAATAGGATAAATTATTAAAAGGCACTAGAAGGATTCAAGATGGTCCTCCTATGACCTTTTAAAGAGACTATATCATTATAAACCTACTTTATTTTAAAGATGGTTAGGGGTCTGTCATTATTTGCAATAACTATGTGAGGCTGTTCATTAATTAGAACCAACTTCATATTTTTAGCGTTTAAGTCATTATAGAAATTGATATCTCTATAGGGTCTGAAACCCCCTTTAGAATCACCTAACAATACATATCCAATATTTGAATCGTAGCGCACTGTTTCTACTTCAGCTTCATGTATCGCACCTATGCCAATAACATCCATTATTCCATCATGATTAACATCTGTAAATGCAAAAGACATGGTTGGTCCCAATTGTGCGTAATTCGGCAGATGTCTTAATTCAAAATTCCCACCTCCTTTATTTTCAAGATAAATAGATTTGAATTCGGTAGACTGTTTTTTATAGGAACTTTCCAGCATTCTTTTTCCATAAACATCTTCCAATGTTGAATTAGCAAATTGCTGATAGGTTTGAATTTTCTGACTCACAAAAGGATTTTGGCTTGAAGAACATTCTTTACCACGAACAGGTACTAAATTCCCTTTGTAAAGTTTGCTCAAAAACATATCGTACTTCTCATCATCCTCTAAGTCTTTTCCGTAGATATATAGTGGCTTTTCTTCTGTAGGATGATATTTGTTGTTTCCTCCAATATTACCTGCGAAATAGTCCATATCACCGTCGTTATCAAAATCAATTTCGGCAATTGTATTCCACCAGCCCCCAGTATTTTCCAGGGATCGTACATTTGCTAATAAAAATTGTTTATCTACATTCTCAAAAACGATAATTGGCATCCACTCTCCGGCAACCATTAAATCTAAATCACTATCGTTATCGTAATCACTAAAAATTAAGTCGTTTACTATTCCTATTTCTGAAAAATTTGGCGCAACCTCTTTAGTGACAACAGTAAATACGCCATTGGTGTTTTGCAACACATAGGACTTGGGTGGTAAGGGATACTTACCTGGAATTAGGTGTCCGGCCACAAACAAATCTAAATCCCCATCGTGATCATAGTCTAAAGAAGTAACGGCTTTAGTACTGGTTAACATGGTAGGCAAATTGTAAGATTTAGAAAAGTTGCCACAACCATCATTTAAATAAAGCCTGTCCTGTAGTAAAGGATCATTTTCTTTTAATTCGTAGCCGCCGCTGGTGACGTAAAGGTCCAGATTGCCATCATTGTTGGCGTCAAAAAAATGTGCTCCATTATCTTCATATTTTTTATCTTTTTCAAAAATGGCTATCTTTTTTTTCTGAAATCTGCCATCCGGATTCTGGATATATAGTTCCGCAGGCTGATCTAATGCACCTCCGAGGTATAGATCGGCTAAGCCATCTTTATTTACATCAGCTTCTGCAAAGGCTGGACCTTTTTGAGATTGTTTTTGAGGCAAAAGCACCTGGCGGGAAAAATCATTATATTCATTCTCATGGTGTCTATAGTTTAAGCCCAAATGCTCTGGACTTACCCTGGTGAAATTATTAGAAAATTTGTATTTTGAGTGATTTACGTCGGACTTAGATTCTTTTTGATGAAACGTAAGTGTTTGATTTGCCTCTACATTCTCCTTTATTGAGATGCTTCCGTTATTCCATATAATTTCTACCCGTTTAATATTGGTTTCTTCACCAATACCAAAGTTTAAAATGGGAGAAACAGAAGATTGATATCCTCTCGAAAGAAACAATTCCTGGTATTGCATGGAACTATCAGTAAACAACTTGACCTTACTTCCAATTGCGGTGACATTATTTTTACCGCCAATTAGATTTATATTTAGAAAATTGCTCGTGGAATTGTTTCGATAAATACCAGCCTTATCTTCAAGATTATTGATGATAATATCCAAATCACCGTCATTGTCCAGGTCTGCATATGCTGCGCCGTTTGAATTTACGGCTTTAGTGAATCCCCAATTTTTAATTTCCTTACTAAACGACAGATTACCATTATTTTTAAAAGCATAATTTTGAAGCTTTTCCGAAGGCATTCTGTTCAAGATTTGTTCAATGGACATATCTTTAATAGAATCTTGTTGTGTGTCCAAAAAATTTCCAAAATCCTGATTTGCTATTTCTCGTTTAATTCCGTTCGTAACAAATACATCTTTAAAACCATCACCATCAAAATCTGCAATCAGTGGTCCCCAACTCCAATCGGTTTTTGAAAGTCCTGCAAATTGAGCTATGTCACTAAAATATCCATTCCCGTTATTTAGATTAAGAATGTTGGACATATATTGATAATGGTATCCTGAATTAACTATCCACCAAAAACCACTGGTGTTCATGCTCGGCATATTCTGCTTCCCTCTGCTATGGTCTTCTGCAGACATATCTAGAACCAATAAATCTGGTAATAAATCATTATTAATATCGGCAATATCAGAGCCCATACTACTGTATGAAGTGTGTTTTACACGTGTATCTATTTGATTAATAAAAGTGCCGTTTTTGTTATTAATGTATAATTTATCTGGAGTAATAAAATCGTTGGCAACATATACATCTGGCCAACCATCGTTGTTATAGTCACCTATTGCGGCACTCAAACTAAATTCTTTATTCATTATTCCGCTATCGATGGTAACATCGGTAAATTTATTGCCGTCATTTCTAAAGAGATGATCTGAGGTTTGTGAAAAAAAATCTTCGTCTTCCAGAATTGCTGCGAGATTAACAGAATTAAGAAAATCGACTCGGTGATTAATTAGATACATGTCTAAATCGCCATCCTTATCATAATCAAAAAAGTAAGATTGTATTGAAAAACCGTCGTTATCCAGCCCCCATTTTTGTGCTTCTTCTTTAAAAGTTCCATCCCTCTGATTAATGAAAAGTTTATTGGTACGGAGTGAATTGTTGGTTAATGATGCCGATTTACAAACATAAAGATCCATCCATCCGTCATTATTGATATCTATCATATTTACACCTGTGGTCCATCCTTCAGAATCTTCTACATGGGCAGCCTCTGTATTATCTTGAAATTTAAAATCTCCCTTATTAATATATAGCTTATTGGATTTCTGGTTAGAGGTAAAATAGATGTCCTGTAATCCGTCATTATTTACGTCTCCTATGGCAACACCACCACCGTTATAGGCGTAGTAATAGTTGAGAACATTAAAATCAGAAGTTTCCTCTACGGAGTTTTCAAAATGAATATTGGTTTGATCATTAGATAGCAATGTGAAAAGATTGTCACCTACAGTTGGTTTCTTTGTAACTTCACCTTTATCTTTACAGGAAACTAAAAATGTCAGGAATAGTAGAAATAAATAAAAACTGAATTTATGCTTCATTGTAAGACCTGGAATATATTGTAAACCTAATTTTATTCGCTCAAGACGCCACCATTGTATTCTGCAGCCAAAATATAAATCTTAAGTATAAGAATTTAGTTTGAAAATAGGACGCAAGCGATCTTCTAAAATAACATATTGCTTTTGGATAAAAAAACAGTATTTAAACTTATTGCTATTAGCTTCCCGTTTCTTCTAATTCTGGTGGTGGAGGTAATGCTCAGACTTTTTGGATATGGTGAAAACTACCAGCTTTTCCATAAAGTTACCTCCGAAAATAACACCGAATATTATGTGATGAATTCTGATATTTCTAAAAAGTATTTTAAGAATACAGGATTTAATTCCGATAATCAATCAGACCTTTTTTTAAAGAGTAAAACAGAAGATACGTATAGAATATTTGTTCAGGGTGCCTCCACCGTAGTGGGTTTTCCATTTTATAAGAATGGTTCATTTCCGCGAATACTTAAACACAGGCTTTCCCGGACGTTCCCTGAAAAAAATATCGAAGTGATCAACACCGGAATTACCGCTGTTAATTCATATACGTTATGGGATTTGACCGATAAAATAATTGCACAGAATCCAGATCTTGTTATAATTTATGCGGGACATAATGAATACTATGGTGCTTTAGGTGCAGGGTCGTCTGTTTTTACCGGAAATCATCCTTCTCTAGTAAGAAGTTATTTAAAGTTGAAAAACTTACGTTTTTTTCAGTTATTGGAAAATACATATTCCAAAATTTTCGCCTCAAAAATTGATGCTGGTTATAAGGTTGGAGAAACAACATTAATGGAAGTGATGGCCAGGGAACAGCAAATCCCGTTTGATTCAGAAATTTATCATGCAGGTGTAGATCAATTCCGAAGTAATTTAAATATAATCATATCAAAATATCAGGATAATAATATTCCTGTTTTATTATCAACACTAGTTTCTAATGAAAAAGATATTCCACCATTCATAAGTGATGATATGGAGGAAGAAAAATTTGAGCGGGCTTTAGGAAACGATAAAGGGAATATTTATAGAATCGGGGAACAGAATGCTGAAGCTGCCTACAAATTGGGGCAATATTATATTGATAAGCAAAAGGATTCCGCAAAGAAATATCTGCAAATTGCTAAAGAATTAGACTTGCTAAGATTCCGGGCACCCGAAAAAATTAATAATATAATTACTGAATTGTCAGAAAAAGAAGGTGTGTTTCTGGTTGATGCAAAGAAACTGTTTCGGGATAAATCGCAGAGCGGATTTATTGATAATGAATTGATGACAGAGCATGTTCATCCTAATATAAAAGGGAACTTTTTAATAGCTGATGCGATTTATAACAAAATGGAAGAACTACAATTCATAGGCCGGTGGGACAATTTTATTCCTTATGATGATGCATTTCAGGACATACCTATAACTCAAATAGATTCTATTAGAGGAAAGTTTATTGTAGAAGACCTAAAGCGATCATGGCCCTATGTTTTAGAAATGTCTGGAAAAAATCCGGTAAGAGGTTATCATTCAATTCAGAATCCTACTTATGAAGAGCGAAAAGCCATCAATCTTTACTCTGGTATGGAGAAATGGGAGGATGTAATGAGGCAGGCCTATCATACCTATAATAATGAGGGCGATTTTAAAAATGCGCTGCGTGTGGCACAATCTTTAATTTCTGAATATCCAGAACAACCAAAAGTTTACGAAATGGCCGCTGAGATTTGTATGAAAATGGATATGATGGATTATGCTGAATTTTATTCTAAAAAGGCAGAGCAATTAAAATAAAAAATTATCTACCAGGGTTTATCAATGTCTTTACTGGTAAATAAGTGATTCCTTTTATGAAAATAGGAATCTTCCTTCTCTTTTTGCAGAATTTGATTTTTTCCGAATATTCTTTGCAGAGACGATAAAGGAACCAAGAAAATATAAAAGCAAATGAACATGATAAAATAATTCATTACAAAACCTAGATAATCAGAAAATCCAAACCAGATTTGTGCGATTATTAAAGCGGCCTTAATTGAAATTAAAGGAATTGCCAAAAATGCCACAGATAAGTAAATTAACCAGATATTCCCATAGACTAAAAAACAAATTAGTCCAACTAATGCCAGAACAATTATGGTTTCATAGGCTTTTTCTTTCTTCATTAAAATAGGCTATAAATAAACGGTGCTAAAGCGGATCCGTTTGTAATAAATATAAGGCCTCCTAAAATCGCAAAAATTAATATCATAGGCACCAACCACCACTTTTTTCGTTCCTTTAAAAAAAGGAAAAATTCTTTTATAAACTCCATCTATTTTACAATTAAATAATTCTCTAGCACTAACATATCCATCCCAGTGTGCATAAAGCAAAAATAAGCATTTTCAGGAGTGTTAACTATTGGTTCATCCTTGACATTGAAGCTTGTATTAATTAGGACACCGTTTCCAGTAATCTTTTTATAGGCCTGTAATAAGTTCCAAAACCTTGGATTCATGCTTTTTTTCACAACCTGGACCCTGGCAGAAAAATCTGTATGGGTAATTGCAGGTAATTTGGACTTAACTAAGTTACGTTTTTCTTCAAGGCTAAGTTCATCAAAATTATTCGGTAATTTTTTCACTAATGATCTTTTAAGCTCATTAGTAAATAACATATAGTAAGACTGTTTTCCTTGTTCAAAATATGTGTCATAATCTTCCTCGCATACTGCTGGGGCAAAGGGTCTAAAGCTTTCTCTAAATTTAATTTTTAAATTCAGTTTAGACTGCATGTTACTATCTGTTGCATCTGCTAAAATACTTCTGTTACCCAATGCTCTTGGACCAAATTCTGTTCTTCCCTGAAACCATCCAACTACTTTTTTTTCAGCAATATAATTTGCAATTTCTTTATATAAGTGTTCTGAGGATTCAAAATATTGAAAGTTGCATTTATTTTTCCTCAAAACTCTTTCAATTTCGAGATTTGAAAAATTTGGGCCTAAATAATTATTAAAGGGTTCGTTAAAACCAGTAAATGTCAAATCTGCCTTAAGGTAATTAGTTGATAATGCAGCTCCTATTGCGCCTCCGGCATCACCTGCAGCTGGTTGAATATAAATATCTTTAAAGATTTTCTGATGATATAAAACAGAATTGGCTACACAATTAAGAGCAACACCACCGGCCAAACATAAATAATCGGCATTTGTTTGTTGTTTGACGTGTATGATCATTTTAACCAGCACTTGTTCTAAAACTTTTTGAACAGCAAAAGCCAGGTCTGCATGAACTTGGGTTAAAGGTTCCTGGGGCTTTCTTTTTCTAAATTCAAACAATTTCTCCCATTTTTTTGGATTTACCATCCGTAATCCAACGGGGTATTCAAAATAATCTTTATTTAATTTAATAGAACCATCGTCTTTAATATCAATTAATTTTTCTTTAATAGTATCAATAAACTGAATCACCCTTTCAGACTTTGCATTACTATAAGGCGCGAGTCCCATCATTTTGTATTCACCTTTATTCACTTCAAATCCCAGGAAATAAGTGAATGATGAATAAAATAAACCTATGGAATCTGGAAATTGCAATTCTCCCAGTACTTCTATTCCTTTTTCACCACAAGCGATTCCATAAGAGGTTGTAGTCCATTCACCAACACCATCAACTGTTATAAATGCACTTTTTTTAAATGGTGATGTATAAAATGCACTGGCAATATGGGATAAATGATGTTCTGGAAAAACTATATCAATTTTAGAAACTTTACTATCTTTATTTATCTGTCTTAATCTTTTTCTTATGATCTGCTTGATAAACAGTTTTTCCTTTAACCAAACAGGCATAGCTTTTACAAATGATTTAAAACCTTTGGGCGCAAAGGCGTAATAGGTTTCCAGTAATCTTTCAAATTTTAAGAAAGGCTTATCATAAAATGCTATTGCATCGATATCACCTAAATCAAAACCAGATTCATTAAGACAAAATTTAATAGCTTCTTCAGGAAAAGAGGCGTCATTCTTTATCCTGGTAAAACGTTCTTCCTGCGCGGCATACAGAACTTTACCATTCGAGATAATGGCAGCAGCCGAATCATGGTAATATGCAGAGATGCCAAGTATTTTCATTAGAATTTATTAGGCTAAGGTATATTTCAAATTCCTTTAAATGGTAGTATTATTATAGTTACAATTTTTATTTACGTAAAAAGGTCGTCTAATATTTCAAGACAACCTTTTTACGTATAATCAATTTCTTTGACCTGTTCAGAAAGTCAAATTGCAAATTAAATGTCAATTATTAATATCCCGGATTTTGATAAGCATCCTTTTCAGCTTCAGACATGTCAAGATCGTCTAACTGACCTTGAGGTATTGGTCTTAAGTAATGATAATCTTCAATAGTTCTGGTAAACGTCTCAGGATCGTGATCTGTAGCAGCATTGCCGGCAATAGTGTAAGTTCCTGCAAATTCAGCCCATTTTTGAGTACGCACCAGGTCCAACCATCTTTTTAGCTCTCCGTAGTACTCTCGTGACCGTTCCATTAGAATGTAGTCAATATCAATATCCATTGGAGTTGCAGCTACCAATTCATCACTAAAGTCTGCATTTCTTACTTCCTGTTCGCCATTATCAAAGCGCCAATTTCCGGCACGAGCACGAATAACATTGATTAAATCGTAAGCAGAATAACTTCCGGATGCACCTTTAACTGCGGCTTCGGCAGCTACAAAGTAAAATTCCGAATATTTAGCTATAGGGAAAGGTCGCGTGAGTGCACCGTTCGGTTGTCCCAAACCACCTTGATTATCGGTACGATAGGTTCCATGTTTCCATAGGCCAGGATAAAACCTTCTGTTGATTTCATCTGGGTTTATAACATAATCAGCTCTGCCAGGGATTACTCCGCCACCAATATTAGCTCCGTTCACGTAGTCTACGTTTGGGTTATGTTCATCTAAAAATGAAACAACAGCATCACCGGGAGCTATTTCCAAATCATTAGCAGCCGTTAAAGTAGCTTCGGGTGAGCCGCCTTTATCCCAATTTCCTCTATAAGTGCTTACAAAAGTACCGTCATAACGGGAATCCATATCCTTATTATCAAAGGTTTCCGTTAATACTTCAACTGTAGGTGCCATTCGCGTCCAGGGTCTACCATAGCTTTGAGCTGCTTCACGTTGCACTGCTGCCACCCCGTCAACACTAATAGTTGTATAATTAGGTGTTGCCATCCAGACTGCGATATTGGCACTACCACCCCCACCAGACCATCCTAAGTCTGCTCCATTGTATATCTGGCTTTCTTCAGTACGATCTGCATATAACATCCACTCACTATTACGATCATTAGAACCGAGGTGTATATCATAATAATATTCCTGTAAAGCATAAGGGCCTGGATTTTCAATTCCTTCAACCGCCAGGTCATAAGCCTCCTGGAAATACCATTGCGCATCATGTCCGTCAGGATCTGTTCTGGAAGTTTCTGGATAAGTCGGGATGTTGTTTGGATTCTCTAACCACCACCCGTACGTTAAGTAGGCTTTCGCTAATTCTAGCCGGGCAACGTTTTTGGTAACGGTTCCGGTTAATCGAGGATTTACAGGTAGATTGTTAACGGCTGTAATTAAATCTGGAAATATAGCTCTGGTGTATACTTCAGGTACAGTATTACGTACTGAAGTTCTAACTGCATTGTTATTAAATTCTAATTCTCCTGAACCTAGATCTAATGGCACACCACCGTATTGCTGAACTAACGTAAAATAATTAAACGCACGGAAAAATCTGGCTTCTGCAATTAGAGATTCATCAAGGTCGACAGCCTCGGCATTTTCTATAATTCCACTGGCTGTATTAATAGCAGGAAAAACAGTGTTCCAGGAAATACCGGTTACATAGGTATCTGATTGTATAGCAGCACCAGCACCTGATAAATCTGGAACTATAAAGTTGTTATCAGCACTTTGAGCGTAGGTATATTCGTCGGTTCCTGTTTCTAAAAGACTAAAATAATATTCATGGCCGTATAAGTACCTCATATTTTCGTATAAAAAGGTTATACCGCCCTGAACCCCAAGTTCAGTCTGAAAGAATCCCGGAGTAAAAACACTCCTTGGTTTCTCCTCTAGTATGTCTTCTGAACAAGATTGAAATCCTACTAGCAATACCATTGACAGTAGTCCAAATAGTCCAAATTTAGATTTAATCGTTCTCATATTTTTTTATTTTTTAAAATGAAATGTTTAATCCTAACAGAAAATTCCGTGTTGAGGGAACATTTGCTCCTATTGTTTGTATACCTGAAGAAATATTCCCTGTATTTACTGCAACGTTCTGGCGGTTTCCATTCCCATCAACTGCTGAATTTGTAATTTCTGGATCTAAACCAGATTCATCATGAAAAGGTGAAAAGAATACAAATGGATTCTGCGCAGAGGCGTAAAGTCTAATATTTTGCATTCCAATGTTGCTGGTTAAATCCCGGTCGAAATTATAACCTAAAGTCATGGCACGAATTTTCACGTAGGAGGCGTCAAATAAACCTAAAGTACTTCCGTATTTGGGATTATCCCCACTTTGAATTCCCCCTGGCGCCGGGAACCTGGCATCTGTGTTTGTAGGTGTCCAATAATCCACATCAACATTGCCGCGTCGTCCGGTTAGTAAATTCAAGTACCCTGCACTTCCATACAATGTGCTATAAACAAGACCTCCACGTTGGAATGTTCCAATGATGTTTAAATCGAAATTTTTATAAGCTAAACGGGTATTAAAACCACCCTGAAAATCTGGTGTGGGATCCTGTATAATTCTATCATCAGCATTAATCGCCCTAACTGGTGATCCATCTTCATTGAATTCTCCCGTATATCTTACCTTTACCATTCCAACATTGCCCCCCGGTTCGAGGATGTCCAGATATTGAAAAAGTGGATCAGATTCATTCCAGAGTCCAACATATTCCTGATCATAGATTACGTTAATAGGGGAACCAACAAACCAAAGCTGTCCTTCGTTTCTATCCTCTCCGGTAGCTAAAGAAACAATTTCATTCCTGTTATAATAAAGGTTTATACCTGCGTCCCATGTAAAACCATCGGGATTATTTATAATAGTACCATCAAGGGTAAATTCCATACCCTTATTTTGGGTTTCACCAATATTACTCGTTACGTTGCCTACACCAGATGTAGCCGGAAGTCCCAGACCATATAGTATATCACTGGTATTTGTGATGTAATATTCTACAGCACCGGATATACGGTTGTTGAATAACCTGAAGTCCAGACCAAAGTTATAAGTCTCTGAAAACTCCCAACCTAAGGAGGGGTTAGGTAACTGGGACACAAAATAACCCTGAGCAAAAGTACTACCAAAGTTATAATTTCGTGTAGATAACCTTCCTTGAGTTGAATAAGGGGCTATCGCCTGGTTAGAAGTTTCCCCGTAACCAGCACGTAATTTCAGGAGTCCAATAGGATCAACGTTTTCCATAAAGCTTTCATTGGCTATATTCCATCCAACGGAAACTGCAGGATAGGTAACCCATTCATAACCGGGTGCTAAACGAGAGGAACCATCAGAACGCACTGTAGCAGTAAAGAGATAACGGTCATCATATTGATACATAACCCTACCCATGTAAGATAATAGCCCGCTAGCTGAGTAATTCGTTCCATAACCTAAAATATCTTCAGAAAGAGCTGTGTCTAAATTGTACCACAAGGATTGTTCATTCGGGATATTTCGAACAGATAAATTTGAGTCATCATATTCAGTATGTTGAGCTGAAAATAATCCTACAAAGTTTACCTGGTGTTTATCAGCAAAAGTCCTGTCAAAGAGTAATTGGTTTTCAATAACATAATCTCTTGTATTAGAAGTGTTATAGCTTGCTGATGAAGGGTTAGTTTCATTAAAGCTGAAAACCCCGCGACCTGTAAAATTCCCATCCCTGCTAGTGCGGAAATTGAGACCGGTATTAATGCGGAATTTTAACCCCTCAACCCAGGGTATTTTAACCTGAGCATATATGTTGTTATAGGAACCATAATCCAGTTGTTGATTTTTTCGGCCTTCCCCAATACGGTTTATCTCATTCCTTGTAGGGATCCAAATATCGTCAGCTTGAGTCTGACGTCGGACTGATGACAGAAAATTGCCATTTTCGTCATATGGACTTAATAACGGGGATGCAGCCAATACATCATATACACCAACAATACTACTTGTATTATTGAAGTTCATTACCGAGTTTAAGCCAAAACTGAATAAGGAACCAACTTCCTGATCAACCTGAGCTCTTAATGAATATCTCTGAAAACTGTCTTCGGGCACAACCGACGTTTCTTTGAAATATCCCAGCCCTATATTATATGAACCTTTTTCAGAACCACCCTGGACACTCATATCGTGCGTAGTTTGAAGTCCTGTCCCGTATAAAAGGTCTTGCCAGTCAGTATTATTTCCAAGATCTTCGTCACCTGCTAGTCCGAAAATTGGAACCCCATCATTATTGGCCGCAACGTCAGCACGCAATTGGATTAGTTGAGCTGCATTCATCATAGGATATTTAGCAAAGACCTCTTTTATTGCATAGTAGGTATTATAAGAAAACGTTGCTTCCTGTCCTTCTCTTCCTGATTTTGTTGTAATCAGAATGACGCCATTTGCACCTCTGGAACCATAGATTGCTGTTGCAGAAGCATCCTTCAGTATATCGAGACTTTCGATATCATTAGAATTAATATCACTTAAACCACCGGCAAAAGGAATACCATTAAGCACAACTAAAGGATCATTGTTTCCCGAAAGCGAACGTACACCACGAATACGAACCTGAGGAGCGGCACCAGGCCTGGTACTGGTTGTTGAGATATTCACACCAGCTGCACGACCTATTAGGGCTTCCTGAAAGTTTGCGGTCTTCACTTCATTTAATTCCTCTCCTTTAACGGAAACGACTGAACCTGTTACCGATTCTCTAGTTTGCGTACCATATCCTACAACAACAATCTCTTCAAGAGATTCAGTATCTTCCTCCAGAGTTATATCGATTTCGGTGCGGCCGTTTACCGGTACTTCCTGTGGAGCAAAACCTATAAAGCTAAACTGAAGAGTGGCATCTGCAGGCACATTAGTAAGACTGTAATTTCCATCAAAATCTGTGGTTGTTCCGTTATTCGTGCCCTGCACCAGTACAGTTACCCCAGGTATAGGGCCTACGTCATCAGATACTGTTCCTGTTACTGTGGTAGTCTGTGCATAAGCACCAAAACCAATGATCAAAAATAAGAAGAAGAGAAATTTCTTCCAGAGGTGATTGTCAATAATCAGTAATTTTTCGTTCATAATTTAGTATTTAATATTTTTTAGTGATGGAAATTGTATAAGTGCAAAAAAAGCTCGTAATTAATTTTAAAAGTGGATAAATATACAGAATTATTTTTGTGGCGCAATCGGTTGTGTTAATAAATAATGTTTTTTTACAACTTTAACATAATAGTATAGGCATGAATGGAATAACCTTACTGACAATTGATGTACATGATAATTTTTTGGATATGAATTGATTAAAATGTTTGTTTGGTACATAAGCAACTTAATTCCTAGAAGATTTTAACTAGGCCTCCAGTGAGCTTCCATGTTTGAGTTGCCTACTGTTGTTGAATTTTTCCCGCGAATTTATCTAAGGTGTAGCTTGCATAAGGAAATGTCTACTATGGTTCTTGAAATTAACTAAAGAACAGTCGCCCTCTTTATCTATTTAATGAATGGGGTAAACACCACAGCCCCGAAAATCCAAAAAAATTTTAATTCTCAAGTTTACCATCACATTCTCTAAAGGCTATGTAAAAATTTCATTGAAATTAAAATTTTCTGGCGTGCTATTTATATATGGGAAGCAAGTTTATAAAATACTTTTGTCTGATAGTAATGACTTCCTGATAAGAGCTTTTGTGTATTCCCTTAATTGGAATAAGAAATTCCGGGAGATTAGAAATCTGCAGAATTTGAACAAGATGGTAAAGATTGTCACTAAAAAGATGCTTGACATCGTAGTAATTACAGGCAATGCTTCAAAATTTATGGAGAGTTGCAACAAAATTGTTACTGCAATTGGACGAGGTCAGATATATTTGTTATTAAAATTTTAAGAGTTTTAAATATAATTCATCAATCAATCGATTTCGTAAGTCAGAATAACTTTTGCTTAAAATAGGATCACCTACAGCAAAAAATCATCAGTATAATTTAATTTTTCTCACAATCATCTAAATTCCTTAATAAAATAAATTCGACAATGACAAATCATTTAATTAGTGTATTAAGCTCAGGAATTCGAAGTTTTCATCTCTTCGTTGTAATGAGCCTGATTAGTTTTACAGCGTTTGCGCAAAATACAGTGACAGGAACTGTTACCGATGAAAACGGACCGGTACCGGGAGTAACCGTTATGGTAAAGGGGACCAGCAATGGAGTTGTTACAGATTTTGATGGTAATTATGCCATCAATAATGTTCCCTCAGATGGGGTGCTTGTTTTTAGTTTTGTAGGTTTTCAAACTAAAGAGGTGCCGGTCAATGGCCAACGCCAGATTAATACAACTTTAGAAACAGATGTATCTTCCTTAGATGAAGTTGTTGTTGTTGGTTATGGCACCATGAAACGAAGTGATGTTACTGGAGCAGTTGTTTCTGTTTCGGAAGATGCAATTGAAGAATCTATTCCTACAACAATAGATCAGGTCCTACAGGGTCGTGCTGCGGGGGTACAGATACAGCAAAATAGTGGAGCACCTGGAGCCAGTTCCTCCATCCGTATTCGTGGTATAAGTTCGATTACAGGTTCAAATGAACCAATTTTTGTAATTGACGGTGTTATTGTTGACAGTAACACGGGACAAACCGGACAGAATGCCTTTGCATCCATTAACCCTTCTGATATCGTATCCATAGACATCTTAAAAGATGCTTCTGCAACTGCTATTTATGGTTCCAGGGCGGCAAATGGTGTTATTCTCATTACGACTAAACGAGGTAAGGATGGTGAAGCGACTATTAACCTTAACAGTTATATTGGTTTTCAGGAGCTACCAAGACAATTAGATTTACTAAATCTTCAGGAATATGCCATACATAGAAACACAAGAGCAGATTTAGGGATTGTGCAGCAGGACGATACTTTTATACGCCCAGATTTGTTAGGTGAAGGAACTGACTGGCAGGATGAAATGTTTACCAGGGCAATGATGCAGAGCCATAACCTTTCTGTAACTGGTGGTAATGAAAAAACCACTTATGCAATGACTATAGGTTACCTGGACCAGGAAGGAATAGCACTGGGTTCTTCTTTTGATCGACTTAACTTAAGAGGTGTTTTTGATTCGCAGGTAAAGGATTTTTTAAAAGTTGGAATAAATTTTGCCTTTAATACTATAAACCAAAATACAACATTTTCAGATCAGTCATTAATTCTCACAGCACTTAAGCAAACACCAAATGTTGCAGTACGTAATGCTGAAGGTACTTTTGATGGTCCCGTTACAGACGAATTTGTGCAGAACAATCCCGTAGGTTTGGCAAGTATTAGAGAAAACCGTAGCGAAAGTGCAGGAATTAGAGCAAATACTTTTGCTGAACTTGATATAATAGAAGGTTTAAAACTTAGATCGGAATATTCTATTGATTATGGAGTGTCCAATGGATATACATTTAACCCGTCTTACACTTTTGGAGCAATTGTAAATGAGGTGAGAGAAGGTACGAGAACAAAAAGCTACAACAAGTATTTTAACTTTCGGAATGTATTGACCTATGATCGTGCATTTGGCAATCATAGTGTAAATGCAATACTTGGTCAGGAATATCAGGAAACATTTTGGGAAAACCTGTACGGTTATCGGTCCGGATATTTAACAAATGGAGCAACAGATTTAAATGCAGGCGATGCCACAACTGCGAGAAATTCCAATGCTAGTTATACGAGTGCTATAAGTTCTTATTTTGCCCGGGCTTTCTATTCATTTGATGAACGCTATTTGTTGACTGCCACCTTGCGTTATGATGGTTCTTCTCAATTTGCCACAGAAAATCGATGGGGATGGTTCCCTTCTGCTGCATTGGCGTGGAGAATTTCCAATGAAGAATTTCTTGAGGACAATGAATACATAAACAATTTAAAATTGCGCCTGGGTTATGGAGCCGTGGGTAACCAAAGTGTTCCTAACTATGCTTTTACATCTATTTATGGAGCATCAGCAACTCCTTTTGGAGCAGGGCTGTTAGCTTCAAACACTGCTAACCCAGATCTGCAATGGGAGACCACTTATTCAGGCAACATTGGTCTGGATCTTAATATGTTCAACAACCGTATTGAATTTATTGCAGATGTTTACCACAAGAGGACAGATGATTTATTACTTTTGGCTCCTTATCCAGATTATTCCGGAACTTCCGGTATAGGCGCTACATCTGCTCCTTATGTAAACATAGGATCCCTTGAGAACAAAGGAATAGAATTAACCCTGAACACAGTTAACGTAGATGCAGGTGATTTTTCCTGGAGGACCAACCTTGTATTTACCTTAAACAGAAATGAAGTTCAGGCACTGGCCACCGAGACTGGTATCTTAAACAGAACCCTGCAGCAGGGATCAGATGTAACTATCGTCACAAGAACTGCAGTCGGTCAGCCTATTGGTCAGTTTTATGGCTACAAAGTAATTGGTCGTTTTGAAGATGCCACAGATTTTTATTACAGAGATGAGGATGGTGAAGTGGTGCCTACGGCTTTACCTGAAGACATGGAAATTGGCGAAAATGGGGTTTGGATTGGAGATTATATCTTTAAAGATGTAAATGAAGATGGCGTTATTAATGAACAGGATCGTGATTATATTGGTAATCCACATCCTGACTTTAGTTACGGTATTGGAAACTCTTTTACATATAAAGGATTTGATCTAAACATACAATTATCAGGTGTTTATGGAAATGAAGTGGTGAATTACCAAAGGCGGTTTTTAGAAAATCCTCGTGAAAACACTAATTTATTACAGTCAGCTCTTGGTTATGCCGAGTTAGGACTTATCGATCCCGATGGACCAAATGATTATCGCAATGTTCAAATAGTAGACGGGGACCAGTATATGCCAAGGATTGCAGCTTCTTCAGCAGCCTCCACCTCAAATTTTAGGTATAGTGACAGGTTCCTGGAGGATGGCTCTTATTTGCGTATTCAGAATATTTCCTTTGGATATAATCTGCCACGTGATTTTGTTGAGCGTTTTGGACTTAGCAACTTTAAAATATACACGAACCTACAGAACGTGTATACTTTTACAAATTATTCCGGGTTTGACCCGGAAGTAGGATCAATTAATCAGGATGCCCTTTTAACGGGTATAGACAATGGTCGTTATCCTTCCCCACGTGTATATACAGTAGGGCTTAATGTGAATTTTTAAAAAAAAATATACTATGAGTACAAATAAAATTTTTTACAAGCTTCTTATAGCAACGTTGTTCTTCAGTGCTTACGGCTGTAGCGATGACTTAGATATAGAGCCAAACGATCAGATTGCAAGGGAAAACTTTTTCCAATCTGAAGCAGACTTTCAAGCCGCCACAGCACCGCTTTATAACAGGGTATGGTTTTCTTTTAATGACAAATTCTATTTTGGATTAGGGGATGGGCGTTCTTATAACCTTTACGCACCATTTTCCGATTATATTTATCCCTTTAGCGATTTAACCGAAACGGGGTTAACTGGTCCTTTAGTAGAGGCATGGAGGTCATTCTATATTGTAGTTCAGCAATCCAACAACACTATTGCTGCAATTAGGGAGAGTAGTGTCGAAGAAGAAACAAAAATGCGTTATATAGCTGAAGCACGTTTTATGAGAGGTGTGGCGTATTGGTACATTGCCTCATTGTGGGGAGATGCGATTATTACCACCAGTCAGTCAGAAATAATAAATAACCCAATTATAAATAAAAGTCCTCGCACTGATGTTTTTGAGTTTGCCATACGTGATCTAGAATATGCAGCAAGATATTTACCAGAACAAGCCGGACAGGCTGGTCGCGTAACTAAATATACCGCCTATGGAATGTTGTCCCGCCTTTATTTGTCTTATTCCGGACTAAGTGATAATCCGAATAGTGGTACAAGAAATCAGGAACTTCTTGATTTAGCTAAAATGGCTGCAGCCACTGCTATAAATGAAGGTCCATATTCGTTGTTAAATGACTATGCCGAATTATTTATGATAGAAAATAAAAATAACGCTGAGTCTATGTTTGCTTTACAATGGGTGCCCAATGGGGAATATGGAGTTAACAATACACATCAGTCATATTTTGCCCTGGGATCGGAAATCACAGGTGACGATGCTGCATATGGTTACTTCACCCGGGCTTCTTATGATGTATTGCAGGAGTATGAAACAAACGATGTGCGCCGTGAAGCCACGTGGATGGCCGATGGCGATTTTTATCCTGAAATAAACCAGGCTAACGGTGGCTACCTGGTAGACCACGAAAATACTTATGTAAATGTAAAAAAAGGGGTAGTAGGTTCTAATAGGGATAATCCGGATATTACGAGACAAAATTCCGGTTTAAATACATATATGTTAAGGTTGGGTGAGGTTTATTTAAATTATGCCGAAGCAGTTTTGGGCAATAATGCTTCAACCAGTGATCCAACAGCGCTAATGTATGTAAATGAACTTCGTGAAAGAGCCGGTTTGTCATCTAAAACAAGCCTTACTTTTGAAGATATTTTACATGAAAGAAGGGTGGAGTTGGCTATGGAAGGCCAGTTTTGGTATGATTTGGTAAGATGGTCGTATTACGAGCAGCAGGAAGTTATAAACTACGTTGATAATCAGGAAAGGGCTACTATAACTCCTTTTACCTATGATGCTGAAACCAATACGGCTTCTATCGATGAAACTCGTGATATAAGCACCCGAGCTGTTGGAGATGTAGATGCGGGTATATTCCTTTTACCATATCCTGAGTCTGAAGTAGTTCAAAATCCACTATTAAGGGAGGAGCCTGTACCTTACGAATTCACTGAAGAACGAATAACTGATGAATTGTTCCAATGATTAAATTGATAATGAATAAAAATTATATAAGATGAAGGAAAATATTATAAGTAAAAAATACCGGGGCTATATCTCTCTGTTAGGGATATTTATTTTCGGCTTCCTGTTTACGGCTTGCTCAAATGATGATGATGCCGGCGGAGGAGGTGCCGTAACTGTTGACACAGTGTATCTGCAAGATGTCGATTCTGATGTACCAGATAGAGAAGTTACTTTTGCCCGTCTGGGACAGCTTTTGCGCCTGGAAGGATCCGGCTTTACAGGAGTTAGAAGAATCTATATCAATGGTTTTCAGTCTTCCTTTAATCCCGTTTTTGTTTCTGATTCCTCGATGTTGGTTCGCGTTTCGGGAGATACTCCCACAATAGAGGCTGAAGAAGATGTGCGAAACACTATTCGTCTAGTAAAAGATAATTCTGAAACGACTATAGAATTTGAAATTCGGTCCTCAGCGCCAACCATTAATAGGGTTTCCCATACCTTACCAAATCCGGGAGAAGAAATTACGGTTTACGGTTCAGGTTTAATTGAAGTGAGCAAAGTGATATTTCCGGGAGGTGTAGAGGTGACGGAAGGAATTACCTTTGATGAAGAAGATGGTGAATTTTTCACGGTTACCGTACCTGAAGGTGTTTCTGAAGACGGGGGCTCCTTGTATATAGAATCTGCAAACGGAGCGGCTTATTCACCGGCTTTTTTCAATGTGGAAAGAGGTGTCGTTCTGAATTTTGACGGAATGGGGGAACTTGGCGAATTCGGTAACACTATTCGTCAGGGGCAATTAACATCAGAGCCTATTGGCACCGGGGTCGTTTCTCAGGGAAATTATGTACCTCTTCGTAACGATACCATTGCATCCTTTGCTGCCGGAAGAAATCGTGTGGCTGAAGTCTTTACTTCAGGTAACGAAAGCTGGCGTTCGCAATTTACCCCCTTCATCCCGGCTAACACACCATTAGAGGAAGTGGCTTTTCAATTTGATATTTATGTTCCTGAACCATGGGAAGGCAGTGGATATTTAAAAATTCTGTTGATCAACAACTTCAATGGTGGAGAATGGAGCGGTGGAGTTTATAATTATATTCCATGGATCGTTGATGGAGAAGCAGTTCCTTTCGAGACAGAAGGATGGACTACGGTTACTGTTCCTTTTACAGACTTTTATTTATTCAACGATGGTGGAGATTATACCTTTGAAGATCTTCTGCAGTACCGCGAATCTGCCACGTTCAAAAACTTTGGGATGTTCTTTGAAAATTCTGATTTTAATCTAAGTGATCTTCCTGAATATAATGATGATGTTGAATTTCCGTCTTCGGAAACCTCCGTTCAGGTCTATACAGATAATTGGAGGATTGTTTCTTTAGAAACTCCTGTTGTTACTGATTTTCCTGAATAACTAATTAAAAATAAAAAAAGATGAAACAGATAAAAATTTTAACTATCCTCTTTCTTTCTTCTATGCTTTTCGCATCTTGTGAAGAAGAAATTATGGAATGGGAAGAGAGACCTGAAGATGAGAGGGTAACCACGGCAGAGCTTCCTCTGGAACTGGAAGAAAAGATCAGTAGGTATGAACCCCTTAAAGCCTATGCAGATTATGTTCTTGGAGCCGGTATTGTCCTGGATCTTTATATGAACAATGAAACTTATCGATCTATTGTAGACGAAAATTTTGATGAAGTTACGGTAGGCTATGCCATGAAGCATGGTGCCATGGTAAATTCAGAAGGAGAAATAAATTTCGGTCCTATAGATGATTTTATTGCGCAAACCAACCAGGCAGAAGTGGATGTGTATGGTCATACGCTGGTATGGCATGCAAATCAAAACGCAAGTTATTTAAATAGTTTAATAGCACCTACTGTTATCCCTGGATCTAGTGGAGCCAGTGCATTGGATATCTCTGGATTAGAGGATGGATCATTCGCTGGCTGGGCAAAGAACAATCCCGGTGACGGTATTACGGTTGTTGAGGATGAAGGCTTAACGGAAGATTCACAAGCTATTGAGTTGGTGGCAGGTTCTGGTTCAGCACAACCCTATGATTTGCAACTGACAACACCCCAAATTCCTGTTGTAGAAGGTCATGAGTATGAGGTTTCCTTTTATATAAGGTCAGATCAACCTGGACAGGGGCGTATTTCTTTTGGTGGCTTGGAGAATAATTATCCTTATCAGGATTGGTATGGTACTGGAGGAGATTTCACAGAAGCTTTTGAAACTACTTCACAATGGCAGCAGGTGAAATTTACAGTTAGTGACTTTACCGGTACAAGTTTTAATTTATCTTTTGACCTGGGATATGTACCCGGCGTTACCTATTATATTGATGTAAATAACATTAGCGTTGTAGATCTTGACGGAGAGGCTGAAACCGTCAACCTCATTACCAATAGTGATTTTGAAGAAGGTAACCTTGATCCATGGACAGGTTATGGAAATGAATCAACAAGAGCGGTTTCTGCAGAAGGAGAGGGCTATGGTGATACAGGTTATGCAATGGTCTTAACTAATCCTACTGAAGCGCAATCGTACGAAGCACAACAGGTCTACACTTTTGACGAGCCTCTGGAGGAGGGAACAGAATATACTATGTCTTTTTTCATTAAAGCTGATGCACCTTCTACCATACAAGTAGAATTGCAAAGCCCAGACTACTCAGCCGATTATTCAGGTGCCATTGAGGTTGGGACAACCTGGTCTCAGGTTACAAGAACCATGACCGCTACAGCTGCTGATCGGGGTAAATTTATCTTCGATTTTGGAGAATCTGCAACTACTTTTTACATTGATGATGTAGTGCTGACCTCTGGTGAAGTAGCCACAGGTACCGGACCGGTTATTATTGAAATGTCAGATGAAGAGAAAGCTGAAGTTATAGGTGCTGCTATGGAAGACTGGATCGTGGGTATGGTTACTCACTATACAGATGAAGTAACAGCCTGGGATGTTGTAAACGAACCTATGAGGGAAGGTGGTACCCTTCGTGACGGGAATGTAACAGATTTGGCAAGCGATGATTTCTACTGGCAAAAATACCTTGGTAAGGATTACGCTGTGACCGCCTTTAATCTGGCTCGGGAACATGCTGAACCATCAGATGTACTTTTTATCAATGATTACAATCTGGAAGCCAGTATGGCAAAATTGGATGGACTAATTGATTATGTTGAATATATAGAAAATGAAGGGGCTACTGTAGACGGTATTGGCACTCAAATGCATGTTTCTTTATCTACAAGCAGAGAAAATATTGTAGAAATGTTTCAAAAAATGGCAGCTACCGGAAAACTGGTCAAAATCTCTGAGCTTGATGTGAGACTTGGAACAGCTTCTCCAACCGCTGCTCAATTAGCAGATCAGGCAGCTATGTATCAGTTTATTTTTGACTCCTTTAGGGAGCACGTTCCTGCTGCTCAACGCTACGGTGTAACGCTTTGGAATATCTCAGATAATGAAAATGAGCATGAGTTTTGGTTGCCGGAGGAGTCACCTAACGTATGGAATGCCAATTACGAGAGAAAACATGCTTACAAAGGAGTTGCAGACGGTCTTGCCGGTCGCGATGTAAGTGAAGATTTCACGGGAGAACTGGAATAATCTAAAGATTTAAATCTTTTGAAATTAATAAAAATACCAGGTGGCAGCACCTGGTA
>NZ_JAVRHO010000026.1:0-47420 GCF_031846515.1 Autumnicola lenta
AAAAGGTAGCCCTAAATAATATAATCCTGGCAACCTTTTCATATAAAAATTGTTTTTGGTCTATTGAAGGGTGAAAACTCTGATTTAAAACTTATTGTAATTAATATTGATCATATTTAAAATTCTGTCTACTCGTTTTCTTCCACCGCAAAATCATAAGTCCCACTTTCTACTTTGTAAATGGCATATCGTCCTTCCATCTTAACAAAGGTTACCATTTCTGAAGTTTCGGCGTCCTTACCTTTTTCTTCTATTATACTATTATCTCCGACCGGTATGTAAACGGTGGCAGTTGAACCCACAGGAACAACGATATTTATACCAAAATTGTGCTTGTTATTTCTCCACGTTATTCCTGCTTCCCCATAAGGAGTATCATTCTTGTAGCTAACATATTCAAGATCATCTACTGGCTGGGGTTTGAAAATTATATGTCTGTAACCTGGGTTTTCCGGGTCGGCGTTCATTCCAGCTAAGTTTTGATAAAACCAGACCAACCCACCTCCAAACATAGGATGATTATGGGACCCCCCTTCATCCCAATGTTCCCTGGTCGTGGTGGAACCTATCTCGACCCAATGACCAAAACCAGGTTCAGTTTTCTTATTCATTACTTCATAAGCAAATTTCTGAAGACCATTCTCTGCAAGTACCTCAAAAAAATATCTCGTACCAAATATACCGGTATCCAAATGTCCATCATTTTGTTTGATATTTTCTACTAATGAGTTTCTTACCTTTTCATATTGATAGTCCGGCACTCCCATTTTAAGAGCAAAAATATCACCCCCAGCATCTCCATAGGTACCTTTTTCTTTATCATAAAACACTTTACTAAAAGCTTTTTTTGTCTCTTCGGCAAGAGATTGAAATTTCTCGTGTTCCTCTTGCTCTCCTAAGATCTTTGCCATTTTTGCAACAATATCAAGACACCTCCAATAATAAAATGTATGCACCAAATCATCCCTTACAAACTCTCCCGGCGGTGCCCATTCTCCTAAATTGAACCACTTTAAAAGCTCTCCATCTTCGCCTCGTCTTTGGGAAAACATGATACCTTCTTCTGAAACCCAGTCTTGCATATAACCTATATACCCCTTTATAGGTTCATAGCTGATTTCAAGCATATCTAATGCTCCATAATGTTTATAAAATTCCCATGGCATTATTGCTATTGCTGCTCCCCACGCAACACCACCTCCACAGCCAGGTTGCCAGGGAGAGCAGTTAGGGACATAACCAGTGCTAACCACCTGAGAATCCAGCATATCTCCAATCCATTTAAAATAGAAGTTTCTTACATCATAATTATGTATAACAGTAGCACAAGCTACTTGTCCATCACCCGTATAGCCGTTGCGCTCCCGATGCGGACAATCACTAACTATACCCCCGTGCATATTATCCACCTGGCTCCTTCGCCATATTTTGTTGATGTTATTGAAAAGTTGATTGGAAGTACTGAAATCAGCTGATTCCTCCACATAGGTATAGACAGCTTCAGCAGTAAGATGTTCTGCCTTTAATTCCACTGGCCAATTTGTTATTTCCACTGCACTAAATACGAACCAATTAAAACGGGGAGCATATGTCTCCAGGCCGTTTCCTTTGAAGATGTAACTATTTTCACCTGAGTATTGATTAGAAATAAAGGAAATATCGATTTTATGTCCTGCAGGACCTTCTACATTGTTCAGTCTGACCCATCCAGATATCTCCACACCAAAATCTACAGTGTAATTACCTTCTCCTGTTTTTACAATAGAGATAGGTTCTATCCTTTCCATTACTTTGTCCGGGTTCGCTGTATGGGCCACTAATTGACCTTCAGGAGCTTTTCGGATTGCTACGTTTTTCCAATCGGAATCATCCAGACCTACATTTGCCCAGCCGGGTATCTCCTCTCTGGCATCATAAATTTCCCCGTAATATACCATATCCATTAGAATGGGACTTTTTGCAGCCTTCCAGGATTCGTCGCTAACTATTAACTCCCCGGTTCCATCTTTGTAGGTAACATAAATCTGACCATAAAACCTCGGTGTTCCATAGCCTCCGGACCAAAATTTTGCAGGATTGTAAAAACCGTTACCAAGAATACTTCCCACTGCATTCCTACCCTTTTTTAGATATTCAGTAATATCATAGGCCAGGTACATAGCCTTGTATTGGGTAAAATCATCAGGTACGTTAATAGAAGTTTTAGACAATTCAGGCCTATGACCGTAATTAGTTTGATTAGGAACTAAAACATTATCACTAACTTTTTCTCCGTTAGCATAAAACTCAAAATACCCGAGACCAGTGACATAGGCAACGGCTTTCTCCACTTCTTTATTTAATTCGAATTCTTTCCTTAAAAAGGGTGCGGGAGGACCGTATTCTTCTGGCTTTTCGAAAGGTCCTCTTGGCCTGGGTAATGCTTCTTCTCCCTGCCAGGGAGCACCTATCCATTTCGCCTTCCATTCATTTTTATCCAGAATTCCCATTCGCCAGTGAGCGGGTTTGCTCCATGCCGAAACATTTCCATCCCGGTCCCACACTCTTACCTGCCACCAGCATTCCTGCCTCGAAGAGAGCTTCTTTCCTTTGTAAAGGATCCGGATAGATTCTGCCGATTCTACCTCCTGACTGTCCCAAAGATCAGGATTATTTAATTTATCCTCTGAGCTCGCCACCCGCACCTGATATGCTGTTTGCTTTTGCCCTCTTTCCTGAGAAGAGTTCAAGTTTTTCCATCCTAAGCGCGGCTGAAGTACGTCTACCACAGAAGGGCTGGAAAGATATTCACAAGTAAGTTGGGAAGGAACAATTTTCGCCTCTTCATTGGAATATATAAATGGATTGATAATTAATAGTAACAAAAAACCGAGCTTATAAACCATTCCTCTTTAATTTAGTAAAATACACACATTTATATTATTGTCTCTTCAATTTGGCATTTCAAAAATTCCTGTACATAATTAAGTTTTAATCTCTTAAATCCTTATAATTGATTAAGTCAATGTCCAGTAGTTGTACGAGTTCCTTTATCTCTGGATCTGTCCATATCCTCGCAACACCATCTCTGTCTACAGCAACATCTTCATATCCAATGTGATTTACTGCTTGCTGCTCGGGTGTATTATAAGCGGGATGATCTACAAACAAATATGTTTTTCCTTTTTGAAGACCTTTTAGCATTTGAGAAAAACTTTTAAACTTTTCTTTCTCTGTTTTTTTTTCTCCTTCATAACGTACCCGCTGCACGTTCCATTTATTAGGATCTATATCGATCCCATACTCGCGAGAAAGCTCTTCCACAAGTTCTGTCACTCGTGGATCCATGGCTGTCCATCCCATATGTGATGTGACGTGACTGATATGAGGAATCTTTTTAATAGCCAACTCAATTTGTGCTCTTATTTCGGCTTCTATTTCTTCCAGTTTCCAATCATTTTCTGTTAAAGCCTGTCCTTCATAATTCTGATTAGGCCAAATCATAGGAAAGAAATAACCATCATTATCCGTAAGACTGGAACTACAAGTTAATGGTCGCCACTTTAAATTTGTCCATTCACTAGTTAGGGAAAGATGAATTCCCACATCAAGATCCGGATTTGCATTACACATTTTCACAACTTCAGGAAACCAGGGAGTAATAGGCATAACCTCTACCGTGGTCATTATCCCCTCCTTATAACTTTCTAATAAAGCCTCATTTGCAGAATGTGTATAACCCATATCGTCTCCACGGATAATCAGACGAGGTGATTGGGCACAAATAGATCCCACAGGTATCAACATAAGAATCAAAATTGAATATAATCTTAGCATATTATTTGCTGTATTTATTCTAAAAATATTTCTTAGAATCTTTTTACTGAGATGATTAGCGCCTTCCTCAGACATTTATTGAAATGAAAACTATTCCACCACGGTTTTTACGTTCTGTATGTGTACAATAGTTCCTCTATATACGATGATTGAAACCCGGTTCCATTCTCCTACAGGTGTGGCATTTTTAAGTAGATCATATAAAGAACCCACCTGGCGGTTTCCATCCTTTCCTAATCTTGCATCAGGATGTCTTCTATCATTTTGATCATCTACAGTTTTTTCTTTTTGCTCTCCACAACTGGTTAATAATCCGCGGATAAAAATCAGCATGAGTGGTAGTATAGCGGTCTGCTTAGTAAACTCCGGCAGACATAGTTTAGTTTTTATAGTGTATAAGGAATAATAAAATTGGTAAAACGAATTACCTAAGTTAGTTGCCAGCCTTTTCTATAACTGTGCTTGATATATTCTTCAGCAGCTTCCTTAGCATTAATAGTGGTGTATTGGGTATTAAATTTTGGATCTCCATTTATAACCGTAAATTTGTTTGTGGTCACCACCTTAATTTCTTCATTATCTCCAATGTTGGTGATCTTCATATCCTTTCCATCCCAGATTAATTTCTTCTTCAGATCCTGAAGACGTACAGCTAAATTCCCCATCACCACAACTTCATTAAAAGGACCCGAGTAACCGAAATGAGAACTTGCCTCCACACGTTTAGCTTTAGGTTCTTTGCAGGCCCTTACCCAATCCATTTCATGACTTGTTTTAACTCGTGGAATAGTTTTATTGATTTGAGGAGGGTTATCTTCTCTTCCTATGATATAAGGATCACGACCATAAGTACTACAAATAATAGTGCCTTTCGTTCCTACAACCATAGCACCTCCGCCACCATCACCCATTATTTTTCCGGGCTTAATTCCCTCAGGCCTTTCAGGCATTAATCCTCCATCATACCACGTTAATTTTAGCTCTGGTCTTTTTATTTTTTCAAGTGGTATTTGTTCAGGAAAATAATAAATTACTTTTTCTGCTACTGGAGCACTCTCGGTATTAACCTGAGTAGAACTTCCTTCAAAAGCTGCCGGATGTCCGAGATCCAGAGCAAAATATACCGGATCTATTAAGTGACAACCCATATCACCTAATGCTCCCGTACCAAAATCCCACCAGGCTCTCCAGTTCCAGGGAGTATAAGCGGGATGATAAGGGCGATATTCTGCCGGACCTATGAAGAGGTCCCAGTCCAGAGTAGAAGGAACCGGAGGCTCTTCTTCCGGTCTTTCCAGCCCTTGCGGCCAGATAGGCCGGTTTGTCCAACAGTGTGCTTCTACAGGATCGCCGATCTCTCCATTGCGTATCCACTCTGCAAAAAGTCTCGTGCCCTCTCCGGAATGGCCCTGGTTTCCCATCTGAGTTGCTACTCCCGTTTCTTTAGCCAATTCCGTCAGGTATCTCGACTCATAAATAGAATGGGTAAGAGGTTTTTGAAGATAAACATGTTTCCCCATTTTCATGCTATCAGCAGCACTAACTGCGTGAGTATGATCGGGAGTTGCAATTACCACTGCATCTATGTCTTCACCCATGTCTTCAAGCATTTTACGGTAATCTTTATACTTGTTTGCTTTAGGATAGTTATTAAAGGCTCTTTGGGCATATTTCCAGTCTACATCACAGAGAGCCACAATATTTTCACTGGCCATTTCTCTCAAATTGGCCCGGCCCATACCACCAACCCCAATACCGGCAATATTTAAGGTATCACTAGGTGCTTTGTAACCAATTCCTCCCAGTACGTGCCTTGGAACAATTGTGATCCCTGCAGCTACAGTAGCTGTCGTACCGATAAAATTTCTTCTTGAAACCTTGTTGCCTTTTTTGTTATCCATGATATTCCGGGTTTTGTAAAAATTTTTGTTTAGCTACTAAATATTAATTTTGAAATTGCTTGTCATTTTCTTTATTTGAAGATAATCCTTTCAAGTTCCTTTAATTATATTATAATTGGCCTGGTTTCGATAAGGAGAAGGGCAGGTCCTCTGTATTTATTCCAAAAGCTTTATTTGGTGCGTCCGCCATCTTAATATCTATAACTGCCCCTTTCATTAATTCTTTATGGCTTAACCAGGTTTTCGTGTAATTTTCTCCGTTATACTCAATACTTTGAATATATTTCTTACTGGCTTCATTGTCAGGAGCATTAATAACTACCTTTTTTCCGTTTTCCAGTTGAAGTATTACCTTTTTAAACAGCGGAGCTCCAACAACATATTGATCTGTTGCCGGAGTAACCGGATAAAAACCCATTGCTGAAAAAACAAACCAGGCAGATGTCTGGCCATTATCCTCGTCACCAGCATATCCATCTGGTGTTGGCTGGTACATCCTGTTAAGCGTTTCTCTTATCCAATACTGGGTTTTCCAAGGCTTACGGGCGTAGTTGTACAAATAAATCATATGTTGGATAGGTTGGTTCCCGTGTGCATATTGTCCCATATTCGCAATTTGCATCTCCCTTATTTCGTGAATTACCTGCCCATAATAACTTTCATCAAAAACAGGGGGGAGGCTGAACACTTTGTCCAATTGATCTACAAATTCCTGTTCTCCACCCATTAAGTTAATTAATCCCTGGATATCATGAAAGACAGACCAGGAGTAATGCCAACTATTCCCTTCTGTAAAAGCATCTCCCCATTTAAAAGGATTAAAGGGACTCATAAAATCACCATTTTCGTACTTTCCCCTCATAAGCTTCGCTTCAGGGTCGTATAATTTTTTATAATTTAAGCTTCTGTTTCTATAAAGTTGAATTTCCTCTTCTGGTCTGTTTAAAGCTTTTGCCAATTTGTATATGGCGAAATCGTCATATGCATATTCAAGTGTTCTCGCTGCATTTTCTTTAATTCCAACATCATACGGCACATATCCCAGATCATTATAATATTCAACTCCCGCACGCCCCACCGCAGTTAAGGGTCCCTCGTTATTCGCACCATGAACAAGAGCCTTATAAAGGTTTTCGATATCATAATTAAAGGCATCTCCGCTTTTTATAAAAGCTTCTGCTACTACTGAAGCCGAATTGTTTCCCACCATCACGTTTCTCAGGCCGGGGCTTGCCCACTCAGGCAACCATCCACTTTCGTTATAAGCATTTGACAAGCCTTCCTGCATCTGGCCAACAAATTCCGGATACATTAAATTCAGCAAAGGAAAAAGGGCACGGAAAGTATCCCAGAAACCAGTATCTGTAAACATATATCCCGGTAATACTTCTCCGTTGTAAGGACTGTAATGAACAATAGTTTCCTTTGCATCATATTCAAAAAATTTCCTCGGAAAAAGTAACGAACGGTAAAGGCAGGAATAGAAAACGGAAGTTTGCTGATGAGTACCTCCTTCAACTTTTATTTTTCCGAGTTCTCTATTCCAGACAAATTTCCCTTTCTCTTTTATCTCTTCAAAATTACTATCCCCGATCTCCCTCAAATTAAGTTCTGCTTGGTCATGACTAATAAAAGAAGATGCAACTTTAGCGTTTACCTTTTCTCCTTTGGAAGTTTTAAAGCCTATTACTGCACCTACATGATCAGCTTTTGATTCCAGTGATTGTGTGAGAGTAGTATCATTAAAAGTTTTAAAAGAATCGAATTCCTTATCGAAGACCACTACAAAGTAATTTTTAAAATTTTCCGGAACCCCGCCACTATTTTTGGTATTGTAACCGATTATCTTGTTCTCGTGAGGTATAATTTTCACATAAGATCCATCATCAAAAGCATCAATTATCACATAAGCACTATCTGTTTCCGGAAAAGTAAAACGAAATCGCGCGGCCCGTTCTGTAGGCGTGATTTCTGTTGTTAAGTTGTAATCTGCCAAATAAACGCTGTAATAATATGGAGTAACTGTTTCGGATTTGTGGGAGAACCAGCTTTCTCTTTCTTCCTCTTTAAAATTTGGTTTTCCGGTTATGGGCATCAGCGAAAACTGACCGTAATCTTTCATCCAGGGCGAGGGCTGGTGAGTTTGTCTGAAACCTTTAATTTTATTGGCATTGTAGGTATATATCCATCCATTCCCCATTTCTCCTGTTTGCGGAGTCCAAAAATTCATTCCCCAGGGCATAGCAATGGCAGGATATACATTGCCATTGGAAAGGCCATATTCAGAATCTGTTCCCATAAGCGGATTTACCCAATCCACCGGGTTCTCTATTTTTGTTATCTGGACCTGCTGCGCCCAGGTTTCTGACAATAAAGCTATTACTATTATAGTGTTTACCAGGAATCCTCTCATAAATATTAATGATCTTTAGTGTACTGTAAGAAATTCTTGTTTCTCAAGTGATGAAAAATTTTTGTAAGCACTATAATTTTGGCTCCCAACCAGGAGCGTATTCACGTCCCCACAATTTCATTGCATCCCGGTCGTACATGCGACCATTAACCTCATCTATTTTAAAACCTTTTCCAATGCGGGAGGCAATATTAGCATAGTGGACCATTGCCATACTTACATTGGCATCATTAACAGGCGCGTTAAGTTCTGTTTTACCACGGATGGCATCGAAAAAATTTCTGACATGCATAGTGGTCATATCCCCACCACCACCAAGAGTATTACCCGCTTCGTTTGTTACAGAGCGGAATTCCTTTATCAATTTTCCATTCCTGTCGTAAAGTATGTGTTTTCCTCTGTCAATAAAAACAGTTCCTTCGCTACCGTAAATAACAGTTCCTCTCCCATCACCGTAAGTAGAATAGCCATTCCTGCTTTTTCCATCCCATTGAATTATTTTATTTCCGGGAAATTTAAACGTAGCTTCCATGGTGTCATACATTTGCCATCCGTCATCAATAAAATGACGTTTGGCAGCCTCAACTTGCGCATAGTTGGGAAATCGAACCTGCAAGGCCCACCGGGCTATATCAAGCTCATGGGTGCCGTTGTTACCGGCTTCAGCAGTTCCATAATTCCAGCCATACCAATGCCAGTTGTAATCCCAGGTTTCTTCAGTATAATCCCTGCGTAAAGCAGGTCCCTGCCATAATTCCCAATCCAATCCTTGTGGTACCGGAGCCTTTCTCTGTACCGGAACCTCCCCGCGTGAATTGTTATAAAAGGCAACAGCTTTGTATGGCACTCCTATAACACCTTTATGAATCTCATTAATAATTTCTATAGTATGGTCTGAGGAGCGTTGCTGGTTGCCCATTTGAACCACTTTCCCATACTTTTGAGCTGCTTCCACTAACAGTTCATTTTCTTTCATATTATGACTGGAGGGTTTTTCAACATAAACATGCTTACCCCCCTTTAATGCCATTATAGATCCCGGTGTATGCCAGTGATCGGGTGTTGCATTTATTATGGCATCAACTTTCCTGTCATCAATAACTTTACGAATGTCGTTTTCCAGCTCTGGTCTGTAATCTATTTGTTTCGAAAAATTTCTTAAAGCATTAATGCGCTGGCTTTCCATTACATCACATAAGTACATTAACCTCACATTAGAATCCTTCATGGCTATAGGCTCATAAAAACCTGAAAGTCTACGGCCGAGACCTGCGATGGCCACATTTAACCTTTCGTTAGATCCTATAATGCGCCTATAGCTTTGGGCGCTCATCCCCATAACTGAACCCGACAAAGCAACACCGGCACTTCCCAATGCAGTTTTTTTAATAAAATTTCTTCTTGAATACATATAAAGTTACAGGGTTTTGATCTTAATATTTTTAAAAGCCACACGATCGCCGTGATCCTGCAATAAAATGTGTCCCTGGTCCTTTTCACCAAACTGCGGCCATTGGTCATATTTACTTTCAGCAACCAGTTGGCGATAGTCTTCACTCCTCCTCTCGTATTCCAAAACTTTTGTCCCGTTAAGCCAATGCTCCACGTGATTATCTTTTGAAACGATGCGGCCAGAATTCCATTCCCCCGGAGGATTAACAGGTTTATTGGGATTTGCCTGGATTAAATCATACAAGGAAGCCAAAGTCCTGCTCCCCTCATGATTACCCAATTTGGCATCGGGATGGTTTTCATCATCAAGAACCTGGTATTCCAGACCAATAGATGAACCCGGCCCTTTGTTGATATCGGTATCCACATAATATTTCACACCACTGTTTGCCCCTTCTGTAAGTTTAAAATCGAACTTAAGTTCAAAATCTTCATAGAGATTTGTTGTAACAATGTCACCTCCTGCGGCAGATTCTTCACCCCCGGAGGATAAGACGATAAGCTCTCCATTTTCGATAACCCAGCCCTGCTCCGGGAATTGGTCCAGACGTGCTCCCCGCCATCCTTCTGTTGTTTTGCCATCCCAAAGCAACTGCCATCCATTTTCTTCTTCACTAACCGTTAAGTTGTTCTTCGTATGAACAGGCTCCACAGGTGAATCTTTGGAATAAGTTTCAAGATCCTGAGTCAGGATCTTAACATTTTTCCACATTACCTCGGTTCCTTCCCTGGCACCCTCTTCTATGCTATGTACCTGGAGTGCTATAAATCCACTCGAAGTTTTATCATCTATGAGATGAGCGGCAGGGACACCATTTATCCAGGTCTTAATTGTGTCGCCAATGGCCTCAATTCTATACATATTCCACTCATTTTGCTTAAATGCCCGTTGTGCAGTTGGATTATCATTTAATGTAAACAACCAGCCCCGCCTGGCTTCATCATAAATACCTGCACTCCATGCCCTTTCTGAAGGATCTATTTCTACCTGATAACCATGAACCCTCCCGTTCATATATTCTTTTAAGCTATTGCTCCTTATCTGAATTCCGGAATTCATACTGGGATCTACCTTATAATCCAGCTCAAGGATAAAATCGTCGTACTTTTTTTTAGTGGTCAAAAAAGAGTTTGGCGTATTACTAACGGTGGTGCCAATAATTACTGAATCCTCCACCCTGTAATTTGCTTCCCCTCCTTTTTGTGTCCAGCCTTCAAGAGATTCTCCATTAAAAAGATAAACCCACGGAGTTTCATCCTTGCTGGTTCCTGCACAGGATAAAGCCGAGCTAACAACTACTACAAGTAAAAACCTTATTAAAAACAGTCCTTTTTTCATTTTGAAATATATTCTTATTTAAAAAACTTTTTTCTAAGCTTACGATTAAATCGGTTAAAAATTTAATCATTTTACAATTTCTTAAATTTAAAATTCCCCTGCATCCTGTACCTACCTGAGACGAGGTTCCTTTGCATTTAACATAAAATTGAATTTGTTAGTTCTGAAAAGGTATGCTATAATTCCCTGAAAAGGGGTGTAAAGGCAATTTACAAGTAATTTTTTGTGTGCAACGGAAAGTAAGAGATTAATGATATTAGTTATTTTTCAGATAAATTAGTGTTTGTAAGACGCTGTTTGTCTTCCAGAAGCTGACTTCTAAGTTTACTGTATTCCACTTCCTGAAGGTTTACCCTATCATCTATAGCAATAGAAGCCGCAGTAGCTGCAGACTGGCCAAGGACCATGAACACAGGTTCCATCCTGATAGACCCAAAGGCGATATGTGTAGCGCTTAGACATACCGGAACAAGTAAATTGACCGCTTCCTCTTCTCTCGGGATAATAGAACGGTAACTGATAGAATAAGGAGCCTCCACTTCGCTTTGCACATTTCCTTCATTTTGAACATATCCATTGGCATCGATATACCGCTGAACATGATGAGAATCCATACCATAAGCGGCCAGCCCCACAGCATCTTCGGCTTCTTCTATACCTTCTGCGTGATGTTGGGTCATAACATAATCACTTATCATTCTACGAGCCTCTCTAATATAAAGTTGCTGCTGCCATCCATCTTCCCTCTCATATTCATCCCCGGTGGTTCCCCAACGGGAAACTTCCTCTTTAATATTGTCGGGTATGCGCGGATGATTGGCCAGTGTCCACATTAATCCCTTCTGGTAATTCCGATGTGCTTCTATTATTCTCTCCCGCTCCTCATAAGAAGCTTCGGGATAAGTATAGTTTTGTCCAATAAAGTCTGTTGAAAACCCTAACCTGTTATTTGTATCTGTTTTACGATTGGGCATTGAGGAATTGATCCAGGGAATTCTGCTTTCTCCTGCTTCATAATTACGAATTAAAAGTTCATAATCCAACTCATCGTATCCTGCCGGTTTTTCAAAAATAACCCGGTTATCCGGATGATCTGTAAGGGTCATTCTAAAGCAATATGCCTGTATCTTATTATCTGCATCCCCATCGAAACCGGGCCCACCTTCCAGGACGTAGGGTAAGAGTCCGCTAGATTTCTTTCCCTTTATGATGTAAGGATCTACACCATCAACAAAATTATGGTTAGCACCATTATAGGAAATATCTTTCTTTAAAGACAGGTTTAGGTCATTGGCCTGAACCCCATTTAATGTTTCTCCATATTGATCATTTGCCTCACGACCAACGGTATAACTCACACCTGCAGTGGCCATCAGGTCGCCTTCATAAGTAGCGTCTATAAACATTTTACCTCTGTAACCCTCTCCACTCTCCATAACAATTTTTTCAATTGAAACACCATTTTTCTGAACCCCATTTTTACGGTTTAACCGCTCATTATAAACTAATTCAACCTTCTCTCTGGCCAACATTTCCCTGAACACCTTTAAAGCAGCTGAAGGTTCAAACGTCCACATGGTTTCTTCCCCTTCTTCTGTACGTGTCTGCCCCCCATCTTGATACTGCTCGGGCTCCTGCCATCTCCAGTTTTCGGGGTCCTCGTAATATTTCTTAATGTTCTGGTAAAATTCCCTGCTGATACCACCTATAGCCTGTTTGTTGCCAATATCAGTTTGACCGAGGCCTCCTGTGGTAAGACCTCCAATCCGGTTTGATGGTTCAATTAAGACCACAGATTTTCCCATTCTTGAACTTTGTATAGCTGCAGCTATTCCTGCAGATGTACCCCCATATACAACTATATCAAATCGATTTATTTTATCCTGAACAAATAGCGGTTTGCCGGAATTGAATGCGACAAGAATTAAAACAACTAAAACTTTTAATCTATTTTCCATAATATTAATTTTCAATCCTTTTAATATCCTTACTTAATGCTTAATATTTCTTCCCGGTTTCCGTAGCACCCTAATTTAAAAAAGAGGCAGCCTAAGCCTGCCCCTTTTAAAACTAAACTAACTCAAATCAAATCAAATCAATTTTTTAGTAACCCGGGTTATTATTTAAGATCTCATCATTCCTGCTTATTTCTGTTTGAGGTATTGGAAACAACAGATGTTTGCTTACATCAAATTGAACGGGCGAAGCAAGCGCTGTACTAAAATGATCATCACTTCCAGTCCAACCTGTAAGATTAATATCGCCCGATTCATGCCACCTTTTCAAATCCCACCATCTATGACCTTCCCCGGCCAGTTCAACAAATCTCTCATTCATGATCCATTCCATAATTGTTGAGTTATTTGTTTCACTAGTAGAGTAATTTTCAGGTAGTGAACCGTCACCTTCCCCAGACTGCGCTCCCCAATTTCTGGCTCTGGCCCTTACATCATTTACATGCTCAATAGCCACAGAAGGATTACCTGTCTTTAGTTGAGCCTCTGCAATTAATAGCTTTAAATCGGCATACCTTAAGACCCGCTCATTATTAATAGAGGTAAAGTGTGGTGCTAAACGCTCATCTAATTCTGGTAAAGTGTACTTCTGAAAAAGTCTCCCTCCTTCATTATCATCTTCCCTTAAGAAAAAACTTATACGGGGATCATTTCCAAAACCATCCAATAACTTTTCTGTTACTATAAATCGTGTTCCTGCTCCATCACTTGCCAAACCGTTTCCAGCCGGTGTCATCATTCCTCTAAACACGCTCATATCCTCAACACCTCTCCAGGGCCCATCATTGTACAATTGAATATTGTTTATGGCATTTGGAGCCGCAGCCTGGATTTCGAACAGAGATTCCGCATTATTCTCTGTTTCATGATCAAAATTATCAGTGTAATCTGTAAGAAGCGTAGCCGTTATACTGTTGAAAACAGAAATAGCTTCTGAATGGTCTGCCATATCGCCGGTATAATTGGCTCTAAATACCAGCGCTTTAACCAATAGCCCCCTCGCGGAATTTTTTGTTGCTCTTCCTCTATATCTGTCATCCCAACTTTCAGGCAAAATTGGAATTGCCGCCCGTGCATCTTCTACAACCTGATTTAAAACTTCAAGTTTATCGCTTTTCGGAGTATTTGTATTTCCTGCCGTGAGCCTTTCTGTTATTATAGGAACATTTCCGTAAATATTAAATAGGCTAAAATATGCATATGACCGTAAAAACAAAGCTTCCCCTTCCATTCTCGTAATTTCCTCTGCACCGTCATAATTGGAGTAATCGACATTGTTCACCTTCTGAATGACAACATTACATTTTTGAATCATCTCGTAGGTGTTGTCAAAAATCCATTCCAGTCTGGAATTGGTAGAGTTTAGCCGTCCATCAAACAATTCCTCTGGCGTACGCGCTGCCTGGGTTTCAGTAAGGTCATCGCCCGGTAACAGCCACAGGCTATTTGGATAGTTCCCTCTATTATAATGATAGAAGTCATATAATTTAGCATACGCTCCAACAAGAACATTCCGGAATTCAATAACATTGGAAAAGTAACTATCTTCAGTATTTGCCAATGGCGGTGAGTCTACCCTGTCGGGATCACAGCTCATACCGATCAATAACAAAACACAACCTAAAATTTTATAAGAAATTTTCATAATCTTTTTTTTTATTAAAAATTAGCTTTTAAGCCAAGCATATAAGTCTTAGGAAGAGGATAAGCATCGTTAACAGGATCTATACCCCTCCAGTTATGCACATAAATGTTATTTTGACCTCCAACATAAATTCGAAGCGAACTTATAGCATCTTTCATACTGGCCAAAGCGCCGGATTGTAAAGTATATCCAAGTTGCCAGTTATTTAAGCGAAAAAAGGCAGCACTTTCCACAAAACGATCAGAAAATCTGTTATTACCCGCAGGGTCTCCAATAACAGCTCTTGGCATATTAGTATCAGTGTTAGTTGGTGTCCATCTGTTTTGTACGGTGGTCCTGTAATTAACACCTGAACTGCTCATAGCTTCCTGCGCTGCTCTTACATAGTTATACTTATCGACATCTCCTTCTCCATAGAAACTCAGGGAAAGATCAAATCCTTTATATCCTGAGTTTATATTTATCCCATAAGTGTAGCCGGGTATTGTATTTCCTATTTCCGTCTGGTCATAGGTATTTACCTGACCATCTGGTGTAGTGCTATAAAAAGGTTCTTCCTCTGTAGGATCTCCCTGAACATCCTGAAAATATAAATCTCCGGGAGCAACGTAGTCCATATTTTGTACGGTCTGATCTGGGTTGGTATTGTAATATTCATCGATCTCTTGCTGAGATTGGAAAATCCCCCCTACTTTATAGCCCCAGATATGTCCAAGGGAACGTCCTTCTTCTACACGATAGGTCCTTCCAAACTGATTGGTAGAAAAGAGAGGCTGGTTATTATAGAGTTGCGTAACTTCATTTCTGAGGAAACTAATATTTGCGGTTGCCCCATAACTAAAGTCCCCTATTTTATCATTATAACCCAATGAAAGGTCCACACCTTCGTTTAAAAGTTCCCCCACGTTGAACAAGGGATCACTCGTACCTACGCTCAGAGGAAGATTCACAATCTGTTGAATTCCATTCTGCCTGCGCTGATATAATTCCATTGTCATATTGAGCCTGTAATCAAAAAAAGCAGCATCAAAACCTACGTAGGTAGTCTCGGCAACCTCCCACACCAGAGCTTCATTAGGAAAATCATTTAAATTAACAGCTATAAAGTAATTCCCAAGTGCATCACCATTTCCTGATCCAAACCTATAAGAACCTGCACCGCCTGCGCGTGATAAATAGGCAAACCTTCCAACAGCAACCTCATCATTACCAGCTTCACCATACCCGGCCCTGAGCTTGAAATCATTTACAAAATCGACATCATTCATAAATCTTTCACTACTTAACCTCCAGGCACCCGAGAGGGAATAGAAATTACCCCATCTGTACTCTTCAGCCATACCAGAGCTGGCGTCTCTTCTAAAGGAGCCGTCCAAATAATACTTGTCCCCATAACTGTAACTAAGCCGCCCTACGTATCCAAACCAAAAACGCTCATTCCAGCTTACAAAAGAAGAATTGTTTGCTAAGTCATTATCAAAACCTATTTGATCTATATTATTAATATTTATAATATTTCCACCACTTAAATTTTTTGTTTGAGTTCTTTGATACTGGTCCTGAACAACACCTGTAAAAACGAACCTATGATCTCCAAAATTCTTTTCATAGGTAAGAGTGAAATCAAATTGGTAATTAAAAATGTTGTTTGCTCTTGACTCATGGGTTCCAAGGCTATTTGGTGCAGCAGGGGAATCGGTTCTTGGGTCCTGTCCGTCCGGTCGGAAAATGTTAGTTGAATAAAGCCTTGTGCTAACCCTATCTTGTTGAACCTGATCTAAACTTAAACTTGTTCTTAGGGTCAAATCTCTTAAAGGAGTTAATTCTACGTAACCCTGACCTATATGCCTTAGGTTCTGAAACAAACCTCTGTTTATACTTGCGTTAGCTAAATAGTTTCGCTTGGTCCCCTGCCCAAAGCGTCTCACCTGTTGCCAGTTACCTGCAGGAGGATCTAAAACTTCAGCAAATCCTGAATCAGACGAGGGATCGTAAATTGGCTGCCATGGTGTAACGGCCGCAATTTCATCCAGCGGTGTATCTTCAATTTCAGAATTTTGATGGGCAAATTTGTAGTTCATCCCTATTTTCAACCAATCATTTATTCTTGTATTCAAATTTATTGAAGCTCTGTACGTTTCCAGTCCACTTCCTACCAGGACACCTTCCTGATTATCATATCCTATTCCTACGTAGTAATCTGTATTTTTATCTGCTCCGGAAACTTTTAATCCGTAAGAATTTATCAGGGCATTGTTTCTCACTAAATCATCCTGCCAATCGTAAGTTTCGTTGGAGCTTATATAGAAGGGACTGGTTGGATCGAACTGAGGAGAAAAAGAAATTCTCCTGACAATATCATCAGCCGCAAGTCTACCATAAAGATCTTCCTCAATGGACACGTCAGGATTATTATTATTGGCATACATTTCCTCCACAAGATTCCGATATTGTTCGGTGTTTAGCATATTGAAAGTATCAATATTCTGAAACCCTGCTCTGGAAGTGAATTCCACAGTCGGGGCACCTCTTTTACCTTTTTTAGTAGTAATAAGAACCACTCCGTTTGCACCTCTGCTTCCATATATTGCCGCAGAAGAAGCATCCTTTAGAACTGTTATGGACGCAATATCATCTGGATTAATCATGGTAAAAAGGTTTGGAGGAGGAGTAGAGCCACCTCTTCCAATTAAATCAAGGTTACCAGCAGTAGGCGGAGTGATAATCTGTCCATCTACCACATACAATGGTTGAGAGTTTCCTTGCCAGCTACCAATACCTCTAACGTAGATTTCCGGAGGAGAATTAGGATCCCCGCTTGAGTTAATTACCCTTACCCCGGTAGTGTTTCCCTGTAAAGCAAATTGCGGGGAAGCAAAAGCGGTTTTTTCGATTTGCTCGGCATCCACGCTGCTTATAGAACCCGTTAAATCCCTTTTTAACTTAGATCCGAATCCAATTACCACCACTTCATTTAACTCGTCAGCACTTTCCTGCATTACTACATCATAAATATCCTCGGCTCCCACAACTACTTCTACATTTTCGCTTCCAACAAAAGAGAAGACCAGAACATCTCCTGGTGCAGCTTGTAGTTCGTATTCTCCGTCAAAATTGGTTTGGGTACCAACGTTTGTGCCCTGGATTAAAACATTTACCCCGGGCATCAAGAGTCCATCATCACCTACAACTGTTCCTGTCACAGTTTTTTCCTGTGCAAAAATTGATAGGCTAAAAAGGAAAAAAGAACATCTTAGGATTTTTTTTAAGAAATGTCTCATATTTAAATCGTTATTTGGAATTAATTAACATTTCAAATATATCAGGTTTCTTTCATCAAGGTATCCTGTACTGTACTGCAAAAAATCAATTATTTCACCAGTGCGTATCCTTTTTAGGAGAAAACGGCAAATAAATATAATCACCATATTTGTAAGTATACCACTATGATTACTAGAAGGATATGTTCACGGCCTGCTTTAGAAGAAGAAGAAAGAAGAAAAAGTGAAATTTTAAATAAATTAACATAAATAGTGTTGATAGCCGAATATCAATTCCGGTAGTTACTTTCTTTAGATCCTATCGCTGTAATTTTTTGAACTGATAATTTAATAAGAATAATTTCTAGAATTTGTAAATTCTAAATGAAGAAGCTTTAAAAGCGTGTCCTGGAGCTAGTATAGCAGATATTGCAATTTCATTTTCAGAATATTCTTGAACCTAAAACTGAAGATAAAATTGCTAATAAAAATTATTTCTTTACAAGCACCGGTTTCCTCATTGTACTATAGAAATCCTCCATTATTGCTTCTTTGTTGAAATTTTCCCAAACCATAATAGTTCTCATATTCCCAGGCCGCTCTACCCATTTACCCTCAATTAAAACTGGTGCCGGAATTTCTTTTTTTTCTGCCCATCCCGGATTTTTGACAATAGCCACCGCAGCCATATCGAATAATGCCCGGGTACCTTTTTCGTCGTGCGAATCGATGTGTTTAAATAAATTAACTGAGTAATCACCAAAATTTCTAAAAGTGCCTCCATGGCGCCCTGTTACAGTTCTTGTAGCTTCGGGCCCCAGGCCAGGCATCTTTTTGCCTATCTCTTCCCTGTTGGCAGTAACAGCGTTCGTACCTGTGGTTTTTCCATATCTTACCGTTACCATTTCAAAAGGAACCTTAGTATTAAGAATATAATTCATAGAAACTGTGTCATTAACCTGATTGTATTCACCCGGTTCAGGATAATTGGAGCCCAACCATACAATTCGCACTTTGTTAGCTATAGAAGGATCTTTTTCCAGAGCCAAAGCAATATTCGTCAATTTCCCTACGGGCATCAGTATCAGCTTTTCATTATTTACCTTATGAGCCTCATTTATAATGAAATCTACTGCCTCCTGACCGTCAAATGTATTTTCATCAAGTCCCGGACGTATTTCTTCAAAGGATTTATTTGCACCTGCTAACAGCGGAACTTTTTTATAGATATTGCTCAATTTCAATACCCTCTCAGCTTCCTTATAATGTTCTGTGATGTCTCCGCCGTTAAAAGTTGCATTTACGGTAACCCCGGCCAAATCAAAGTGATCACCATTAAAGAAAAGATAGGCTAAGGCATGTTGGTCATCCAGTTCATTATTGGCGTCTGTATCAAAAATAATTCTATTCTTCTCACTTTTCTTTAGTGCTGTACCACAAGCTAAAATAACAGTAAAAACAATTACTGCCAGTGCAGGTCCCTTCCCTTTCAAAAATTTTAAATCTGTCATATTTGTACTGTTCAAATGGTCGAAAAATATTATTCTACAAATTATACCGATTTACCCCTTCGTTTAACGGATAATCCTCTTCATCAAAAATCAGCTTTCCGGTTAAACCTTCTGGCAGGACAATTAAACACTTTACTGTTTTATCCTTTTCAGTTTTAAAGTTTAGGGTTATAGTGCCTAAGGGATGAGGGACTTCCGCTTTTACATGTTTTAAGTTGCCTAAATCAGGAGCCACTCTTATTGTCCCAAACCCCGGGGATGATGGCTCAACACCTGCAACAATACTTAAGAGATCATAAATAGGATGTGCAGACCAGGCATGAGAATCTGATCTACTGTTTATTCCATGTTCCGGAAAAGTTGTGAGGCCGTAGTCAAGAAATTCTTCCCACTTGCCCATAAGTGGAATTACCTGATCACCTAAACCAGCTTTTTTAAGAGCCTGAAACACATAAAACTTGAAATATAGTGTAGCCTGAACCAAAGATTGGTCATGAATAATTCTTTGTGCTACCCGCTTTTTTTCTGTTTCGTTATTAAATAAATCGGCAAGAACAGCAAAACTGTTAGTGTGTTGGGAAAAAACAAGTTTCCGTGGAGTCTCAGCAACAAGTTGCTTTTCATTATCATAACACAGGTTAAAGGTGTTCTCCTTCAGTTTAGTGGATATTTCCTTGTAATGAAGTGCGTCATTTTTATATCCGTAATAATTAAACAACTCTGCCGCATGATCAATAGTATAGGCCAGCAGAATAGACATGTGCGCAGAGCCTCCCTCGCTTATCCCCGGGGGCGATCCATTTGTAAAAGAAGTTCCTCCATCAATGTGATTCCAGTAAGGTAATGGGCCTAAAATTCCATTATCTGCTATTTTTCCGACAAACCAGTCCAATATAAACCTGATTCCGGGAATAAATTGTTTGACAAACTGTTCATCGTTGCGCAACATATTATAATCGTGTACCATTAAAATAAAGTACAGCGAAAAGGGTGGAATTATTTGATTATTGTGTGAAGGATGGTTACTTTTTGTAAGCCCCATTGGTTGCATTGACCCGTAAAATTGCTGAATGGCATTTCTTGTCAACAGGTCATTCCCGTCTACATAAAGGGAGATCAAAGCTTGTATGCGGGTATCTCCGACATACTGAACCTGCTCGTAGTATGGACAATCCATATAAGTTTCTAATGCACATAGTCTCGCTGTACGCCAGGAAACATCCCAAATTTTTTCAAGGGAGGGAATATCTGAAGAAAAGCTTCCGTTTTGCTCCAGGGGATAGGCCGTGAAAATATTATGAAAATCCCGGATCTTTACAGGTTCATCATCAGTTTCTATAGTTATCTTGACATATCGAAAAACCCTTATCCATAAAGGCTGAAATAACCGCTCCCCCCCATCGGGCCGGAAGATATCATAATACCCCTTCATGATTTTTCCCTGCCACTCGTCTCTGTTTCCCTTTTGCCCGTTCTCCTCAAAAAGCGATTCCTGATACTGCACTTTTATTTTACTTCCCTTGCCATCCTTCACCAATAACTGCGGAAATCCCATGGTAAGGGTATTATTATCCAATAGTATTTCAACCTCTTTATTAGCTGGAATTTTTATATCCAGTTCCCCCTTATATTTCGAAATATCATAATCCATCCCTCTTACATAAATTAAACTGGGAATATCTTCATCTATTTGCTCCATCATAGGGATTGTTCTTGGTTTCAGGAGCCATCTTGTACCAATCCAGGTATCAAGACCAGAATGATTTCCCTTACCCAATTCTTTGGCATTTTCCCATTCTGAATCATCAAAATTCAAAGTTTTCCAACCCCAGGGATGTAACCCACCGTCCAGGCTTTCCGTACCCCCAGCTATATATCCCCCACCCACAATTTCTCTGGTCATTTTGAGAAATTCATAACCCTCATCTCTGGTCACCTTCCAGGATCTGTCAGAATTAATTATTTGTTCCAACTCTTTTGCTCCCTGAAGGATAAAAGCAGTTTGATGAGAAATTTGTCTTTCGCCTCTGTATTTCCCCTTGTTCCATACCTGAGCAGAAACAATATTCTCTCCCTTTTTTAGAAAAGGTGCTATATCTATGGTTTCATAATTGTAATTGGCCAGGTCACCCACGGCGGGACCCCAGGAGACCAGGGAGCTATTCACGTACAAACGATATCGGTTGTCAGCTGAAGTATGTACTACAAATGATCCTGAAACAGAATCAAGCCGAAATTTTTTCCTATAATAAAATACTCCTTCTTCAGGATTAGAAACAGGACCAATCCATTCGGCATAAGCATCTTTGTCCAATTGATCTGGATGGCTCACAAAAGGTTTTGACTGGCCATCCATAGATCCTTGAGCAAATAACAACAATAGTAAAATCACTATTTTGTTCATAATTATATCAATGTCTTAAACGAAACTTTTTCTTCCCAAGGCTATCACTAAGCCCTGTTAATTCTTATAAAGCTATCTTTTCTTTTCCCTGAGTTTAGCCTCAAGAAAATAATAATCTGCATAAATAATTGGTTCATCAATCTCTTTCTTGTGCGGCCAATGCCCCGTACTGTGTTTCAGAATAAAAGGTCCTTGAACATCTTCGGATAGAATATACTTCTCGGAATGAAGAGAATTTAGAACTTTTTCGGAATACTTTTGATAATCTTCATTTTCTGCATAGGAAGAAAGTTCAAAAAGGGCAGACGCCATAATGGTGGCAGCCGAAACATCACGGGGTGCATCTGGAATCTGGGGATCTTTAAAGTCCCAATAAGGAATACCATCTTCAGGTAAGCTCTCATGATTTATAAAATAATCTGCCATTGCTGTTGCCTGCTTCAAATAAGCAGTATCCTGCGTATACCTGTAACTCATTGTATACCCATAAACAGCCCAGGCATGTCCTCTTGCCCAGGACGACTCGTCATTAAAGCCCTGGTGCGTAATTTTCTCTTTTACAGCTCCCGAAATTGTATCATAAACAACCAGGTGATATGCACTATGGTCTTCTCTAAAATGGTTCTTAAGCGTAGTATTCGCATGCTTTACTGCAATCTGGTGAAAACTGCTGTCATTGCTTAATTTAGTAGCCTCAAAAAGTAATTCCAGGTTCATCATATTATCTATAATCACAGGATACTCCCAAACCTCCTTATTAAAGTCCCAGGAACGCAGTGCCCCTACTTTTTCATTAAACCTGGTACTTAATGTCCGGGCACCTTGTATAAGAATATCCTTATATTCCTCCTTTTCTTCTATTTCCAGCCCTTTTCCAAAACTTCCCATTAATACAAACCCAATGTCATGGGTTGTATTATTCATCTTTTCCTTTTCAAGAAAAGCAGTCCAGTTAACTGCCCTGGATTTAAATTTTTCATTTCCCGTAAGTTCGTACAGCTGCCACAAATTCCCGGGAAAAAAGCCACTAATCCAGCTGTTAGAACCCGTTTTTACAATTTCCCCGATATTCATTGACATGCTTTGCGGATAAGCTGTTGAATCAACTTCATACTCCAACAATTTTTGGTAACGTGCCTCTAAAAGCGAGGAAGCCTTAGGCTGTGCTGTCTCCTCTTCCCGATTGGTTCCACTTTCTTTGCATCCAACAAGAACTATAAAAGAGATTATAAAACAATAGCTAATTCTACTCATGATTTATTTTAATTTATTTTTACAATATGCCTTTTGGACCCATAGACACAGAAATAAAATCTGTAAAAGTTTATTCGGGCTTGAAATAACATCAGTTTAGCCTGAAATTATTTTTGCCTTCCCTCAAACTGTAATTCTTGCCCTTCCACCTAAAATCACCCGATATTTGCAAAGGCAGAATGATCTCTATATTCCATACTTCTTTTAACTTACTGTAGCTCACATAAACCTCTCCTTTTGGATGAGGAATTGCGCCGCTAACTTCTGTTAGATTACCCAGGTGTGGTTTAATTATTACTTTTGAAAAACCGGGTTCCTGACTATCAATTCCCAATAAGGTCCTGAAAAATTCAATGTTAGGGCTGGCACCCCAGGCATGGCTGTCAGAGCGAGAACTACTGACATGTGATTTTTCTGCCCATGTGGTTAAACCTAAATTGATGTTCTCCCTCCATACGTCCAGCCATTCCATGTAATCATTACCCAAACCAGCCTTAACCAGAGCCTGGTGCAAGTAATATCTAAAATATATTGAAGCCTGGGCCAGGTCTTTGTTGGACAACAATTTTTCCCCAATTTTTGTTGCGTCTTCCCCGCTAACCATTCCCGTTAATATTGCAAGAGAATTTACATGCTGGGAGAACAGGTTCTTTTCAGGTGTATCTGCGAAAAGACCTCTGGAATCGTCCCAATATTTCTTCTGAATAGTGTTCTTTAGCTCCAGGGAATACCGTTTATAGCGATCAGAATACTGCTGCATTCCTAATTCCTCTTCCATCTCTGAAGCCAACTGGTAGGCCCAAAGTAATTGAAGATCATAAGCAGCAGAATTACCACCCTCACCGGCAGGGGCAACTCCCGCATCCCAACCTTTGCTAACCACCCAATCTGTAAAGGACCAGTATGGGACATCTTTAAGTGAGCCGTCCTCTTGCTGATAGCTTCGAAAGAATTTTAGTACCTCCCTTTCTCCCGGCAGCTTTTCCTTTATAAACTCACTATCCTCTCCATACATCCAATAGTCGTGTAACATGCCAATATACCAGAGTGAGAACGGTGGTATAATTTGTTTTGTCCTGCTGGGGTGGCGGCTGCTGGTCACTCCTTCCGGCTCTCTGGAGTGGTCCATTTGGGAGAGTGCATTTTTCACTAACCTGTCATCACCACTGTTGTAAAGTGAAACCATTGCCTGTATCCTAGTATCACCTATATACTGCAATTGCTCATAATAAGGAGTGTCCATGTAAGTGTCGACAGCGCACAATCTTGCAGTTCTCCAGCCTCTGTCAAGGATCTCGTTTATTACCTTGTTACCTGGAGCCTCCAGTCTCGCATTATATTTAAAAGGATATCCCGTAAAAGTACCAAAGACATCCTCAATTATTAATGGTTGATCCCGGGTGGAAATTTTTACCTGTACATACCTGTACGTTCTCCAGTTTAAAGAGGTGAAAACCTGGCGCCTGCTACCATCTGAGATCAGGCTGTCCTTTCTTCCTATAAAACTTTTTTCCTTTATCACATCTCTATTCCCTTTATCCGGAAAATTAGAATATAAAGCTTCTGCGTAGCCAAGGCTTACAGATGCATCTCTCCCGCCACTAAAAATAAAAGTAGGATATGCATTAGTAAGAAATGTTTGATCCAGTAGAATAGTAGCTTCAGTATTTGAGGGAATTTCCACAGATTGTTTCTCTGCGGGAAAACTGGCAGGAATAACCACTCCTGTTGCTCTCCTCACTTTCTTTAATCTTTGCTCCTTCATCTCCATGGCAGGAAGCGTAGAAGGCACCAACAACCAATTATTTGCAGAGACAAACGGTACCGTGATACCTTTTGGCACACCAGAGGAAAGTTCTGTTGCCTTTAACCAATTGGAATCGTCAAAATTCAGTGTTTTCCATTCCTTTATATGCTCCCGCATATCAATTTGTTCACCCGGGCCTGCAACATAATAAAGATCTGGTATTTTTACTTCTAAGGGCGAATAGCTGTTGTCCTTTTTAGCCTGCCAGCTATTGTTAGTATTAATTATCTCTTCATCCCTGGTATCACCCTGTAATATAAATCCTGTTCGCAGGGAGATATGTGAAAGTGGTTTCCAATCACCTTCATTCCATACTTTTGCGGCAACAATATTTTCGCCTTTCTTTAAAAAGGGAGCAATATCCCTGGTTTCATAATTCCAATGGGCAACATCGCCCTTTGCCGGACCAAGGGAAACGAAATTATTATTAACGTATAATTTATAACGGTTATCACCGGAAACATGGATAACAAAAGATGACGGAACTGAATCGAGATTAATTTTTTTTCGGAATAAATAAACCCCATAAATTTCAGCTCCCCCTTCAGGAGCAGTAATCCATTTTGCCTGCCATTCCTCTGTTAAAATGTTAAGTTTCTCCTGCGCTATTGTTTTAAAACTCCAGTTAGATCCTATGAACAGAAATAAAAAAAGTATTCTTCCGGTTGTGTGTAAATGATGTAGTAAAAATTGTAGCATTTTCAGGTTCAGGGAGATTTAATCCTTCATTGGCTCAAAGTTATTCAAATTAAACATTGAATGTATCCTGCACTATGCTGCGCAACAGCTACTTTTTTAAAGTAATTCCAATATTTATCTTTTAAAAACACCTGATGTAGTAGTGATTGCAGCCTGCTACCACATGAATAAATAAAAAGTACAGAGCCTGGAATTTTTAGGTGCAATGGTAAAAATGGCAATTATCGATCCTGTCGGAATTTTTTAGGAACAAAGGGCAAATACCTGTAAGATTTTGTGGCAACGGACTAAAAATTCTCATTTTAATACTATTAAAGAACATTAGGATTAATAAAGAGGCTTTTCTAGACCGAGTTGCGTTCAATAAATTTAAAGACGTTCTTTATTTTCTCTTTTTTGTTGTTAAGTACGAGTTTTGCAGCTGCTTCACCCATTGCTTTAAAATCGGTACTTATTACAGTTATTCCCAACAGCTCTTTCAGAGGAGTTTCATTGTAAGAGATTACTCCAATATCTGTCCCCATCTTCAGGCCTTTGCAACGAATTTGTCTTACCAGATTTACAAGGTCCATTTCTTCAATGGTTATGTAGGTGTCCTTGCTTTGAAGTTCCATATCTTCATAAATTTGATCCAGTATTTCAAAATCAAAGTTATATTCAATACAGAACTGTCGAAAACCGTGCAAGATGCGCACGGGATAAGGATGAATGCTTTTACTGGGGTACACCAGTATCAATTTATCGTACTTCCTGAGTTTCTTGATTCCCTGTATGAGGGCGTGATAGATATCTTCCTTAAAATCCTGATATACCAGACCATAGGATCCCGATATTTGGGGTTTTGGATTGTCCATTAAAATAAGCCTGTCCTTTGGTATATCTTCAAGCGCTTGTAAAACTTCATCTGTAAAGCTTAAATGTTTCAGGTTTTCATCCCTAAAATGCGGCATTATTATGTAATAGTCGAAAGCTCCTTTGTTTTTTTCCAGGGCCTTTAAGAAAAGTGATTCTTCACAATGGTAAATAGAGAGGGTTACATGCCCGTTTACACCAAGAGCATCAACAAAAGAATTATAGATCATCATTTTATAAGAACTAGGCTTGTTCACCATAAAAAAAACATTCACTTTGGAAATCAGGTCTGTTTTCGCGGTATAACATCCCTTGCCTTTAACAGAAAAAATAACCTTTCGCACCTTAAGCTCCCTGTAGGCTTTTTCTACGGTATCCCTGGAAAGATAGCAGGTCTCACTTAGTTCATTTATAGAAGGAATCTTTTCTCCAATCTTTAAATTCCCCCTGCTAATATCATTAATTATAGAATCAACAATTTGTTTATATTTAGGAACCCTTGAATTTTCATTGATTCTTATGTCCATGGTTTGCCCCATATTATTAATATTTTAACAGTTGATTTCCCTAAAAATGAGCTATTCCCGTAAAATTATGTAATTATAAGGACTTGAATACTAATTAAAGGAATCTTTTTTAGTAGCAGTACACTACAGGACAGAGACTTTCTATAGAAAATTTACTTTTGGAATATATTGTTAATTTAACCTAAATTATGGAGAAGACATTTCAACACGTAAATTATCTTTGGGATAAGAAAAAAGCCGCCGATTTGGGCGATGACCAGGTTGCTTTATTCCTGTACCGTTCTAATATACTAGGCGCCGATCTAAGGATTACCAATTATGGCGGCGGCAATACAAGTTGTAAAACCATAGAGAAGGATCCGCTTACAAACGAGGATGTTGAAGTGATGTGGGTAAAAGGCTCTGGAGGGGATATTGGAACCCTGGACAGAGATGGTATTGCCGGGTTATATACAGAAAGACTCAGAAACTTAAAAAATGTTTATGGAGGTCTTGAAGATGAAGACAGAATGGTGGGGCTTTTTAACCACTGTATTTACGACTTGAACAGTAAAGCTCCTTCTATAGATACTCCTTTGCATGGTTTGCTTCCGTTTAAACACATAGATCATTTACACCCCGATGCCTTAATCGCTGTTGCAGCAGCAAAGGATAGTGAAAAAATAACCAGGGAAATTTGGGGAGACAGTATGGGCTGGGTACCATGGCAAAGGCCTGGTTTTGATCTTGGCCTTCAACTTGAGAAATGCCTGGCAGATAATCCCGGGATAAGAGGGATCGTGTTGGGAAGCCACGGACTTTTTACATGGGGGGAAACGTCCTACGATTGTTATATGAACAGCCTGGAAGTTATCGAGACAGCTTCAGAATATATAGAACACAAGATTAAAGAAAAAGGTGATGTTTTTGGTGGGCAGAAGATAAAAAGTCTCCCTTCCGAAGAAAGAAAAGAAAAGGCCGCAAAGTTAATGCCCTTGTTACGCGGATTGGCTTCTTCGGAAAATAAAATGATTGGTCATTTTACAGATAGTGATACTGTATTGCAGTATATAAACAGTCATGATCTTGAAAGGCTTGCTCCTATGGGAACCTCATGTCCAGATCATTTTCTACGGACGAAAATTAAACCTCTTATTCTAAATTTAGACGCTTCTGAGGATATAGATGATACAGAAGAGGTATTAAAAAAGTTAGAGCCTTCTTTTGCCCAATATCGTCAAGATTACAAAGAATACTATGAAAAGTGCAAGCACAATAACAGCCCGGCGGTGAGAGATCCTAATCCCGTTATTATAATTTATCCGGGAGTTGGAATGTTCAGTTTTGCAAAGAATAAACAGACAACCAGGGTGGCAAGTGAATTTTATATAAATGCCATTAATGTGATGCGTGGTGCTGAAGCCATTTCTGAATATACATCATTGCCAAGGCAAGAGGCATTTGATATAGAATACTGGCTTCTGGAAGAAGCAAAATTAAAACGAATGCCTGCAGAGAAGCCGCTTTCCAGAAGAGTTGCCATTGTAACCGGTGCAGCGGGAGGAATAGGGAAAGCAATTGCCGATAAGCTTGTAAAAGAAGGTGCAAATGTTGTGCTCACAGACGTAACAGAAGAGGCGTTACAAAAAGCTGTAAAGACCTATAAAAAAGATCAGGTAAGCGCTGCAGTTTGTGACGTGACAATAGAGGATTCTATTGAAAAGGCCTATCAGCAGGCTTGTTTAGCCTTTGGAGGAATTGATATTATCGTCCATTCTGCAGGACTTGCCATTTCAAAATCACTTGAAGATACTACACTTAAAGACTGGGATATACTTCAGGATGTGCTGGTAAAAGGCCAGTTCATGATGGCTCAAAAAGGTGTGGAAATTATGAAGAAACAGGGGTTGGGCGGTGATATTATTAGTATTGCCAGCAAAAACGGACTGGTTTCAGGCCCAAACAATGTAGGCTATGGTACAGCAAAAGCTGCACAACAACATATGTCCCGCCTGCTCGCTGCAGAATTGGGTGGTAACCATATTAGGGTAAATACAGTAAATCCAGATGGGGTAATTGTAGGCAGTAAAATTTGGGAAGGAGAATGGGCCGAAGGTCGTGCCAAAGCATATGGGGTGGCAGTAGAAGACCTGCCCAGGTACTACGCAAACAGGAATTTACTACAGGAAATTATTTTTCCGGAAGATATTGCCAACGGTGTTTTTGCCTTTGTAGGTGTATTGGACAAAAGTACGGGTAACACTATAAATGTAGATGGAGGGATGGCGAACGCCTTTGTTAGGTAAGATTAAATAGTTGTTTGTTAGTTAATCCAGATATGGCCTCACGGGTTTTGATTATAATGATCGGGACAGTGAGGCTCTATTTTAACCTAAAGTTAATCAGGTAATGAGAATAAACATTGATCACATATCGGCATTTAATAAAGAACAGGAAGATTCTTATATCGATGAACTGGATCTTTTAAAGAATAGATTTTCAAAAAAAGGAATTTCAATTGATAAAATAATACAAAAAGTTGCTGATTTTCAGGTGGCAATTCCCAGTTGGGCATTGGGAGCGGGCGGGACCCGTTTTGGAAGGTTCTCCTATGGGGGGGAACCTGCTTCTTTAGAACAAAAACTGGACGATATTGGTGTTTTACAGGCCCTCACTAAATCGGCAGGAGCAGTTTCCTTACATATCCCGTGGGACATTCCCGATGATGTAAAAGCTATAAAAGAAGTGGCTCAAAGCCACGGAATTGCTTTTGATGCAATGAATAGTAACACCTTTCAGGATCAGCCTGATGCCAAAGAAACTTATAAATTCGGCTCACTCAGCAATACCGATCCTGCTGCGAGGGAATATGCTATTCAGCACAATAAAGATGTTATTAAAATAGGTAAAGAACTTGGATCTAAAAGTTTAACCGTCTGGTTGGCAGATGGTGCTAATTTTCCTGGTCAGAATAACTTCCAAAGAGCTTTAAATAACACCGAAGATAGTCTTAAGAGCATTTACAAAGTTATGCCTGAAGACTGGAAATTATTTATTGAATATAAACCTTACGAGCCCAACTTTTACAGCACGGTTATTCAGGATTGGGGTACATCTTTTATGCTGGCCAATGCCTGCGGAGAAAGAGCTTATACGCTCGTGGATTTGGGCCACCATTTACCAAACACTAATATTGAACAGATTGTAGCCACTTTAATGTTGAAGGGAAAATTGGGAGGTTTTCATTTTAATGACAGTAAATATGGGGATGACGATGTAACTGTAGGTTCTATTAAGCCTTACGCTTTGTTTCTAATTTTTAACGAGCTAGTGTATGGAATGAAAAATAATCCGCAAAACCCGGGTTTATCCTGGATGATCGATGCCAGTCATAATACCAAAGATCCTTTGGAAGATTTACTTCAGTCTTTAGAAGCTATTTTAATTGCCTATATCCAGGCACTTCTGGTTGATCAAAAGGCTTTATCAATTGCACAACAGGAGCATGATGTGGTAAGATGCCAGGAAATTTTACAGGATGCTTACCGAAACGATGTTCGTCCTATCTTGAAAGCTGCTCGGGAGAAATCGGGAGCAGCTGTTAATCCACTACAAGCCTACAGGGAACTGGGAGTCCGGAAAGAATTAATTAAAGAAAGAGGAACAAAAACAATGGCCACAGGTTTGTAAAATTTTTAGAATGACCAAAGTAAAAGTTACAGCCGTTTTTGATATTGGTAAAACCAATAAGAAATTCTTCCTGTTTGACAAGAATTATAAGGAGGTCTTCAGAGAATATACACGCCTGCCGGAAACCGAAGATGAAGATGGTTATCCTTCAGAAAATATAGTAGAACTGCAAAAATGGATTAAAACTACTTTTGATGCCATCCTTAAGAGAGAAGAATTTGAAGTAAAGGCAGTCAATTTTTCTTCCTACGGTGCGAGTTTTGTTCATTTAGATCACAACGGGGAAGTGCTTACCCCTTTATATAATTACACGAAATCGATTGAAGAATCTGTTTCTAATGAATTCTACAAAAAGTATGGTGGAGAACTCAAAATAGCAACTGAAACTGCTTCTCCGCAATCGGGAATGCTTAATTCGGGAATGCAGCTCTATTGGCTAAAGAAGAAGCGACCGGAGATATTTAAGCAAATCAGGTATAGTCTTCATCTTCCGCAGTATTTATCCTACTTGTTTACAGGAATTCCTGTAAGTGATTACACAAGTGTTGGTTGCCACACCAATTTATGGAATTATGAGAAGGAAGATTACCATGATTGGGTTTATCGGGAAGGCATAGACAAAATCCTGGCTACCATAGTACCAACTTCAGCAAGTATTAACACTTCTTACAAAGGAAAAAAATTAAAGATAGGCGTAGGGATTCATGACAGCTCATCGGCTTTGCTGCCTTATATCCTGAGTAAAAAGAAGCCGTTTTTACTGCTGTCCACAGGAACATGGAGCATTGCCTTAAATCCTTTTAATTCTGAAAAGCTTTCCAGAGAAGATGTTCGGAACAACTGCCTCAATTACTTAAGGGTAGACGGAAAAAGAGTAAAAGCTTCCCGCTTTTTTATGGGAAATGAATACCGTGTCCAGGTTGAAATCCTTAGTAAATATTATGGAAAGGAATATGGTTATCACCGCACTGTGAAGTTTGACCAGGAGCTATATCTGAAACTGGTGCAGAAACCTTCTATATATTTTAAATTTGAAGGTATTTCTCTTAAAAGAAAGCAACTTCATAAAACAGATTTGGAACCTTTTAAAACTTTTGAAGAAGCATACCATCAGTTAATGATAGAACTTATGGAGCTTCAAATCCAGACAATCACTAAAGCGATTGGCAATTCAGATATTAACAGGATTTATATTGATGGAGGGTTTACAGATAATGATGTTTTTATGAAATTAATGTCGCATCACTTCAGTAAATTTAAAATTCTTTCGACGCAGTCTCCATTGGGTTCTGCCTTAGGTGCAGCTATGGTAATATCTAATAAAAAGGTTACGTCCAAATTTCTAAAAGAGAATTACAGAATGAAAAAGCTTATGCCGTTTTTTCTGAAATTTTAAATACAAGCAAATAACTAATGAAAGTAGGACTTTTTGTTCCCTGTTATATAGATCAATTCTTTCCTGAAGTTGGTATTGCAACACTTCAGTTGCTGGAAAAGCATAATTGTGAAGTTATTTTTCCCAATCAGCAGACTTGCTGTGGGCAACCTATGGCAAATAGCGGGATGGAACAAGAGGGAAAAAAGATTTATCATGATTTAGCCTACCTTTTTTTCAGCTGCGAATATATAGTAGCTCCCTCCCCAAGTTGTGTGCATCACATAAGATCACATTATGATATTGTTGAGCAAACAGAAGAAATTAAACATCTGCGGAAACAGACGTTCGATATTGTTGAATTTCTGGTCGACGTCTTGAAAATCGATCATCTGGAAGCGAGTTTTCCGCACAGGGTCGGCCTGCACCAAAGCTGTCATGGCCTGCGAGGAATGCACCTGGGAAAACCTTCAGAATTAATGAGCAATATTCCTTCAAAATGGGACAAAGTTCTAAAAATGGTGAACGGTATCGATTTGGCTATGCTTAACCGGGCAGATGAGTGCTGTGGCTTTGGAGGAACCTTTGCCGTTGCAGAAGAAGCCGTTTCAGTAAAAATGGGAAAAGATCGCCTGGCAGATCATAATCAAAATAATGTAGAAGTCCTCACCTCCGGAGACATGTCATGCCTTATGCATTTACAGGGAATAGCTAAAAGACAAAAATCCGGACCCAAAATCGTTCATATCGCCAATATTTTAAACGGAGATCAATTATGAGTCAACACTCTAAAAGAGCAGATAATTTCATTAAGGATGAAGCTCGTACAGATTGGCACGATAAGGCCTTATGGCATGTACGGGAAAAGCGGGATGCCAGTGCAGAACAGCTTCCTGAATGGGAATTGTTGCGTGAGACTGCTTCACAAATTAAGGATAATGTCCTGAGTAATCTGGATAATTATCTTGTACAATTTGAAACTGAAGCAAAGAAAAACGGAGTTATTGTGCATTGGGCTGAAGATGCAGCAGATCACAACAGGATTATTGGTGAAATCCTGGAAAAGCACAACGCGAGGAAGATCGTAAAAAGCAAATCCATGCTTACCGAAGAATGTAAGCTAAACGATTTTCTGGAAGAAAGGGACATCGAAATTATTGATACAGATCTTGGTGAGCGTATAATACAGCTGCGAAAAGAACCACCTAGCCATGTGGTGCTACCTGCTATTCACATAAAAAAGGAAGAAGTAGGTGAACTTTTTCATCAAAAGTTGGGCACCGAAAAAGACAATTCTGATCCTACATATTTAACCAAGGCTGCTCGCACCCATCTGCGGAACAAGTTTTTTGAAGCCGATGCAGCCATAACCGGAGTCAACTTCGGAATAGCAGAAACAGGCGGAGTGGTAATATGCACAAATGAAGGAAATGCAGACATGGGCTGTCATTCCGCCCCGGTGCAAATTCATTGTATGGGTATAGAAAAGCTGCTTCCAAAGGCGGAACATCTGGGCGTTTTCATCCGGTTGCTTGCAAGAAGTGCTACCGGACAGCCCAGCACCATTTACACTTCCCACTACCACCAACCCAGACCCGGTGCAGAAATGCATGTGGTTATCGTGGATAACGGCAGGAGCACGCATTTGGGAAAAGAAGATTTCAGAAACAGTTTAAAATGCATCCGTTGTGGTGCGTGTATGAACACTTGTCCTATTTACCGGAGAAGTGGGGGGCACAGTTATCATTCTACAATTCCGGGTCCAATAGGAGCTATTTTATCACCAAACAAGAACCTTAAAGAGTATAGCGATTTACCTTTTGCATCCACTTTGTGCGGTTCCTGTAGTAACGTTTGTCCGGTAAAGATTGATATCCATGAGCAGCTGTATAAATGGCGACAGGAAATTTATAAAAATAATGAACTTCCAAAATCGAAAACCATTCCGCTGAAAATTACTACGAAGGTATTCGAGAATCCTTCAGTATATAATTCTTTGGGGAAAATTGCCCGGGGTTCACTGCGTAATTTACCAGGTTTTATGATTTATAATAATTTCAATGCATGGGGAAAACAGCGCGATTTACCCGATGCTCCAAAAGAAGGATTTAAGCAATGGTATAAAAAGAACAGGAATGAGTAAGTCAGCGATTTTAGAGAAGATAAAGAAGAATAAACCGGAACTGGTTGCGTTGCCCGATTTATCTGTTTTTCAGCATGATGTGCCGCGGGAAGAACTTATTAAAGACTTTATTTCGGTTTCCACTGGCAATATGAGCAACGTGGTGAGTATAATAGATTCTGAAGTTCCTCTGCAAACTTACCTGAAGGAGTTTATAAGCAAAAATTTTCCATTGGCAACAACTTTTTACGATACATTAAAAATTGAAGCTAATCCTTCTGAAGTAGATTTTACACAAACGCCTGTCGATCTTTTTATTGCTGAAGCAAAACTGGGTGTGGCAGAGAACGGTGGACTTTGGTTTGATGACAGCATCTTAAAACAACGAATATCGACCTTTGCCTGTGAACATACTTTAATGATCATTAACCATAAAAATATTGTTCCCACAATGCACCAGGCTTATCAAAAAATCAAAATATCCGAAACGGGATATTGTGTATTGATCGCCGGTCCCTCGAAAACCGCAGATATCGAGCAGTCCCTGGTTGTTGGTGCACAGGGAGCGGTAAGTAATACCACTATAATAATCTAAAAAGATGAGTTTAGCCCAACAAGAAAAAGAAGTATTGGAAGTTCAGACCTCCGGAGAATTTGAGAGGGAACCTGTGCCGCAATCCCAGTGGAAAGACTGGAAAAGTTTTCTGGGAATGTACGCGGGCGAGCATGCTGCAGGGACAGAGTTTATTATAGGACCACTCTTCCTAACCACCGGGGTTAGTGCTTTTGACCTTATTATAGGATTATTGATCGGAAATTTTTTAGCTGTACTAAGCTGGCGCTTTTTAACCGCAGAAATAGGAACAAAATTCAGATACACCCTTTATTTCCATCTTGAAAAAATCTGCGGGACCCGTTTGGTGACTATTTATAATTTGGCCAACGGTGTATTGTTTTGCTTTTTGGCAGGTTCCATGATTACCGTTTCCGCGACGGCCGTAGGGATTCCTTTTAACATGGAAATGCCCCGCCTTACAGATACTATGCCTACCAGTTTTACCTGGGTTGTGATTGTATTGTGTATTGGTGCAGTTATATCTTTAATTGCAGCCCGGGGCTATAGTACAGTTGCAAAAGCAGCCAATTTTATGTCTCCCTTTATTGTACTGGCATTCCTGGTATGTGGAGGAGTGGCCCTTGTACAACTGGATGTAAACAGCTTTTCCGATTTTTGGAATATCTGGGGAGAAGGAGGAGACCCTTTTCCCGGACAAATAAAGTACACCTTTTGGCACGTAGTGCTTTGGTCCTGGTTTACCAATGCCGCTATGCATATCGGGATGTCTGATCTTTCTGTTTTTCGTTATGCCAAAAATGCCAGGGCGGGATGGACTACGGCAGGCGGAATTTATGTAGGACATTATATCGCCTGGATTTCGGCTGCATTGCTCTATGCGGTTTATCTGAAATCGCCAGAGGCAGCAGTCTTTATAAATAACGGGGAAGCACCACCGGTTGCGCCGGGACCATTAGCCTATAATGCTATTGGGTTTTTTGGAATAATAGCAGTAATTCTTGCAGGATGGACAACAGCTAATCCCACAATATATCGGGCGGGACTGGCTTTTCAGGCAATTATCCCCAAAACATCTACATTTTGGGTTACTATTATTGCAGGAGGATTAGCTACAATTGCAGGTCTTTTCCCTGCCTTTGCTATGAAACTTTTAGGTTTTGTTGCCTTTTATGGATTTATTCTCGCTCCTATAGGAGCAATAATAGTGTTTGATTATTACTTTGGGAAGAAAGCAGGAATAACATCTTTTTACGCAGAGAAAACCGGTTCCAAATTTAATCAGGCGGTATTTTGGGCGTGGCTTATAAGCTTTGGTGTTTTTTACGTTTTATCCCTCCGGTTTGAGATATTCCTTTCCTTCCTCACTTTACCTGCATGGATTTTTTGCGGTTGCCTGTTCTTAATCTTCAGCAAACTTCAGAAACGTTCAAGAGAATAAAGCGAAACTCCTGAAGCCTAAATACTTAATAAAAAATACTATTAGTGAGAATTAAAAGAAATATATTTTTAGTCCTGGGCCCGGTTCTGTATTTAGTATTACAAGAATTGGGGGCACCTCAGGGAATGCCGGAAAGTGCTTTTGATATTCTTTGTGCTACTCTTTGGATGGCTATCTGGTGGGTTTCTGAAGCTGTACCAATTGCCGTTACGGCACTTCTACCCATCATCTTATTCCCTCTTTCTGGAGCGGTGGATCTCTCTACCACAACAGCTTCCTATGGGCACAGGTATATATTTCTCTATATGGGTGGATTTATACTGGCCATCGCCATAGAAAAATGGAACTTGCATAAAAGAATTGCGCTGCACATACTCAGGCTTGTTGGCACCAGCGTATCGAGTATCATCCTTGGTTTCATGCTGGCTACGGCTTTTCTTTCCATGTGGATATCAAATACAGCCACTTCAGTAATGATGTTACCTATTGGAATGTCTATAGTAAAACAGTTACAGGAAAAAAAAACCACTCAGGAAGAGGAAAATCCTTTGTTTGGCAAGGCACTAATGCTTAGTATTGCTTATAGTGCTTCTATTGGAGGTATGGCTACTTTAATTGGTACTCCTCCAAACCTGGTTCTCGCAGGATATGTACAGGAAGTCTATAATATTGAGATTACTTTTTGGCAATGGTTCAAATTTGGACTGCCCATTGCCGGGCTTCTGTTAGTTATCTGCTGGCTTTACCTTACCCGGGTCGCGTTTCCTTGCAGGGAAATGAAGTTTCCGGGTGGCGAGGAGGAAATCAGTAAACTCATTGCTAAACTGGGGCCAATGGGAAAGGAAGAAAAAAAGGTTTTAGCAGTATTTGTTCTAACAGCATTCTGCTGGATTACACGGCCATTCCTTCTGGAATTGATCTTTCCAAATATTGATGATACCATTATTGCCATGATGGCCGGCATTGTTCTCTTCACCATACCTGCAAAAGACGGTACAGATAAAATAATTAAGTGGGAAGAGGCCGTGAAAATGCCCTGGGGGATTATTTTACTTTTTGGTGGTGGTATGGCTCTTGCGTCAGGATTTGAAATAACAGGTCTTGCCCTGTGGATTGGAACACAAATGACTTTGTTGCAAGCCCTGCCACTAATATTACTGATAATGGTAATTGTATGCAGCGTGAACTTTATTACAGAACTCACCTCAAACCTGGCGACAACTGCAATGCTTTTGCCTATTTTGGCACCCATTGCTATTAATTTGGACCTAAACCCATATTTACTACTGGTAGGTACTACAGTGGCGGCTTCCTGTGCCTTTATGCTTCCTGTAGCCACTCCCCCAAATGCAGTCGTCTTCGGCTCGGGATACCTCAGGATAGCAGATATGGTAAAAACCGGTCTCTGGATGAATATAATTTCAATTATATTATTGACCGCAGCAGTTTATTTTCTATTACCCCTCTTGTGGGACTTTGATCCTTTTAAGTATCCGGTGAGGTTAGAAACAACACCCCTGCCCCAGCCTTAACAATGGGACAGGGAAATAACTGTTTAATCAGAATATCTCTATGCAGAATTACAGTACTTAGTATTTTTCAAGAGAGGGCTTCGAAGAAGATCTTAGAGCTTAAAATAACTGCGTAGGTATTATACAGATTTCTCTGGATAACACTAGTCTTTATTAAAAGGAAATCTGGTTAAGTTAAAAACTTACTCGGCCCAGGAGTCTGTTCTAAAAGAAGAGGCAGGTAAGCCATATGTATTGTACAGGGTTCCTTCAATACAATTTTTAAAAGCGTATCGTACTGCAACAGGTTTCTTTACTTCTTCTGAACTTACGGTAATTGTTTTATTCCTGTTGATTATTGCCTGTGCAGGATGAAATTTTTTATCAGAGCCTGCAACTTCAAAACCTTTCAATTCATCATTTTCACTATAAAAACCATTTTCGGCATATTTAAATTGCAAAATCAACCTATGATCTTCAGCTTCCATCTCGGAAAATACCGGGCCACTAAAAGGAATCCCTTCAATGTTATAGTCTTTAGCCAACGCCCAATAAGATAATCTATCTGCTATAGTTTTTTTATTTCCGGGATGGATATTTGTACAGTTCCCAACGTCCATTGTTACCGCCATGCCCGTCTTATCCAGAGTCTCCATCGTTTTTAGCTGTGCCTCTCTCAAAAAAGCAGAATTACTTCCGTCACCATAATTGTATGGCGCTATCTGCACAAAATAGAAAGGAAAGTTTTTATTCCACTTTTGTCTCCATGAGGTAATCATTGAAGAAAAAAGCTTTTCATATTCACTTGATCTACCAACATTAGATTCTCCCTGATACCAGATAATGCCCTTAAAGCCATATCCAATAAAAGGATGAAGCATTGCATTATAGAGAAGGGCTGGTTTCTTATTGACATTTTCCTCCGGAACCTGAGTAAGGAACTCCGTTTCTTTATCAATATTCATAAGAGTTTCTTTGTCTGTCCAGGCCTCAGCGCTGGATCCACCCCAGGAAGTATGAATAAGGGCTACAGGTACATCTAATACATCATTTAAATTCTTTCCGAAAAAATAAGCCAGAGCACTAAATTCCTGAAGAGTGTATGCCGAAGATGAAACCCATTCTCCCTCCACGTCGTCCAGAGGTTCCACACTTGCTTTTCTTTCTACCTGAAAGAACCTTATATTCTTGTTTTTAGCTGTGATTAGGGCATCAAGGCTCCCATAAATTGGCTGATTAGTATATCCGTTTACTGGCATTTGCATATTGGACTGTCCAGAACAAAGCCAAACTTCACCTATTAATACATTTTTGATCGTTTTTGTACTGCTCCCTTTAATGGAAACAGTATAAGGCCCTCCAGCTTTAGGAGTAGCAATATTAGCTCTCCATCTACCAGTCTCATTGCTAACCACGACACTCTCCTCCCCCCAGTTACCCGTTACCGATACAGTTTGATTTGGAGCATCTTTACCCCATATTGCCACTGTGTCTCTTTGCTGCAAAACCATATTATCAGCAAAAAAAGAAGGTGTCGTCAATTGAGGTTCCTGCCCTAATACAAGGTTAAAACAACAAAAAAGAAAGAGACAGAATAGTGAGGATTTCATCATAAGGTTTCGTTTTTAGCTGTTAAGGTTGAAAAAATTAACAAAGTGCTGTTTATATTTAGATTCTCTTTAAAACTATTTGCTTTTAGCGGAATTATTACTCAAAATTATTTTTTAAGAAAATCTATTTCCCCTTTATTAGGACGGTCACATTGTGTTGTTCCTGAGGTTGTAACCTATATTCAAAACCCACCACTTTCATTCCAGGGTTAGGGGAATCATGTTCTGCAGGCCGGGGATCTCTCATAAAAACCTGCCAGTTTAAACGGCCCGGTGAAAGTATCTGAAGTTCAATTTCTTCATTATCCTGTCTCAGAGTTAAAATGCCATCTTCTGAAATTTGGGGATCTGCTTTCGTTAACATAGACCATCTTACTGTTGATCCCTCAGAATTATTGGATATACTGTCAGTAATTTTGATTTGATCCTTATCAATAACTTCAAATTTACGCTCCGCAAATTCAATGGATTCCTTGTAAAGTTCCGTTAAATCCATAGAAGCTGCCATGAGCTCCCCGTGCAGGTTCTCAATTTCGGCATGCCCCTTAACATTCTGATCCTTTCCATCTATGGTTAAAGTATTGTGCGATCTATTATTATACCTAAAAACTTTCCACCTATCACTTTCCTGATGGCTTTTCCAAATATCCAATCCCGCAGCTTCCAGGGAAGAGTAACTTTCACTTCCCAGATCATAAGCCCAACGCACCCCGTTCATTTCAAAAACAAAGGAACCAACATCCATATGGCCATGATTGGCACTTGGAGAACCTCCTTTTATACCAATGTATAAGGCATCTGGATCATCCCAGCTGCTCCTATACATAGCTACGGGAACTTCGCTTTTTCCAAAAAAGGAATTTTGATATGAAATGGCAGCACCCTCTGCAGATCCAGCCCAGATAACCGCAAAAGGCAATAATCTTTGACTGGAGCTGGTGGGCGAAACTACATTTGAATTTTGTATGTATTTTTCAAGAAACTTCCTTTCATCCTTTAGAATTCCCGGATCTTCCAGATAATTAGCAAACCAATACTGAACTGTTCCTATTGACCTGGAAGTATTACTGTCGGAGTAATTAAAGTAGTCTCCACTGGGAGCCGTCGCGTGCATGAAATAATATACTGATTGTAAGAATTCATCCTGCACAATTCCAAAATCCTTTCCAAATACAGACAGTAAAAGGTCGTACAACATCACATTAAAGCTAGTTCCATAACCCCAGTACATTGGCCCTTCAGGATATACACCATCAGGCTTGTAAACCTCCAGCGGAATTTCTATAGATCTTACAGTTCTCTCCAGCACTTCTTCCGCTAACCCGGGTTTATCTTCTAAAATGCTTAGGGCACCCATTGTAATACCTGTATTGCATACCTGGTTCCAGTTGTTTTCTACCTTTAGCCAATCGTTATATTCGGGCTCAAAGGAAGGAGCAATACCTTTTGCTATAATTGCAGCTTTAATGGTGTCCCGAGAGGATTTTGAAAGTCCGTTGTAGAGCCAATCATAACCAATTGCCATACCTGCAGTCATTTCGGCTACATCAAGAAAATGGGAAGGATTCCAATCTGAAAAAGCAGAAATTGCGAGCATTTCCTCTTCCGCACGCTTTAAGTATTGTTCTTCACCAGTAGTTTGATAGGCATAGGCCAGGTACAAACATCTTTTTAAGGCCTTTCTGGAAACCGAAAGTAAACGGCGCCCTGTCATCTCCCTGCTTAATGGTTCTAGAAGCAGCATAGAATCTGAAGCGGTAAGAATTTGATCATGAAGAAAATTTAAAGACGAGTCGTTTTCGATTTTTCTCTTAACCTGTTCTTTAAAATCTTCGGAAATAAAAAGCCTTGGATGGCTTGTACTAACAGAATTTCCAGAAATATTTACCTTCTGGGCAACACATACATTTAAAATGAAAAAGAAAATTATTCCTGCTGAAATTTTAATCTTATACATACTCCTCGTACACATTATAATTTAATAAAGATTTTGTTATAAGCGGATGTGTTTGTAAGGCACAGCTATTTCTGTTCATTTAACTGCTTTACAAAATTTACCTGAATTTCACTTTCTTCCAGGAACATGCGCTTAAAAAATTCAAATACTTCGGGCAAATCCTCAAAGGGCATCCGGGAAACCCCGTGCCCTCCACCTTCTACGCTATATAAGGCATAGGAAACGTCTAATTCTTTTAGTTTTTCCGCTATTGTTTTTGAACCATCCAGAATAAGATATCCGGGTTTACTTTTATCACAATAATGGTGTGGCGCCGTTACATAAGGAACCACCTTGTCCTGAGTTCCGTGAAAAAAAATGGCAGGAACGGCATTTTCCCTTGTTATATAACGGGCATCAAGTAAAGCACCGGCAAGGGAGAAAACCCCGGCGAATTTAATATCCTTATATTCAGTTTCTTCAAACAACAGGCTCTTGTTATAGACAGCATTTAAAACCGCCTCAGCCCCTGCGCTACTGCCTCCCACGATAATCTTTGAAGGGTCTATTCCAAATTCTTCCTTATTATCTATCAGAAACTTTACAGCATCTAAAAAATCTTCAGCAGCCATTTTGAAGGTCTCGATTTTTCCGTCAGCAGCAAAATCACAATTAAAGGATTTCCCCTTTCTGGTTAGCCGATAAGAAATGGAAACAGCCACGTATCCTTTTGCTGCTGCCGCCTGCGCAAATTTAACTTCAGATTCACTTTTCCTGGTGCCACCAGAAAATCCCCCGCCGTGCATAAAAACGATCAGTGGTCTTTTTTCCAAATTGTCCTTTACCGGCTGGTATAGGTCCAGTTTCAGATCTTCTCCATCTTTGGAAGTATAAGTCTTTGTAACGGGTTCTTGAAATTCAAAAATATCATCAATATACCGTTCCTGTGCTTTTACAGATATGGTGGAAATGACAAATAGAATAGTAAAAAACAGCTTCATATTGATTTTTTCTTACAATAATGATTAATTTCAAAAGGATATTCTCTCCCGATTCAGGATTTCAAGATAAAAGTAGAGTTTTAGAGATTGCAGTGCATCCTGTACCTCCCTGTAATCAAAAATCAGAATACAGAAAAGATTTTCGCTTCATATCCTCCAAAGCAGATTACTGAAAATGTCAATTTTACTTACAACAGGCCTTATTGAGATGTAAATTCTATTTCCGCGATAGCATATTCAGAAAAAAACGGGAATATACTATTGCAAATTTGAGAAAAGAGGCCGGAAATCTCTGGTTCAGACCGTTTTTGATCTAAATCCATCACTAAAAAATGCTTTTTCCGGCTAAAAAAGAGTTTTTTTTCCATATTGAGCTTAAAAAAGAGCACATGAAAAAATGTCAATTTTCGATCTACTGTTTCTCAATGAGGTACCATATACTCTTACTCTCCCGACCTTTTATTTCAATTTTTCCCTGTTTTGAATTTTTGGTATTACCTGTAGGTAACCCATTGTGATCCAGAACTTCAATACTATATTCTTCTTTACCAGGCATCCTTAAACTGAAATTTACAGGTTCCAGCAGCAGGGGGCTATCCCCTGTCTGAATCAGGCTATCCCCGGATTTGTTGTAAAGCATGCCCGTATTTTTACCTCTGGCAACTGCTGTTACAAGGATCCTTTTGGATTGATTTAGGTTTTTCCCCTGCTCCAGGCTTGTTATCAAAATAACAGCAAAAGGATTATCTGACATTAATTCCCACTTATCCAATACCATCTTTTCCTTCGGCAAAAAACCTACCGCTCCTTTTGTTCCCGGAGTGTTGATGGTAAAATATTTATTTTCACCATACCACCAGCTTAGCTCCCCGGTAATGGAATGGATTATTTTATTAACCGTATCTTGTTGTGCCGATAAATCGGGAACAACTGTTTCCCGGGGTTTCTGCGTAAAATTGACCGGAATTTTCCCTATTGCCATTGTTTGTGGAGAGACAGACCCGGAAAATCTTTTGTCATCATAACCCTGATCCACCTTTTCTTCAAACCCTAATTCTCCCTCTATCAGGGAAGGAACATGTACATTCCTGGTTGCGATAACAGGACTTTCCTTTACATCGTTTCTAAGGACCATTCGGGCCAGTGCCGGGTAAAGGCCTGTGTGCAATGGGCTGGTCGCGTTGTAGACGCCCCTGTTTTTTGAAGTAAGATAGTCTGAAAAACTGGGAATATCAGTCCCAAAAGAAAAAGAGGCATCCCATCCCTGCAAACCCATCCCGTAGGCGGCAATAATAGGCGCAGCCTCGGCGGTCCACTGGTTGGGAACCAGGCTCATCCATTCGGAAAAAAAAAAAGGCCTGTCCACAACCTGTTGCAGCCCTGTTGATAATAAACCTGATCCCGGATTAGATACCATCGCCTGATTTTTAACAGCGCCGGGGGTCATCCTGTGACCGCCTTCGCCTCCACCAAAATAATTGTGCCTGTCTATCATCCCCACCTGATAGTCTGCATGCAAATTATAAAAATGCGAAATACCAGAACCTGCCTGCCAGCAAGAGGCCACTAAAACTCCTTTGTATCCCGTCGCCCTTACCGCTTTTTCGAATTTTTTATAGAATTTAACCTGGGTCTCGTACAAAAATCGCATTTTGTCCAGAATATGGGTGACCATGTTTCGATCTTCCTTTAAAGCAGACTCATATTCCCCGCTAAAAAGACTATGGTTAGGTTGGGGGTATATGTTTTTTTGAGACAGACTTTCCCCTTTGGGAATATTTTCTTTCCCCCAGGCCTCTTCCAGGGCAGATTGAGAGCCATATTTTTTCTGTAGCCATTCTGAAAACTGCCTGTTCAACAATGCTTTATAAGTAGGTGCCTGCTTCAGGGAAAGTTCTATAGCGCTCCAAAAAATATTGTCTTCATTTTGAAATTCAATAAAAGCCAATCCGGGATCATCGGCATATCTCAATCCGGTATGAGGGTTTATATGGTTTAGCATATCTACGGTAAGTGCAATACTTAGCTCTTGCAGATCTGGTGCAAAATTTACAAGACTGGCAGTAGAACCGTCGAGGTGCGACCATGGAAATTCCAGATTTCGAATTTCATCATAGGCGAGCATTTTTGTACTATCACCCGGCTGAACCCTATGTCCATAAATGTGTGACCAGCCATAATAGATACCTTTCTCCCTCAGTTTAGCCTGGAAATAATCAAAACGTTTAAATTTTTCGCTGTCAAAACGTGTAGAATATTCACCATCATAGGCATACCAGCTAAATTTATGAAACCGGACTGCGTTCATTCCAAATTTGGCCAGATAATTTGCAAAATCATCTGCAGTTTTTGCATCTACAAAACTGTTTCTACTGCTAATATTTGTACCCCATAATTTAAACTTTGTACCATCCTCAAAGCGCAAAATATCCCTGTCTATTTGTAAAAATCCATGATTCCCGGCAGGGGCATCCAACCAGTTGTTCATCCCGATGACTCCCGGCTCATATGTATTCTCAGGAGTAAAAGAAAACCAGTCCTTCGTACTTCCTTCGTTTTCCAGATGCTCTTGCGCCTGAACAGGAGAAATTAAAAGTAGAAAGATAAAAACGTAAAAATTTTTCAAAGTAAAAACATTAAAAACAGAATGGTTTGCTAACCGTGGGAAAAATTCCTTTGAACCACATCAATAAAAGTATATCTATTTAATTCGATTCTAATCCTGTAGTATCCTGCATTAGAACAACTTTTGTCTTCAAAAGATAGAACCGGATTTCTTAAAAAACGTCGATATTTGTCATTTTATATTATCTTCCCTACTACAAAATCCTCCTGTTTTATAAAATTTGATGCTATGCAAGTAAAGATCTGGTACTCCTTACTGTTTTTATTTTTAACCTGTTCCATAGCTCAAGCACAAAATGCAGAAGCTTTTTTACGGGATGACACGCTTACTCTTCAAAACGACAAAATCGCATTATCATATCTCTGGAACGGAGGAGCGTTGAAAGCTGTTCAGCTTTTGGAAAAAGGCACTGGAAACTCTTTCCATTTTTCCACTGATCAGCCAGGTTTTCTTATAGACGAGAATGTAGAGCAACCAATATCGGCTAATCTCAAAGTTGAAGAAAATGCTGCCTCTGCAAATATTCCCGCACATACCAGCGCAACGGTAGAAACAAATTTTAAAAATTGGAAACTCCGCCAGATATTCAGGATTTTTCCAGAGACCCCTGCTGTTGCAGTTGAATTGTATTACCGCGGCCGGGTCTCCTGGCAAAAGAAACACAGTAAAATAGTAAATCCGGATGGTGTAGAGGTAGAGGTGGAAACTTCAGAAACTGTAAGTGAGGCAGGCAGAATAGGATTTCTGGGGATTCAGGGAAATCATTGGAGTATAAAGGCGGTGGAGTTTAACGATGCTACAGACGATAATAACAATTTAGTGCATGAAAAATCTCTGATTATTTACACAAAGCCGATTAAATTGTCCGGCAATGTTTTTATTGCAGAGGAATTGCCATCTGGAAACCGGTTCTTTATCTTAAAGGAAGCTCCACTGGACAAAATGCAACTCGCATATCCGGGACATGACATCACGGTACAAGCAGGAAAACTGGCAATTCACGGCATAGGCCTGGAACCGGAAGATATAAACAACGAAGGTTGGACCAGGGGCTATGGCTATGTAATAGGCGCTGGCGGAAACTCTGCTCTAAAAACCCTCACAGCCATAAAAACCTACTTAAAAGCTAAAAGTCCGTTTAATCAGGATCAGGGAAAAATGATCATGGCCAATACCTGGGGCGACAGGAGCCGCGATGAGCGAATGAATGAGAAGTTTGTTCTTCAGGAATTAGAAGCAGGGGCAAAACTGGGGATAACTCATTTTCAATTGGATGATGGTTGGCAAACCGGCCTTTCAAAGAACTCCGGAAGTGAGAAAGGAAAACTATGGAGGCTATGGGACAAAGAAAGTTGGAAACCGCATCCCACGCGCTTCCCCAACGGGCTGGAGCCTGTTGTACAGAAAGCAAGATCTTTAGAAATTGAACCGGCCTTATGGTTTCATCCCAGCAGCGGGAGCAGCTTTAAAAATTGGCGCCAGGATGCAGAAATCCTCATCGATTTGTACCGCAGGTACGATATCAAATACTTTAAAATGGATGGTATTGAAATCCAGGACAAAGAAGCAGATAGGAACCTCAGGTTTTTACTGGATTCTGTTAAAGTTGCAAGCGGTGGAGAAGTTTTCTTTAACCTTGATGCCACGGCAGGTAGAAGGACAGGCTTTTTTTATATGAACGAATACGGAAATATTTTTCTTGAAAACAGGTACACAGATTGGGGAAACTACTATCCTACCAGAACACTACGCAACCTTTGGATGCTTTCCAAATATATACCTCCCAAAAACCTTCAGATAGAGTTTTTAAACAAATGGAGAAATAGTGATAAATATGCAGAAAATGACTCTTTGGCTCCAATAAATTATGACTTTGAATATCTCTTTGCTACAAGTATGATGAGCCAGCCCCTTGCCTGGATGGAATTATCTTCACTGCCAGAAGAAGCTTTTAGCGTTGCCCCTGTCGTGAAAAAGTATAAAATTGTTATGAACGACATACATGCGGGCACAATACTTCCAATAGGCAATATGCCAACAGGTTTTACCTGGACAGGTTTTCAGTCTATACAAGAAAAGACAGGTTATTTCCTGATTTTTAGAGAAAATAATGCGGAAAATAATTTTAAAATGGAAACCTGGTTAGAAGGAAGTAAAACGGTAAGGATATCTCCACTTTTACATCCGGGAGAAACTTTTGAGACAACTACAGGGGCAAACGGAATGCTGGAATTTACTGTAGCAGAGCCCAATAGCTATAGTCTGCTTAGTTATAAAATAATAGAAAATTAATACCTTTTCAGGTTCTGAGACTATAGATCTCAAGCTTTTTGTACCAGCCCACACCGTAACCCTTGTAAAACAAAATTTCAGCATTAAGAACCTGGAACATCTTAGTGGTATTAAAGCTCACACCATCAGGATTTGGGAAAAACGTTATAATATTTTTACTCCAGATCGCACTTCAACTAACATATGAACCTACGATAGCTCCTGCCTTCAAAAGATTCTGAACATTGCTTTCCTTAATGAGCATGGATACAAAATTTCCAGAATTTCAAAGCTTTCCGAAGAAGAAATTGGGAAAATGGTTAAGCGATTACTGCTTCTTCCAGTGTCGAAAACAGAACGGTTAACGCCTTTAAGATGGCGATGATTGA
>NZ_JAVRHO010000027.1:0-43730 GCF_031846515.1 Autumnicola lenta
AAACTCGGGAACCAGAAAATAAATTCCGAAGAGAACTAAAACTGCCAGTCCCAAATGCATTTTGCTGAACCTGGTCTTCAGCAGTAAAGGCTCCAGAAAAGTAGTAATAACAGGATATGTATAAATAGACAACATCCCAATCGCCACGCTGGAAAGGCTGAGTGAGTGAAAATAGGTTACCCAGTGGATTCCCATTAGACAACCTCCAATAATGACTTTAAGCAAATCTTTTTTATTGGCGATGCTAATTTTGAATTTCCTGAACCTGCAAAAAATGTACAAAACTATCCCAGCCAAAATTGCCCGGAAGGTAATAATCACAAAAGGATCTAATGTAATGTACCTGCCCAAAGTCCCGGAGGTACTTATAAGCATTACCGCAAAATTGAGTTGAAGAATATGCCGGAAATGGCTGGATTTAATAGTCAAATTATGAGATTACCTTATTACTTGCTGTGCTTTTTCACTAATTATTTTCCCTACCGGTTTATTTTCTATCTTGCTCTCAAGCCACGAAATTATGTCCAGATAAAGAAAAGCCCTACGCTCAAAAGGATGATCTTCGTATTGCTTTAAAGTTGCATGCAACTGCCGGAACTCATTTTTAATTTCCAGAGGAGAAACGTCGGGTAGATTTCTAAGAAATTTGATCATTTCCAGTTGCACTTCATGTAAATCATTCATTCGAATCAGGAACTTGTAAGTAGATTTTATAAGTCTTTCCAGATGATAATCCAGTCCGGCTTCGTAATGTGCAACAAGGTTAAGAATACGCGCAAAGCACATAAGGTCTTCCCGCATTTCCAGATCTTTGTTATTGATGATCTTTTTCAGAAAATCTATGGATTTTTTATTTTCCCCATTACCAAAATAGAGACAGGCGATCTTATAGTAAAACACCATAATATGATGCTCGTCTATCCTGCTTCGGTACTTCTTAATTTTCTTCTGAATTTTCTCTACCAGCCCATCTCCATCAGCAAATTCTCCTTTCATAAACCGAAGGTTCAGTTTATTGGAGTATAAATACAGGAAAGAAAGCGCAGCAATATTATCATCATCCGGAACCCTTGGATCTTTCAGGCTTGTTTCTAAATCTTTCAGTACCTTCTCGAATAACGTAGCGTGGTTCAGATAAAAAAGCGCTTCCAGTAAATAATGATTTCCTTTTAAGTAAGAAACGGGGTGAACGGCAATTAAATGCTTATTGTCATTAAAAAGTTCTATCCACTTTGAAGCGTATCTAAAGCATGCTAAAAAATCCTGGGTAATAAAACTGTACCATAAATAAGCTTTATAAAGCCACAATTTTTCTCTGAATCCCAAATCGCTGAATTTGTACTCCGGAAGTCCTCGCTGGAAATCCTCTTTTACCTGTATGGCCTCTGCCTCGGTACGGGCATATCCCATTTTCAGGAAAATCGCATAAAGATGTAGCGATAAATTAGAAAGTTTGCTGGCAACAACGCTCAGTTCAGTAAGTTCTTCGGTTTGATTAATAAGCGTTTCTGCACGATTATGGATACTGCGGGTAATATACTGTGATTCAATTATTTTCTCCCAGTCCAGAATCTCGTAAGCGATATTCTTTTCCTCATAATATAAAGCGGTGGATTTTACCTTATCAAGCAGTTTCAGGCTTTGCTTGTAAAGACCCTTCCGGTACAGGATAATTGCAAAATCCAGTTGTTCCCTTATTTGAACCGGCATGCTTTGATGCGACGGATTCAGTCTTAAACTGATAAGAATCTGACGGTACAAATGTGCTTTTACATTCGATAATTGCCGTTTACTGATCTTCGTATTCTTGAGGATAACATCTTCATCATACTTTTTCAGTTTCGACATTACCTTGAATAAATTTAGAAATTTACTATCGGTGTTTACTCCAATCCTACCAACATAGAGCGAAAATTGCCGTTTTTCTGAAGGGGAAAGCGATTGAATGAGAGAAAAAAGATTATCTGATAATTCGTTGGTCATTGTAACAAAAAGCTTTTTAACTAGCTGTGTATCAGCATGATTACGTTCTTATCTACGGTTTAATTATCGTAACGATCACTTATTGAAGGCCTTAAATTGTAGATGTAAGTAATACTTTAGTTAAAGATAAAGTAAAAAATATCGCTTATGAGTACTGAAAAGGTAGAAATTTTCGACACAACGTTACGGGATGGGGAACAAGTACCAGGCTGCAAATTAAACACAGCCCAAAAATTAAAAATTGCTGCACGACTCGATGACCTGGGAGTAGATGTTATTGAAGCAGGTTTTCCTGTTTCCAGCCCCGGTGATTTCCAATCGGTTTCTGAAATATCAAAGCTGGTGAAGAATGCCGCTGTTTGCGGATTAACGCGTGCTGTTAGAAAAGATATCGAAGTTGCTGCTGAAGCACTCAAACATGCAAAGAAACCAAGAATTCACACGGGAATAGGAACTTCCGATTCTCACATTAAATATAAATTTAATTCTACACCAGAGAAGATAATCGAAAGGGCTAAAGATGCAGTTGCTTACGCAAAAACCTTCGTAGAAGATGTGGAATTTTATGCTGAAGATGCAGGTCGTACAGATAATGTGTTTCTCGCTAAAGTTTGCGAAGCAGCAGTTAAAGCCGGTGCTACCGTTTTAAATATTCCCGACACTACCGGATATTGTCTTCCGGAGGAGTATGGTAAGAAAATCAAATATTTAAAGGAAAATGTGAAAGGCATTGAAAATGTGCGTATTTCCTGCCATTGCCATAATGATCTTGGCCTTGCCACCGCAAATGCCCTTGCAGGCATCACCAATGGAGCGAGACAAATAGAATGTACTATTAATGGAATTGGAGAACGTGCAGGGAACACTGCTTTAGAAGAAATCGTGATGATCTTAAGGCAACATCCTACGCTGAATTTCCACACTAACATTAATCCTAAGTTCCTTTTTGACACCAGCGTAATGGTGTCCAGGGAAATGGGAATGTTTGTACAACCGAATAAAGCAATTGTTGGTGCCAATGCCTTTGCCCACAGCTCAGGAATTCACCAGGACGGAGTAATTAAGAACCGGGAAACCTATGAAATTATGGATCCCGCAGATGTTGGTGTAACCGAATCTGCGATTGTACTAACCGCAAGAAGCGGAAGAGCTGCTTTGGCTTACCGTGCCAAGAAAATGGGGTACGAACTAACAAAACTTCAATTGGATTGTGTCTATAATGAATTTTTAGACTACGCCGATTGTAGAAAAGAAGTCGTCGATAATGACATCCATGAAATCGTGGCGATGTCTAGAAAACACATGGCTATTGCATAATGAAGAAAACACTTTTTGATAAAATCTGGGATTCTCATATTGTAGAATCTATACCTGACGGGCCTGATATTTTATATATCGACAAACACCTTATCCACGAGGTAACGAGTCCGCAGGCATTTAATGAATTAAAGGAAAGGGACGTTCCGCTTTTTCGTCCCGAACAAACGGTCGCTACGGCAGATCATAATACGCCTACAGAAAATCAACACCTTCCGGTTAAAGACCTTCTCTCAAGAAAACAGTTGAAGGAATTAACCCAAAATTGCGAGGAAAACAATATTACCCTTTATGGCTTGGGCCATCCTTATAACGGAATTGTTCACGTAATGGCTCCCGAGCTTGGAATTACCCAGCCGGGAATGACCATAGTTTGCGGGGACAGCCACACCTCCACCCACGGTGCTTTTGGAACCATTGCTTTTGGCATTGGGACCAGCCAGGTTGCACAGGTTTTTGCGAGCCAGTGCCTTTTGGTAGAAAAACCGAAAAAGTTAAGGGTAAACGTGAATGGTAAACTGAAAAAAGGAGTTCTTCCAAAGGACGTTATTTTATATATCATTAGTAAACTCGGTACAAATTCCGGTACCGGATATTTTTGCGAATATGCAGGAGATGTTTTCGAAAACATGTCTATGGAAGGCCGTATGACGGTTTGTAATATGAGCATCGAGATGGGCGCCCGTGGCGGATTAATTGCTCCGGATGATACTACTTTTGATTATGTTGAAGGAAAAGAATTTGCTCCAAAAGGAGAAGAATTCGAAAACCTGAAGGCTTATTGGAAAACATTAAAAACAGACAAAGAAGCTGAATTTGATCAGGAATATTCTTTTGATGCTGAAGATATCGAGCCAATGATTACTTACGGCACAAATCCCGGAATGGGGATTAAACTTAGCGGATCAATTCCTGTGGAAGGTACCAAGAGCGATGCCAAAGCATTATCTTATATGGGCTTCCAGCCAGGCGAATCGTTATTGGAGAAACCAATTAATTACATCTTTATAGGAAGTTGTACCAATTCCAGAATTGAAGATTTTAGAACAGCAGCAGCTTATATTAAAGGAAAAAGAAAAGCTGATAATGTAAATGCTTTAATTGTTCCCGGATCAAGGCAGGTTGCCGCCCAGATTCAGGAAGAAGGCCTGAATCTCATCTTTGAAGAAGCCGGATTTACCCTGCGACAGCCCGGATGTTCCGCTTGTCTGGCAATGAACGACGATAAAATACCGGCCGGGGAATATTGTGTTTCTACAAGTAACCGGAATTTTGAAGGAAGACAGGGCCAGGGATCAAGAACAATCCTTGCCAGTCCGCTAACCGCCGCTGCAACCGCAATCGCAGGAAAATTAACAGACTATACAAAAATGCTTAACTAATGGAAAAATTTACCACACTTACAGATACCGCTGTTCCATTAGATATAGAAAATGTGGATACAGACCAGATTATTCCTGCCAGGTTTCTAAAAGCTACCGATAAGGCAGGTTTCGGAGAAAACCTCTTCCGGGACTGGAGATTTGACAAGGATGATGAACCTAATCCCGATTTTCCTTTAAACAATCCAAATTTTTCAGGCTCAATTCTGGTTGCCGGAAATAATTTTGGATGTGGATCCAGCCGGGAACATGCCGCCTGGGCAATTAAAGCCTATGGTTTTAAAGTAGTTGTTTCCAGCTATTTCGCAGATATTTTTAAGGGGAATTCCTTGAATAACGGATTATTGCCGGTGCAGGTAAACCAGGAGTTTCTTGATGAAATTTTCCTGGCTATCCAGAAGAATTCCGAAGAAAAGATCACGGTAGATCTGGAAAACCAGGAAATAAGTATAGAAAGCACTGGAGCATCTCAGCATTTCGATATCGATCCTTACAAGAAGACCTGTATGATCAATGGTTTTGACGATATAGATTTTTTAGTAAGTAAATGGGAAGCAATAAAGAAATACGAAGAAAATAATAAAACCACCCCTACCCCGGTAGGCGTTTAATAAAGAAGAAAGCATGGCTTACATCAACCTGGACTTGTTTCAGGTTCAGTTTATGTAACGTTGGAAAAGTTTGGAATGGTGGAAGCCGAGAAATTTCTTTTTAAAAAAGTCAGAATGAAATTAAATATAGCAGTATTACCCGGAGACGGAATAGGACCTGAAATTACACAGCAATCAGTAAAAGTGTTAAAAGCGGTAGCAGATCGATTTGATCACGAATTTCAATTTGATGACGCCTTGGTAGGAGCAGCAGCAATAGATTTGCTGGAAAATCCATTACCTGAAGCTACCCTGGATTTATGCCTTAAATCTGATGCTGTGTTATTCGGGGCCATTGGTCACCCCAAATACGACAATAATCCCGATGCAAAGGTACGCCCGGAGCAGGGACTACTTAAACTTAGAAAAGAACTCGGACTTTTTGCAAATATCAGACCTGTAAGAACATATGAAAAACTTCTGGATCAATCTCCGCTAAAAAGAGAGCGCATTGCAGGAGCCGACATGGTGATTTATCGCGAATTGACCGGCGGAATTTATTTCGGTGAAAAAAGCACAGCCGAAGATGGAAAAAGCGCCCAGGATCTATGCTTCTATTCTGAAGAAGAAATAGACCGTATAGCTCATCTTGCCTTTAAAGCTGCGCAGCAAAGGCGCAACAAACTGACTTTGGTGGACAAAGCCAATGTTCTGGAAACTTCAAGATTATGGCGCAAAACGGTTAAGACCATTGCCAGGGAATATCCCGATGTGGAACTGGATTTCCTGTTTGTAGATAACGCGGCCATGCAAATGATACTGAATCCTAAACAATTTGATGTCATTCTAACAGAGAATATGTTCGGCGACATTCTTTCTGATGAAGCGAGTGTGATTGGAGGAAGTATAGGACTACTTGCTTCGGCTTCAGTAGGAACTAAAAACGCGATGTTCGAGCCTATTCACGGTTCTTACCCGCAGGCTACCGGCAAAGGAATTGCCAATCCCGTAGCCTCTGTACTTTCTGCTGCAATGCTTCTGGATCATTTCAATTTAATTGAAGAAGCCAATGCAGTGCGGAAAGCTGTGGAACTGAGTATTAAGCTAAATGTTTGTACAGAAGATATTAATAAAGATAATCACTATTCCACTGAGAAAGTTGGAGATTTTCTCGAAGGCCTAATTGCTGAAATTGATAGCATCAATATCAACGATGAAAATATGAACCTGGGACAAATGACGATTATATAGATAAACTTTCTAAGATTTTTCGGCCTCTCGCTTTGTGTGGTTTTAGCGGGAGGCTTTGTTTTTATATCACTTTAAGTTCTTTAATGGATTATTTGCAATTCCTGAAAGCTACAGTCACTAATCACAAAAAATTAGCTAAGACCCGTCAGGTTTTAAAAACCTGACGGGTCTTTCTGTTGGAGTTAACAGGAGTGATCTTCGGTCTACAACTTTACATCCTTCTTCTTTTTCGCAATTTCTTCTAGCGCCAGGTTGTCCTTACTTCCCAAATGAGAATGCTTTTTATTTGCTGCAGGACGATAATTGCCACTTTGGACCTGTCCCCCTATTTCCTTATACGCTTCCCTAAAAGACTGCCCCTGCATCACCAGGTCGTTAATACTATCTACTGTAAAGAGATATTTGTATTTTTCATCATTTAAATCAACATCTTTAACTTTAATTAAAGCTATGGAATGGATAAAAACATCCAGAATTTCCTTAATATTCTCCACAGCGTAAATACTATTCTCTTTTATAAGCTGAAAATCCCTGTGGTAACCGCTGGGAAGGTTATTCGTGATCAAAATCATCTCATTTGCAATACTCTGAAGCTTATTACATTTCCCCCTTATCAATTCAAAGACATCCGGATTCTTTTTATGTGGCATAATACTGGAACCTGTAGTAAGTTCGTCGGGAAAGGTGATAAAATCAAAATTCTGACTCATATAAAGGCAAATATCCATCGCAAACCGTGATAAGGTATTCGCTACAGACGCAATATTTGATGTCACCGTACGCTCACATTTCCCCCTGCTCATTTGCGCGGCGACAACGTTATATTTTAATGTCGAAAAACCTAGTTCTTTAGTGGTAAATTCCCTGTCTATAGGAAAGGAAGAACCGTAACCTGCTGCAGATCCCAATGGATTCTGATCCACAATTTTTAATCCGGCTTCCAGCAAGTAAAGATCATCAATTAACAATTCTGCATAAGCCGAAAACCACAATCCGAAGGAAGACGGCATCGCCACCTGAAGATGTGTATACCCCGGAAGTAATTTCCCCTCATATTTTTTAGCCAAATCTAATAAAACATCTATGAGTTCACCTGTTTTACCAGAAATCTGCTGAAGGTTTTCCTTAAAATAAAGCTGCATAGCTACCAGAACCTGATCGTTTCTGGAACGTGCGGTATGTATCTTCTTTCCGGTGTCTCCAAGAGCTTCTGTAAGATCAAATTCAATTTTGGAGTGAACATCTTCAAATTCTTCTGCTATATGAAAATTGCCATTTTCGAGTTGTCGTTGTAATTTCTCCAGTTCCTTATCAATAGCAGTAACTTCTTCAGCATCTAAAATCCCCACTTTCCCAAGCATTTTCGCATGGGCTTTAGAAGCTTTTATATCGTACTCGGCCAGAAACATATCCAGTTCGCGGTCGTTTCCTACGGTAAATTTTTCTATCTTTTTATCTATGGATATTCCTTTGTCCCAGAGTTTCATACTTAATTTTCGGTTTTATCTTCTTCTGAGACCTCACAGGTTTTGAAAACCTGTGAGGTCTGTAATTCCTTTTTCGCCACTAATGCACGAATATTTTTTAAAATCATTTCTCTAAATATTCAGGCGCCGTCAATATTTACAATTAATTATTCGTGTATTAGTGGTCTAATCACTTTTCGATACCAATATCTTCATATTTTTCACCACTAAGAACATATTTGTTGATTCCTGCCCTAAATTCTACTTCTTCAGCGCCTTGTCCAGGAGCTTTATATATTTATGAATACCTTCTTCTATTTCCTTCACATATATAAATTCATCTGCGGAATGTGACCTTGTGGAATCTCCGGGTCCGAGCTTCAGGGACGGGCATTTCAGCATCGCCTGATCTGAAAGTGTGGGTGAACCGTAAGTTTCCATTCCCAGACTGATGCCGGCTTGCACCAAATCATGTTCCTGCGGAATAGATGACGAATTTAACAGAAGCGACCTCGGGGTAATTTCGTCTACCGGCGCTTGTTTCTGAAGAATTTCTGCAACTTCAGCATTGCTGTAGCAGTCGTTTACACGTACGTCAATCACCAAATCTACCTTTCCAGGCACCACGTTATGCTGACTGCCAGCCTTAATCTGAGTAACAGTAAGTTTAACTTCACCCAGAGCTTCTGAAACGTCCTTAAACCGGAAGTTTTCAAACCACTGCAGCACTTTTGCTGTTTTGTATATCGCGTTATTATCATTTGGATGAGCGGCATGAGATGGCGTTCCTTTTACCACAGCATCAAAAACGACAAGACCTTTTTCCGCTACCGCCAGTTGCATTAAAGTTGGCTCACCCACAATAGCCACGTCGATATTTGGCATTTTAGGCAGCAGGCATGAAATTCCGTTTTTTCCGTTGGTTTCTTCTTCAGCAGAACCTGCAAAAACAATGTTGTACTCTAAATCTTCAGCTTCATAAAACCACGTAAAGGTTGCTAAAAGAGAAACAAGACATCCGCCGGCATCGTTACTCCCGAGGCCGAATAACTTTCCGTCTTCAATTTCAGCTTTAAAAGGATCCCTGGTGTAGCCGGAATTGGGTTTAACAGTATCCTGATGAGAATTGAGCAGTAAAGTAGGCTTCGACTCATCAAAATTTTTATTAACCGCCCAAACATTGTTCAGGTGCCTCTGAAAATTGATGTTATGGCTTGTGCACCAGTTTTCCAAAAGCCTGGCCGTACCATCTTCCTCTTCTGAAAAAGACTTGGTTTCAATTAGATTTTTCAGCAAATCAAGCGCCTGACTCTGAAGTTCTGATAAGCTCATTATTTTACTATTTTGGTATGTACTGAATTTTTCTTTAGTAGATTAGAGTCCCCTAATCTGATTTTTGTAACGCCATGATGAAGTGCCTGAAAGCAATTATGAAGTTTTGGCAGCATCCCTTCACTAATTACGCCTCTGTTCATCAATTGCTTATAAAGTTGTTCATCAATCTCTTTAATGACAGATTCGTCATTATCCACATCTGTAAGCACACCCTTTTTTTCAAAGCAAAAATCAAGTTCTGTATCATAAATGGCAGACATAGCTTTGGCAACTTCGGCAGCAACAGAATCTCCGTTGGTATTGTAAAGTTGTCCGTCACCACTATAAGAAATTGCTGAAAATACCGGGATAATCCCCTGCTCCAAAAGGGAAGAAATAAAAGAGGCGTTAATTTTCACAATATCGCCCACAAATCCAAAATCGATTTCCTTAACTTCCCTTTTTTTCGAAACTATACTTGCTCCATCTGCACCACATAAGCCTATAGCATTTGTGCCTCGCGCCTGCAGTTTTGCTACAATATTTTTATTAATGAGCCCGCCGTAAACCATGGTGATTACTTTTATGGAATTGGCATCGGTAATCCTTCTCCCATCCACCATTTTAGTTTCGTAACCAAGCTTTTGAGCAATTTTGGTAGCCATGCTTCCGCCACCATGAATAAGAATTTTGGGAGTCTCTAACTCTGAGAAATCATTGAGGAATTCCCTGAGCTTATTCTCATCCTCAATTAACTTCCCTCCTATTTTTACAACTTTAACAACTTTTTTCTCCATTTCCTTTTGCCCTTAATTGTAATCCCGATTCAAATCTTCTGAAATAATATTTTTGAATTATTATTTCTTTTCCAGAATCCTTCTCAATACTGCCTGTGCAGCAAAAGTCCTGTTGCCGGCCTGGTGAATCACTACCGAATTTTCACTATCCAGCACCTCATCTGCAATTACCATGTTCCTCCTTACCGGCAGGCAATGCATCACTTTGGCATTGTTGGTTTTTTTCAGTTTATCTCCCGTTAGTGTCCAGGAAGTATCTGTTTTTAAGGCTTTTCCGTACTGTTCATAACTACTCCAGTTTTTCACATACACAAAATCAGCATCTTTTAAAGCCTCATCCTGATCGTGAGTAACTTCAACATCTTTAGTGATTGAAGGATTAAGATTATAACCCTCAGGATTCGCAATTACAAAATCAGCATTTAATCTCTGCATGACTTCAGCAAAAGAATTCGGTACAGATTGCGGTAGTGCTTTTGGATGTGGCGCCCAGGTTAAAACAACTTTCGGTTTTTTATCTGTCTTTAATTCTGAAATGGTAATTGCATCTGTAAGTGCCTGCAAAGGGTGTCCCGTGGCGCTTTCAAGATTTATTACGGGCACAGAAGCGTACTTCTGAAAACTTTTAAGCACCAATTCTGCTTCGTCTTTCTCTTTATCTTTTAAGTCAGGAAAGGCACGTACAGCAATAATATCACAATACTGTGAAAGCACTGCAGCAGCTTCTTTAATATGTTCCGCTTTATTGGAATCCATTACGGCTCCATCTTCAAATTCCAACGCCCAACCGTCTTTATCAGCATTCATTACCATCACTTCCATTCCCAGTAATTTTGCAGCTTTCTCTGTGCTTAAACGCGTACGCAGACTTGGATTGAAAAACAGCATTCCCAGCGTTTTTCCTTTTCCAACTACTCCTGCGGTATTTTTGTTTTTTAGCTGAAGCGCCTCATCAATTAATTCCTGTAAATTTTCAATGTCTGATAACGTGATGTAATTGTTCATTTAGCTAATTTCTAATTCTTCATTCTTATTTTTATTCAAGACCTCACAGGTTCTTGAAAACCTGTGGGGTCTAATGAGTTTCTGAAACTCTAGATTTCCGGTAAAATTTTACTTCAACGCCATCTTTAAAGCTTCAAAGAAAACATCAAACTGTTCCTTTTTAATATTTAAAGGAGGTAAAATCCGAAGCAGATTTTTATTTGAAGCCGCCCCTGTAAAGACCTGATGTTCGAATAATAATTTCTTTCTTAAGGATGCAATTTCAAAGTCAAATTCCAGACCTATCATTAGTCCTCTTCCTTTCACTTTTTTGATCTGCGGAATCTGAGCAGCGTGTTCTTTTACATATTCAAAAAGAGCTTTGGCATTCCCAATAAGTTCTTCTTTTTCAATAATTTCCAGCACAGCAATTCCTGCAGCACAGGCAAGGTGATTACCTCCAAAGGTGGTTCCCAGCATTCCATATTTCGCCTGAATGTTCTTATCGACTAAAATTCCGCCGATCGGAAAACCATTCCCCATTCCTTTGGCCATAGAAATAATATCTGGTCTAATTCCGTGCTTTTGAAAAGCAAAAAAGTCTCCCGTCCTGCCATAACCGGCCTGGACTTCATCTGCAATTAAAATAGCTCCATGCTTTTTACATAATTCCGAAGCTTTTTTATAAAATTCAGTGCTGGCTTCATCCAGTCCTCCCACACCCTGAATAACTTCAAAAATTACTGCGGCAACATCTCCTTTTTTCAGCTCATTTTCCAGTGCTTCAGTATCATCAAAAGCTAACTTTTTGGCATTATGTCCTTTATTAAAAGGTGCTTTTATGCCTTCATTATCTGTTACTGCCACAACTCCGGAAGTCCTTCCGTGGAAAGCTTTTTCGAAATAAATCACCTTATCTCTTCCTGTCTGAAAAGAAGCGAGCTTTAAAGCATTCTCATTGGCTTCAGCGCCGGAATTACATAAAAACAAGCTGTAATCTTTAACTCCGGAAATTTTTTCCAGCTTTTCCGCAAGTTCGTTCTGCAATGGATTTTTTATAGAATTAGAATAAAAACCAAGCTTATTCAACTGATCGCTGATGGCTTTTACATAAACCGGATGAGAATGCCCCACTGAAATTACGGCATGACCGCCATATAAATCCAGATATTCTTTATTGTTTTTATCAAAAACATAAGCGCCTTCGCCTTTTACCGGCGTAATGTCGTAAAGCGGATATACATCAAATAAATCCATAGTTATTGATCTGAAATTGAATTAATTTTTTTGAAAGATGCCTGTATTCCTTGTATGAGCGAAGAACTGAGTCCGTTATGTTCCATTTCATTCAAACCTTCAATAGTACAGCCTCTCGGGGTCGTAACTTTATCAATTTCTTCCTCGGGATGTTTACCTGATTCTATTAAAAGACTGGCGGCACCCAGGCAGGTTTGCATAGACAGCTCCTGAGCTTCTTTTGCATCAAATCCTAATTGTACGGCTCCCTGAGTCGTGGCGCGGATTAAGCGCATCCAGAATGCTACTCCGCTGGCGCAAATTACTGTTGCGGCCTGCATCTTATTTTCAGGAATAATAATACTGCTGCCAAGTCGGTTAAAAATAGCTTCAGCAATCGCAATGCGCTTTTCCCCTTTTTTATTACTGCAAAGACAGGTCATCGATTTTCCAACCGCAATTGCCGTATTTGGCATGGAACGGATTATAAATTGATCTTCTCCAACAATAGCTTCTATCCTCGGAATTTTGAACCCGGTAACTGTAGATATAAGAACGTGCTTATCTGTAAGTACATCTTTAATTTCTTCCAGAATACCTTCCAGCTGAGTGGGCTGAACTGCAAATATCAGGATATCGGAATTATTTACCGCCTCCAGGTTGTCTGAAGTAACACTCACTTTAGAATATTCCTCATAATCTTTAATATTATCCACTTTCCTTTTACTCAGATAAAGTGTGGTAAAAGCGTTATTTACGATAAGACCTTTAGCAATTGAAAGTCCGAGGTTCCCGGCTCCTAAAATGGCAATTTTCATCCTTGATTATTTTAAATTTTAAATGCTAATTTTGAATTTAATTAGTAAAGCTCCGGAAACATTAATATCATGGTCTTTTCCTTTATCTCTTTACCTTTTTCCTGTTATTGCGAGCAAAGTTTCAATGCCGCGAAGCAATCTTATATATACGACTATCTTCTTTTAAATATTTTTCCCCCATCTCTCCTTAACTCTTTTCCTCTTTTACTTTTTTTATTAAAAATAGGTCGCTTTTAAATGCAATCCTGCAGTCTCTTCCAATCCAAACATCAGGTTCATATTCTGCACTGCCTGTCCTGAAGCCCCTTTCAGCAAATTATCGATAATACTTGTTATTAAGAGCTTATCTCCAAACTTCTGCAATCTCACTAATCCCTTATTTGTATTTACAACCTGCTTCAAGTGAAGTGCTTCATCTGTCACAAAAGTAAAAGCGGCATCTTTATAAGCTTCCTGATAAATTTCCCTGGCTTCTTCCAGGCTTCCTGAGAATTTCGTGTAGGCAGTAGCATGTATTCCGCGGGAGAAATTCCCCCTGTTCGGAATAAAATTAATTTCAGCATCGTGCTTCGGCTGAAAATTCTTAACGCTCTGAGTAAGCTCATTCAAGTGCTGATGTTCAAAAGATTTATAGGCAGAAAAATTATTGTCCCGCCAGGTAAAGTGCGTGGTTTCAGATAAAGAAGTGCCCGCACCGGTAGCTCCGGTTACAGCGTTTATATGAATATCTTCCTTTAACAAATTTTCCTTAGCCAGAGGCAAAATCGCGATGCTAATCGCAGTGGCAAAACATCCCGGATTTGCGACGAAATTTGCCATTTTAATCGCCTCTATGTTAAATTCAGGTAAGCCGTAAACAAAAGAATGATCTTCCCTTGACATACGGTAATCAGTACTTAAGTCTACAATTTTTGTTTTTTCTGAGAATTTATTTTCAGAAAGAAATTTTACTGAGTTCCCATGCCCCAGACAAAGAAAAACTACGTCAACTTCCTTGTTTATTTCTCCGCTAAACTGCAAGTCTGTTTCTCCTAATAAATCCTGATGCACGTTTGCAACGGGTTTTCCCGGTTGTGATGTACTGTAGACAAAATTTATGTTTACTTCCGGATGCCTGAGCAGTATTCTTATTAATTCCCCCGCTGTGTAACCGGCTCCTCCAATAATTCCTGCCTCTATCATTGCTCCTGCTTTACATGTTGATAAATCTTCCCGGCGTTCGAAAGGATTTTGATAAATCCTTTTGCATCGTCTGCTGTCCAGGCTTTGTTTTCTTCTCCGTATTTTCCAAAACTGCTGCTCATTAAATCGTATTTAGATTTAATTCCATCCAGCGTAAACCTGTAGGGATGGAGCGTCACAAATACTTCGCCTGTTACCTGCTCCTGTGAGCTTTGTAGGAACGCCTCCAGATTTCTCATCACAGGATCCAGATACTGACCTTCATGGAGGTGCGTACCGTACCAGTTGGCTATATAATCCTTATGCTGAAGCTGCCATTTACTAAGTGTATGTTTTTCCAGCAAATGATGTGCTTTTATGGTAATTAAAGCAGCGGAAGCTTCAAAGCCAACTCTTCCCTTAATTCCGATAATAGTGTCTCCTACATGAATATCCCTGCCAATTGCATATTTTGAAGCAATACTTTCCAGGATTTCGATATTTTTTTCGGGAGCGTTTTCTTTTCCGTTTACAGCGGTGAGTTCTCCTTTTGTAAAGCTTAAACTAACTTGTTTTGGTTCTTTCTCTTTTAGTTGTGAAGGATAAGCTTCTTCAGGTAGAGGTTTTTCTGAAGTTAAAGTTTCAGCACCGCCAACACTTGTTCCCCACAAACCTTTGTTAACTGAATATTTTGCTTTTTCCCAATTCATATCCACACCATTGGCCTTAAGATATTCAATTTCTTCCTGTCGGGTGAGTTGTTTGTCTCTGATTGGGGTGATAATTTGAATATTTGGAGCGATGGTTTGAAAAATCATATCAAACCTTACCTGGTCGTTTCCTGCACCGGTACTACCGTGAGCAATATATCCGGCTCCAATCTCTTTTGCGTGATTTACTATTTCTATGGCCTGTATAATACGCTCTGCACTTACGGAAAGCGGATAGGTGTTATTTTTAAGAACATTACCGAAAATGAGGAATTTTACCACCTTGTCATAAAAGGAAGCAACCGCATCTATGTTTTTGTAAGTTTTCGCTCCAATCTTTTGAGCATTGGAACCTATTTTCTCTATTTCTTCTTCTGAAAAACCTCCGGTATTTACACTTACCGCATGAACTTCAAAATTTTCTTCTTTAGATAAATACTTAGCACAATAGGAAGTATCAAGACCGCCACTATATGCTATTACTACTTTCTTCATTTTTTAATTTTTCTTAGATGTTGGTTTGCCATGAACTATAATACTCTATGTTCCCCTCCTTGTTAGAAGGAGGGGTGGCCGCAGGACGGGGTGGTCAGCTTTCACTTTTCTCTTTTTTATAAAAGAGCGTCTGTTTAATATTTTTTAACCTTTTGAAAGCCTTATCGTTCAGACTCTCCTTTTTTTCTGCTTTCTCCTTCTTTTTTTCAGGATCATACATCATCCCGGTACAAAGGCACATTTTGCGCTCTGTTCTGGTAAGGATGTCGTAATTCTTGCAGGTCTGGCAGCCTTTCCAAAAGCTGTCATCATCGGTAAGTTCAGAAAAAGTTACGGGCTGGTATCCTAGCTCGTAATTGATCTTCATCACAGCCAGTCCGGTTGTGATCCCAAAGATTTTGGCTGTCGGATATTTTTCTCGTGAATATTTGAAGATAACTTCCTTTATTTCCTTTGCCAATCCCTGATTCCTGTAGTCAGGATGCACAATAAGCCCGGAATTTGCCACATATTTTTCATGGCTCCAGGTCTCGATATAACAAAAGCCAGCGAACTTGTGGCCATCGAAAGCTATTATCGCATTTCCCTTTTCCATCTTACTGATGATATATTCAGGAGTACGACGTGCAATGCCGGTACCACGGACTTTTGCCGATTCTTCTATTGTGTTACAAATGATCTCTGCATAGGAAGCATGAGATTTGTTAGCAATGATAATCTTCATCTGCTAAAAATTTTGTTGAAAAAATTAATTCGATTTTTGTCTTCTGAGAGGGGAACCGGACTCACCTTGAGTTCCATAAATTACACACGCACTTACGTGCGGGGGAAAAAGCGGCGCATGGGAGAAACTTCAGAATAAAATCTGAAATTTGCCGTTTTTAGTATGTCGTTTAGATTTTTCAATGTAGATGATTTCAAAATAATAATTACCTTTTGCACGGAAACAAATCGCTTACCTGCGAATGCGGGGGCAGCGGCGAAACTCGGGTAATATTATTTGTCTTGTTGAAATCATATTATAAATGTACACAAAATTATTAAGCGACAAAATCCCTCAGACTAAAAATTGAAATAAATTTGGTTTATCATTTAAATATTCTCCATAAAAATTCTTTTTCTTCATTCTTTCCACCAGCGGACCAAAATCGGCAGGATCTTTTAACTCAATACCAACAACGGCTGGCCCGTTTTCCCTGTGGTGTTTTTTAGAATATTCAAAATGAGTAATATCATCATACGGCCCAAGTACTTTAGCTACAAACTCCTTCAAAGCCCCGGCACGTTGAGGAAAACTGATAATGAAATAATGCTTAAGACCGGAATATAACAGTGCCCTCTCTTTAATTTCAGCCGTACGGGTGATGTCATTATTGCTTCCGCTCACCATACATACCACATTCTTACCTTTTATTTCTTCAGCAAAAGAATCCAGGGCACAAATTGCCATGGCTCCTGCAGGTTCTACTACAATCGCATCCTGATTATAAAGATCGAGAATAGTCTGGCAAATTTTTCCTTCAGGAACAGTTACCATTCTATCCAGATTTTCCTTACAAATCTCAAAATTTCTGGAACCTACTTTTTGCACAGCCGCTCCATCAACAAACCTTTCTATTTCTGCCAATTCCACTACTTTACCTTCTTTTAAAGAATAAGTCATGGAAGGTGCACCTTCCGGCTCTACACCAATTATTTTTGTATTTGGGGAAAGCTGCTTAAAAACCGAAGAAATTCCGGCTAGTAGTCCGCCGCCTCCAAGAGGGGCAAAAACATAATCTATAGGCGCATCGGCCTGCTCCAATATCTCTAAAGCAATTGTCGCCTGGCCTTCGATTACCTTCTCATCATCAAAAGGATGAATAAAGACAAGTCCTGATTTATCTCCGTGTTTTATAGCGCTCTTATAGGAATCATCAAATGTATCCCCTTTAAGAACAACATCTACCCATTCTCCTCCAAACATCTGCGTTTGTTCCACCTTTTGTCTTGGAGTTGTAATTGGCATATAGATAATACCTTTTGCCTGCAATTTATTACAGGCAAAAGCCACTCCCTGTGCATGATTACCGGCACTGGCGCATATTACGCCCTTATCCAGCTGCTCCTGTGTTAAACTTGAAATCTTGTTATATGCACCACGAATTTTATAAGAACGAACCTGCTGAAGATCTTCTCTTTTAAGCATCACCCTCGCCTCGTACCTGCTACTGTAGGTAAAAGAATCTGCCAAAGGAGTCTTTATTACAACCTTGGAAATACGTTCTGCAGCATCTTTTACTGCTTCCAATTTTGGTCTGTATGTTTTTTGATCTGTCAGCAAAGTATCCATTATGCGTGTATTTTTTCCATTGCAGTCATTGCTTTTCTCAGCACACCACCCACTTTCTCAACCGGATGATTCCTGATAGCATCGTTAACTGCGATTAATTCCTGATTATCCACTCCGGTATAATCAGTTCCGTATGATTTTCCTGCTACTTCAGGCTCAAGACTATTTATATAATCCTTAATAAGCGGCTTGGCAGAATGATCAAACAGGTAGCAACCATATTCTGCAGTATCAGAAATTATTCGGTTCATTTCGTATAATTTCTTCCTTGCAATGGTATTAGCGATTAGCGGAGTCTCATGTAGTGACTCGTAATAAGCTGACTCAGCAATTATTCCAGCTTCCACCATGGTTTCAAAAGCAAGTTCTACTCCCGATTTTACAAAAGCAACGAGAAGGACTCCTTTATCAAAATATTCCTGTTCTTTAATTTCTTCTGAAGTTGCCTCAGTTTTCTCAAAGGCAGTATTTTCTGTAGCAGCACGCCATTCAAGCAACTCTTTATCGTCATTAGCCCAATCTTTCATCATTCGGCTGCTAAAAGCACCGGAAATAATATCATCCATATGCTTCTGAAAAAGAGGACGCATTTGTTGCTTCAGTTCTTCAGAAATTTCATTGGCTCTTAACTTTGCAGGATTTGATAATCTGTCCAACATATTTGTAATACCACCATGCTTTAGAGCTTCAGTAATGGTTTCCCAACCATACTGGATAAGTTTTGCTGCATAAGAAGGTTCAATTCCATCTGCAACCATTTTATCAAAAGTAAGAATAGAGCCGGTCTGAAGAACACCACAAAGAATAGTCTGTTCTCCCATTAAATCAGATTTTACTTCAGCTACAAACGATGAAGCCAATACTCCGGCTTTATGACCTCCTGTTGCCACAGCATAGGCTTTTGCCCAATCGAAGCCAATTCCCTGAGGATCATTTTCAGGATGTACAGCAATTAAAGTTGGCACACCAAAACCTCTTTTATATTCTTCCCTAACTTCAGATCCCGGAGATTTAGGAGCTACCATAATTACGGTGATATCATCCCGAACCTGCATTCCTTCTTCCACGATATTGAAACCGTGAGAATAAGAAAGCACAGCATCTCTTTTAATATGTGGCATAATAGCCTTTACTACAGAAGTATGCTGCTTATCTGGTGTAAGGTTGATCACCAAATCTGCATGCGGAATCATCTCTTCGTAAGTTCCGACATTAAAATTATTTTCTGTTGCGTTTTTCCAGGACTGGCGCTTTTCTTTAATAGCACCTTCTCTTAGAGTATAGGAAATATCCAGACCGCTGTCCCGCATATTTAAACCCTGATGAAGTCCCTGGGCTCCACAGCCCACGATAACTATTTTTTTATTTTTTAAGGCAGCCACACCCTCGCTGAATTCATCTAGTGCCATAAAGCGGCAGGTTCCCAGCTGGGCTAATTGTTCACGTAAAGAAAGGCTGTTAAAATAGTTTGTCATGATGTAGTTTTTGTAGTATTAAATTTTTCTAATATTCCTGATATTGGCATTTCGTTTTTAGTAACTGCAATGGTGCCGGATCTAACAAATTGCATTAGTCCATAAGGTTTTAAAATCTCGTACAAATGATCTACCTCGTGGCGTTTTCCGGTTTTTTCGACTACAAAAAAGTCCCGCGTAACGGTTACAATCCTGGCATTTGTCTCTTTGATAAAATCCTGAATATTTAAATCGTTCAGAAAATCTTCAGATTTGATTTTATAGAGCGCTGTTTCCTGGTAAATAGTTTCCTTATCTGTGTGATAAAAAGCTTTAATAACTTCAATCTGCTTTTCTATCTGTCCGATAATTTTTCTGACCTGCTCTTCGGTTACGTTCACCACAATAATGAACCGCATTACCTCATTCACTTCACTTGGCGAAGCAGTAATACTCTCAATATTAATATGTCTCTTAAGGAAAATTGCAGCAATCCTGCTCAATAACCCCAGATTGTTTTCCGTATAAATTGATACGGTATAATTTTTCTTTTCCATTACTCTAGTAGTATTTCTGAAACTGCCGCTCCGGTTGGTATCATTGGGAATACGTTCTCTTCCTGTTCAACTTTAACTTCAAGGAAATAGGCATCCTTAGATTCCATCATTTCCTTAATAGCATCTTTTAACTGCGATCGCTCTGTAACCTGATTGGCTTTAATATGATATCCTTTGGCTATTGTAACAAAATCAGGGTTCACCATTTCTGTTGAAGCATAGCGCTTGTCAAAAAATAATTGCTGCCATTGCCTTACCATTCCTAAAAAGCCGTTGTTTAAAACCACAATCTTAACCGGCACTTTAGTCTGGAAAATAGTCCCCAGTTCCTGAATGGTCATTTGATAACCACCGTCCCCGATTATGGCCACTACCTCTCGTTGCGGTGCCCCCATTTTAGCTCCTATCGCAGCCGGCAATGCAAATCCCATAGTTCCCAATCCGCCGGAAGTAACATTGCTCCTGGTAAAATTAAACTTCGCATATCTGCAGGCAGCCATCTGGTGCTGACCAACATCAGAAACAATTACCGCGTCCCCATTAGAGAAGTTGTTTATTTCCTGGATCACCTCACCCATTCCAAGGTTAGCTTTAGTAACATCCATATTACCTTTTATGACTTTCTCATATTCGGTTTTATACATGTCTTTAAACTGCTGATGCCAGCTTTCATGCTTATTAGGCTTTAAAAGCTCAAGTAAAGTCTTAAGCGTTTCCTTTACATTACCCAAAACAGGAATATCGGCATGAACATTTTTATTAATTTCTGCAGGATCAATTTCAAAATGGATCACCTTAGCCTGTTTGGCGTAATGCTCCAGATTACCGGTTACCCTGTCGTCAAACCTCATCCCAATTGCAATAAGAACATCACATTCATTCGTAAGCATATTTGGACCATAATTCCCATGCATTCCAACCATTCCCACGTTTAGAGGATGCTCTGTTGGCAAGGCTGAAAGACCCAGGATGGTCCAAGCTGCAGGAACACCAGATTTTTCCACAACCTGTTTAAAAAGATCTTCGGCGCCACCAAGGATAACACCCTGCCCCCAAACTATTAGAGGTTTCTTAGCATTGTTTATCGCTTCTGCAGCCTTTTGTACCTGCGCAAGATTTACTTCAGGATAAGGATTATAACTCCTGATTCCCGAACATTTTTTATAACTGAAATCAATAGACGCAAATTGTGCATCTTTGGTGATATCTACCAATACCGGACCTGGACGACCTGATCTAGCGATATAAAATGCTTTGGCAATTATCTCCGGAATTTCTTCTGCTTTGGTTATCTGGTAATTCCACTTGGTGATGGGAGTCGAAATTCCCACAATATCGGTCTCCTGGAAAGCATCACTCCCCAGCAAATGTGATCCCACCTGGCCTGTTATACAAACCATTGGTGTAGAATCTATCTGGGCATCTGCGATACCGGTGACAAGATTTGTCGCTCCCGGACCTGAAGTAGCCACAGCTACGCCTACTTTTCCGGTAACCCGGGCATAACCCTGAGCAGCATGTGTAGCTCCCTGCTCATGTCTTGTAAGGACATGATGTAACTTATCCTGATATTTGTATAACTCATCATAAACGGGCATAATAGCGCCACCAGGATATCCGTAGATGGTGTCCACACCTTCCTCCAGCAAACATTTTATTACCGCTTCGGCCCCGGACACTTTTGTTGTTGTCTGGGTCTGTACTTTTTCGAAACTAGCTGTTTTTACTTCCATAATTCACCATATTAAAATTCATCGGTAACACAGCCTTGTGAAGCCGAAGAAACCGTTCTCGCATATTTATAAAGAACTCCTTTGTTAAACTTTAAGGCAGGAGCTACCCAGTTTTTCTTTCTTTCTGCTATTTCTTCTTCTGAAAGAGCTACTTCAATCCTGTTTGTTTCAGCATTAATGGTAATCTCGTCGCCGTCCTTAAGAAAAGCCAGAAGTCCGCCTTCCTGAGCTTCGGGGGTGATGTGACCAACTACAAAGCCATGTGTTCCACCAGAAAATCTACCATCTGTAATAAGTGCTACATCTTTCCCAAGTTTAGCCCCCATAATTGCAGCTGTAGGTTTAAGCATTTCAGGCATTCCGGGGCCACCTTTAGGGCCTTCATAGCGGATTACCACTACATCTCCTTTTTTCACTTTCCCTTCAGAAATACCATCGTTTGCTTCGTATTCGCTATTAAAAACCCTTGCTTTTCCTGTAAACTGCAGGCCTTCTTTTCCTGTTATTTTCGCCACAGAACCTCCTTCAGCTAAATTTCCGTAAAGAATACGGATATGGCCCGTCTTCTTGATTGGATCATCCAAAGTTCTCAATACATCCTGTCCTTCTTCGAGGTCCGGAACTTCACTAAGATTTTCAGCAAGTGTTTTTCCTGTAACCGTTAAACAATCACCGTGAAGCATATCATTCTTCAGCATATACTTAAGTACCGCCGGAATTCCTCCCACTCTGTGCACATCTTCCATTGCGTACTTTCCGCTAGGCTTCAGATCTGCTAAAAACGGAGTACTGTCACATATTCTCTCAAAATCGGTAAGCGTGAAATCCACTTCAGCAGCTTTGGCTATCGCCAGGAAGTGCAGCACCGCATTGGTAGAACCACCCAATACTGTAAGAAGCCTGATCGCATTCTCTATCGCTTCCTTAGTCACAATATCCCGTGGTTTGATATCCCTCTCTATAAGCAGGTTCATTGCTTTTCCTGCTTCAATACTTTCTGCACTTTTCTCTTCTCCAACTGCAGGATTAGAAGAATTATAAGGTAATGCCATCCCAAGTGCTTCTATTGCTGAAGCCATCGTATTAGCCGTGTACATACCTCCACAGGCACCTGCACCAGGACACGCCTTTTCTATTACTGCGTTGTAATCTTCATCGCTTATATCTCCCGACACTTTTGATCCCCAGGCTTCAAAAACCGAAACCACATCCAGTTTTTGATCTTTATGACAACCTGAAGCTATCGTTCCGCCGTAGACTAAAATTGCAGGCCGATTGATACGCAGCATCGCCATAAGCGCGCCGGGCATGTTTTTATCACAACCAACAACTGTGACCATCCCGTCATAGGACATTGCATGCACCACAGTTTCCATAGAATCTGCAATAATATCCCGGGAAGGCAAAGAGTAACGCATACCAGGAGTCCCCATGGAAATCCCGTCGCTCACTCCAATAGTATGAAATATAAGGCCTACAAGTTCATTCTCGTTACAACCTTGTTTTACCAATTTCGCCAGGTCATTAAGGTGCATATTACACGGGTTACCTTCATACCCGGTACTCGCAATTCCTACAAATGGTTTTTTAAAATCTTCTTTGGTTAATCCTATTGCGTGAAGCATCGCCTGGGAAGCTGGCTGTGATTCACTTTGAGTTAAAATCTTACTATATTTATTATTCATTCTTAGATTTATTCGCTTATAAAAGTTTAAAGTTAAGTTCTTAGAAATACTCCCGATGAAAATGTGAAGAATTTAAACTACTTTCAAAAAAACTCAAACAACTATAATGCATTGATTATCAATTTTTTAATCCTTTTATCTTTACGATAGCTGGATGTTTTTGGTGGAAGGTTAAAAAAGCCCAATCGAACTGATTTTACTGCAATTTTCAGGCTTTTTAAGAGCTAAAATTCGATTATTTCAATTTTATGCCCATTTTTCCTTCTGAAAAAACACATAACCTACTTAAAAATTCTTTTTTTATGAAAAATCAGGTATAAAAAATACCTGTCCTTGGGACAGCTGTCTAAAATGACAATTATCGACCTTTACAGGTACAAAATAAGAAGGATAAGGAACGAAATCTTTTCTCTCTCCTTTACTTAGGATGAATGCAGGTGAAACGTGTTGACAAAGCGTATTTTCTTCCGCAGATAGTGAAGATTTTAGCAGAAAATTTTCAGCTGAACTCTCCACTTCTTTCGTTGACTTCAAAAGGAAAAATCCACGCATGTATGAATAATTATTCCAGCAGAAACTGTAATTTCCAATAATCAATTTTTCACGCTTCACTAATCACTTTCCTCTTTACTCTCTTTAAATTATCGACTTTTCACCTTTTTTACGTCAAACTCACAACGGAATATTCCCATGCTTCCTGTCAATCCTCAACACCTGCTTATTTTCGAGCATACTGAAAGCCTTCAGTAGTTTTCTTCTGGTATCCCGCGGCATAATTACTTCATCTATAAATCCTCGCTGCGCTGCTTTAAACGGATTCGCAAACTTTTCAGCATATTCAGCTTCCTTTTCTGAAAGTTTGACTTCCGAATCTTCGGCCTCTTTAATTTCTTTTCTGAAAATAATTTCACTCGCACCTTTGGCTCCCATTACAGCAATTTCCGCAGTTGGCCAGGCATAATTAAGATCGGCACCAATATGTTTGCTGTTCATCACATCATAAGCACCACCATAAGCCTTACGAGTAATTACCGTTACCCTGGGCACTGTGGCTTCACTTAAAGCATACAATAACTTGGCACCATGCAAAATAATTCCATTCCATTCCTGGTCAGTCCCCGGTAAGAATCCCGGAACATCAACAAGCACGAGCAACGGAATATTAAAGCAATCACAAAAACGTGTAAAACGTGCCGCTTTTTTTGAACTATCCACATCGAGCACCCCGGCCAAACTCATTGGCTGATTGGCTACAATCCCGATACTTCTCCCTCCAAGCCGGGCAAAACCAACTATAATATTCTCGGCATAATCTTTATGAATTTCAAAAAATGAATCTTCATCTATAATTCCTTTTATCACCTCATGCATATCATAAGGTTTTGTGGAACTATCAGGAATCATGCTGTCCAACGAGTTTCTTATCTCATCTCCCAACTCGTAAGGAAGCTTTTCCGGTGTTTCTTTATTATTCTGCGGAAGATAACCCATCAAGGTTTTGATATCTTCCAGACAGGTAATATCATTAAATGAAGTAATATGTGTCACTCCCGACTTGGTAGAATGCGTGCTGGCACCGCCAAGCTCTTCAGAAGTGACTTCTTCGTTTGTTACCGTTTTTACAACGTTTGGTCCGGTTACAAACATATAACTGGTATCCTGCACCATCAGCGTAAAATCTGTCATTGCCGGGGAATACACGGCTCCTCCCGCACAAGGTCCCATAATTGCCGATATTTGCGGAATTACACCCGACGCCTGTACATTTCTATAAAAAATATCTGCATATCCACCCAGTGATTTCACCCCTTCCTGAATCCTGGCACCACCCGAATCATTCAATCCTATAATAGGCGCTCCAACTTTCATGGCATGATCCATTACTTTGCATATTTTTTCAGCGTGGGTTTCAGATAAAGCGCCTCCAAAAACAGTAAAATCCTGCGCAAACACGTAAACAAGCCGGCCGTGAATAGTTCCATATCCGGTTACCACTCCGTCGCCATAATACTGCTGTTTGTCCATTCCGAAATCGGTCGTACGATGCGTTACCAATATTCCGAGTTCTTCAAAGGAGCCTTCATCCAGCAAATAATCTACTCTTTCCCGGGCAGTTAACTTCTTCTTTTCGTGCTGTTTGGCAATCCGTTTTTCACCGCCACCCAAATGAGCTTGCTGTATTTTTTCGTTTAGCTTTTCTATATTCTGACTCATCTCTTAAATTCTATTTTGGTAAACGGACTAGTTTCTGATCCTTTAAATATTGCTTCAATGCAATCAATCCCGCAAGTTTGGCTTCTTCTTCGATTTTTGCTTCCAGCTTTTCTGCGGAATAATACTTTTTCACAAAATGAGTATCAAAATTTCCACTTCTGAAGGCCTCATGTTCAAATACAAATCTTCCGAAGGGCAGCGTGGTCATCACTCCCTTCACTTCGTAATCATCAATCGCCTTTATCATTAGCTGAATGGCTTCTTCCCTGCTCTTCCCGTAAGTGATAAGTTTTGCGAGCATCGGGTCGTAATAGATGGGAACTTCCATTCCTTCTTCAAAGCCATCATCCAAACGGATTCCTTCTCCTACAGGACCACGGTACCTTTCAAGAGTTCCCACGCTGGGCATAAAATCTTCCATAGGATCTTCAGCATAAACCCGAAGTTCGAGTGCATGTCCGTTGATTTTTAGATCTTCCTGTGAAAATTGCAATTTTTGACCCCTGGCTATTTTTATCTGTTGTTCCACAAGATCGATTCCGGTAATCAATTCAGTTACCGGATGTTCCACCTGCAGGCGCGTATTCATTTCGAGGAAGTAAAAATTTTTATCTTCATCCATCAGGAACTCCACAGTACCGGCCCCAACATAATCACAGGCCTTGGCTACTTTAACGGCAGCCTCTCCCATTTGCTTCCGCAGTTTTTCATCCAGAATTACTGACGGGGCTTCTTCCACCACCTTCTGGTGACGCCTTTGGATACTACACTCCCGCTCAAAAAGATGAAGAAAATTTCCATGAGTATCTGATAATACCTGGATTTCTATATGTCGCGGCGAACCAACATATTTTTCAATAAAAACCGACCCATCACCAAAAGCAGATTCCGCTTCACTTATCGCACGCTTCATTTGGTCTGCTAAATCATTTTCTTTTTCAACAATACGCATTCCTTTTCCACCACCACCGGCAGAAGCTTTAATTAAAATCGGAAACCCGATCTCCCGGCCGATTTCTTTGGCTTTTTCCACATCGGTAATCGCTTCATCTATTCCCGGAACCATAGGAATATCGTACTTCTTTACAGCATCTTTCGCGGCGAGTTTGCTCCCCATTATTTTAATGGCTTTGGAACCGGGACCAATCCAGGTGATGCCGTTTTTTTCCACATTTTCGGCAAATCCGGCGTTTTCACTTAGGAATCCGTAACCGGGATGAATACCGTCCACTCCAAGATCTTTTGCAACTTCTATAATTTTATCACCCCGCAAATAGGATTCGCTGGAAGGGGCTTCTCCAATGCAAACCGCTTCATCTGCAAATTTTACATGCGGTGCATTCCTGTCTGCCTTCGAGAAAACAGCCACGGTTTTTATTCCCATTTTCTGTGCGGTTTTCATCACCCGCAATGCGATTTCTCCGCGGTTGGCTACTAAGATTTTCTTCATCTGTAATTATCTTTTTTGAAATAGTTTATCTGCCCGCTATCATGGCTTTGAACTTTTCACTTTTCACTTTTCACTTATTTACTCCAGTTCGATCAATAATTGATTTTTATCTACCGTTTGCCCTTTTTCAACATGTACAGATTTTATGATTCCGTCGCCAGGAGCAGAGAGCGTATTTTCCATTTTCATAGCTTCGAGCACAAGCAGGTAATCCCCTGCTTTCACCTCATCACCTTCCTTTGCCATTACATCGAGAATGAGACCCGGCATTGGCGCCTTTATATCGTTTACAGCCTGAGCAGAACCCAGTGAAAGTCCCATTTCTTCAATAAGCAAATCCAGCTCATTGGCAATATCTACTTCATAAATATTGGAATTGATCCTCACCGTGTATCTTTTCTTATTAAAATCAGCACACAAAACTTCGGCTTTGTTGGATTTATGCTCCTTTAAAACATGAAATTTAGAACCGGAAAGTTCCTGTTGATCTAAAGAGGTAATGTCATCAATGGAAAATTGATACTCATAAGCACCATTTACCTTTACCTTATATTTTTTTTCCATAATTCTTAGTTAAACGGGGCTTTTGAAGCCTGTTTCGTAAATATAGAAAAAGTTTGAAGTAATAATTAAAGACTTTATAAAGCTTTTTGAAAAAAGCTGTATAATAAGATGGATCGTAGGACAACAGAAGCGAAAATATGATTATTTATGTTCTATTAGCCGCAGATAGTCGTTTTTGCCAAAAGTTACAAAGTATAACAGATATCCGAAGAAAAGAAACATAAGAAAAGCAAGAAAAATTGAATTAACATCGTACACGATATTCAGAAAAAAAAATAGAAATGCATTAAAGAGCGCCACTGGCAGGAACCAGTCAGAAAAAATGAATCCTTTAATCTCCACCAGTTTCTCTTCCCCTTCGCTAATCTCAAAATGCAGCGGACGGCTTCCGCACCAGTCCAATTGAGCTCGCAAAGTATGTTTCCCGGGAGGAATTTGAAATTCTTTAATCTCGCCATCTTCAATATTGTCCAGGATTTTACCGTCCAAAACAATTTGAAAAGAGCGAACGCTATTAGCCAATTCTGAGTTTCTTTTTATCTTAAGGCTGGACATGATAGAAATTTTCAATTTGCGCTGAAATGAAAAGAAAGTGTAAATCTCTGATTCATTTATTCTATCAGAATCAAAAATATATGAGGATCGAAAATTGGTAATTTTCGACATTGATTCAGAAAAACGGTCTTCAGAAGTTTAGCTTTAATAGTGCTAAAATTCTATTTAAATTAAGAAAAAAACTTCAGAAGAATTCTTGTAAATGAAAAATTATTCAAATTCCGCGCAATTTCCTGAAGGAATATTAACGCCGGCGGCCTGCTGATAAACCAGAGTGGCTCCAAGATGCCCTACATACATTAAAACTCCCGTTCCTGCAGCCAGTCCTAAAACAAGAACGATTTGGACAATCATTTTGCGGAAAAAATAAGTTTTAAAATAAGCAGCAAGATCCACAAGCAAGCTTCCGCTAAAAATATAAGCGGAGAGATAAGCCATATTTTCGTGGTCTTTAAGAATTGTAGGATCACATAATTTCCTGGAAACGACACCATCGGCAAGATTTCCGGTGTAAATGGCGATCCAGATTCCGGCAACCCCAAGTAACAACATGAGTGTTCCTCCTGTTTCCCAAAGCTCCCGTTTAAACTTTAATGCGAAGAGTTTGAAGATAAAGGCTAGTAACAATAAAACTATCGGAAAATGAACGGACAGAGGATGGTATACCTCTGTCCGCCAAAATTCTGGTATTTCTGCCATACTTACTCCATTATTTCAACTGAAATAGGATCAAGTCTCTGTCCATTCTTTTCAACTACAACTTCCACCTTCTGACCTTCCTCAAGTTCAGAAAAATCTACGGTACTGCCGTTCCTGGTAAGTTGTGTTTCTTCTGTAAAGTAAAGTTCCAGAGTTTTATCGTCATCAGTCTTTACATAGATTTCATCTTTAGATGGCTCTACCTCGTCTATAGTCCCCTGGTAAGTACCAGATTCTACGACGTCTGTACTTTCACCGCAAGCGATGAAAAGGAAAAATGAACTTACTAATAGTGTACTTAAAATTTTGGTTTTCATATTAAACTGGTTTAATGTTTATTTATTCATTTTAATTGTTAAAACTAAATTAACCAAATACCTGCACACCCCAAACATATTGGTATCATTTCAATAAAATTTCACAAAGTTATAAAAGTTGCAGCGTCGTCACTACTACTTCTCTTCAAAATTCCACCAGGTTTCCTGATTAAAATCTTCTCCCAATTTATAAGGTTCTCCTATCTTTGGCACTACGTATTGCTGCCCTGCTTTTTTTGCAGAAGCCACAAACCTTTTTACAGGCTCGTTCCAGGAGTGTATGGATAAGGTGAATTTTCCCCAATGCACCGGAATTGCAATTTTTGCATTAAGATCTTTAGCAGCGGTGACTGCCTGCTCGGGAAACATATGAATCTCCGGCCAGTTTTCATTATACTGCCCGCATTCCATAAAGGCCAAATTAAAAGGACCAAACCTTCTTCCTATTTCTTTAAACTGCTGACTGTAACCAGAATCACCTCCTATATAAATTTTGTAGTCGCTGAATTCAAGAATAAAGGAGGACCAAAGCGTTGCAAAACGCGTGGTTCCCCTACCCGAAAAATGCCGTGAGGGTGCTGCAGTAATCTTTAACTTTTCATTTATTCGTTTATGTTCCCACCAGTCTAATTCTGTAATGCCGGATTTTTCCAACCCCCAATACTCCAGGTGCGCTCCCACTCCCAGAGAAGTAACAATTTTCTTTATTCTGGATTTCAGTTTCATAATTGAAGGATAATCCAGATGGTCGTAATGATCGTGCGTAAGAATGAGCAGATCTATTTCAGGAAAATCTTCAACTTCATATTTGTCTGCTCCGCGAAATGATTTTCCGAAGAATTTAACCGGAGAAGCATTTCGGCTAAAAACAGGGTCAACAAGAACACGGTACCCGTTGAAATCAATGAAATAGGAAGAATGTCCAAACCAGACAATAACCGGTTTGTCTGAAGAAATTTGCGAAAGGTCTGTTTTTACATTCGGAAGTTCTGCGGAAGGTCTCACCGACTTTGGCCGCGTCACAAAATCCTTAAGAACAGTGATCATCGACACATCATCCGGACTTACCGCTGTAGGCTGTACATTGTGGAATTTTCCGTTAGCACTGTTGGAAGATTTTTCTATCCTTTCCAGCCGCTCCCCTTCAGGCATCTTCCCAAACGATTTTTTAAAACTTTTAATTCCGCCCACAATTATTATTTTAGTTACTTACTCTTCAAGTTCTTTGGCATCCTTTTCATATACCTTAATCATATTGAATGACTTCATAAGATGGAAAAGTCCCGGTAAGATAACAAATCCGCCAATAATTAAAGAAATCCCCAGAGTAGTAATTACCGCTTCCGGAGCCACACCTTCAAGAATACTCAATTCTTCTCCTGCAGTAATTATTATATACGGAAAATGTGCAATAAGCGCGGCAAACAAGATGAGAATTACCTGAAATCCGGCCAGATAACGACTGGCTATCCTGTTCTGTTTTCTAATGGAATTCCAAAGCGGAATAAGAAGAATTCCGGATAAAACGACAGCAACTATAGAAATTGGATTCGTTATAAAATCTTCGATAAACGCAATATCTGAAATATAACCAAAGACAATAAGGATAAAGCCTATTGTGACAAGAGCAATGGTAAAATATCGTGATTTTCGGCTGTACATTTTCCTGATCTTTCCTTCGCTTTCGCCAATTAATAAAGTTGATGCAAGAAAAGCACAAAGCGCGGCATAGAACAAGCCCACCAAAAAAGAGAATATATTCAACCACGGGTGCATAAAGATTTGGCTGAAGGAATAGTTGGCATAATCTTCTGTTCTAATAATTTCCCCACCAATTAAAGCGGCAAAGGACATTCCCAGAAAAACCGGAGTTATAAAACTGGAAATACGGAACATCACATTATAAAGATATTGTGAGCGATCTTCTATGGCATCGTAATGCCGAAAAATAAAAGCTACTCCGCGCATGGTAATTCCCAGAAGTACCAATGTAAGCGGAATGTGCAAGTAAATAATTATAACATTAAAATACACCGGAAAAGCGATCCAGAGGATTACTATGAGGATAATTAGCCAAATATGATTGGCCTCCCAAACCGGGCCCATCACTTTATAGATCGTATCGCGGTTAATCTTTTTATTTTCCTTCGAAGAAAAAAGCTCTACAATGCCCGCACCAAAATCTGCCCCGCCCAGCAGTACATAAAGAAAAAACGAAAAGAGCGTAAAGAAAAGGACGACGTATAGCATAGTTATTCTTTATCTGCATTTAAAACTCTAATTTGCCTTTTCATAAGCCAGGTGACGGTAAAAGCGAGAATAATGTAAACCATCAAATACATATAAAAGCTAAATTTTATTCCCGGCATTGGCGTTACGGCATCTTCGGTACGCATAATACCATAAATTATCCATGGCTGGCGCCCGACTTCTGTCACCACCCAACCAGCTTCCAGAGCAATAAAACCAAGTGGTGCAAGCAACATAAAAAACCACCAATATTTGCGGCTATCCATCCATAATTTCTTCTTCAGACTAATAAAATAAAGTAGTCCTGCAAGCATTAGTAATGTACCAATCCCAACCATCGTCTGGAACGCATAGTGTACTATAGCGACTGGAGGAAGCTCGTCTTCAGGAAAGTCATTAAGCCCCTTTACTTCGGCATCAAAGTCTCCAAAAGCAAGAAAAGAAAGTGCATTCGGAATTTCTAATTTGTTGGTCACCTCCTTATTTTCTTCATCTACTATTCCGCCGATATAGAGCGGAACTCCTTTATCGGTTTCATAATGGGCTTCCATGGCAGCAAGCTTTACCGGCTGCCTTTCTGCAACATCTTTAGCTGAAAGATCACCACTTAAAGGCTGCAGGATTGCTGCGACCGCACCAAAGGAAATGGCGATTTTAAATGCCTGTTTATGCAGTTCCGGGTTATTGTTACGCAAAATCTGATATGCATGAAGGCCGGCCACCGCAAAACTGGTGGCAACAAAAGCCGCAAGCGTCATGTGTAATGCCTGGGTAAACCAGGCAGGATTTAAAAATGCCTGGACAGGATCTATATTTGTGAATTCACCATTAATATAATCAAAACCCGAAGGAGCATTCATCCAGCCATTTGCTGAAACGACCAGTATTCCAGATGCTACTCCTGAAATGCCAATTATTATACCTGTAAACCAGTGAAATTTTTCCGGAAGTTTATTCCAGCCGTAAAGATAAAAGCCAAGGGCAATTGCTTCCACAAAAAATGCCGCTCCTTCCAGTGAAAACGGCATTCCTATAATTGGGCCGGCATGTTTCATAAATTCCGGCCAGAGCATACCTAGCTCAAAGGAGAGTGCTGTTCCGGAAACTGCACCGGTCACAAAAAATATTGCTACGCCTTTTAGCCAGGCCTTTGTAAGCTTCAGGTAAAGCGGATTTCTGGTGTTTAGCCATTTCCGGTGGGCTATTACCATGAAAAAAGGCATAACCATCCCGATACAGGCAAAAATAATGTGAAATCCAAGAGTAAAGGCCATTTGCAGCCTTGCGTATTCCAGATTTTCCATAGAAAATTCTAAGAACCTACTTCAAAATAATGATTTTCAGTTCATTACAAATGGTCAGGAACTGTTCCTGCTCTCCGATAAATTTAAGTAAAAATTGAACGGTGACAGAGCGGTTTCAGAAGGAATTACATAGGATAATTCTTGTAGAAAATTGATTTGTCATTATCTATAAGTTCCAATGAAAATCCAGAAAGAAGCACTTGATTTTCTCTGAAGCTAAAAAAAGCCACTAAGCTTTTTCATAATCTTTATTATTGAATGCTTTAGTGGCTCAAAATTTATAATTGCTATTCTACTTCTGCCAGGCTAGAAATCCACCTTTAAGATCATAAATCTCTAAAAAGCCCTCCTTCACCATTCGTTTTGCAGCGCGTGCACTTCTGGCTCCGTTCCGGCAATAAATAAACACGGGTTGATCTTTATTTAAGCTTGTAATCCTGCTCATGAAGCGGGAATCGTAAAAATTAATGTTCCTGGCATTCTCAATATGATCTTCGAGAAACTCCTTGGGAGTGCGAACATCAATTAAGACACCTTGAGTATCTAAAAGGTATTTTTTGAATTGATCTTCTTTAAAGACTTGAATTTTTGCATTGGTTCGGGAGCCGAAACCAAACAAAGACTTTATAATTTGCATTTTATAGGTTCTCCTATGTTTTTATAGTTATTCTTGAGACGGTATATATTTTCTTCGAAAAGGAAGCAAAAGCGTTCTAAACTTTTCCCTTTAAGTCCAGAAGAAATATATCAAATAACATACCTAATTTTTTAACCGTTTTGAAGCCTGAGATAGATCAATAAATCTGACAGTAATTTAGATAGAAATCTAATCAAGTTCCGGAATTATCCCAAGACTCTGGAAAAGGCGGGCTTTTGCATACATGAATTTCGTGAGCACTTCATTTTGTTTTAGTTGTGCTTCTATAAGCTTAATTTCCCTGCTGTTTATGAGGAAGATGGAGCTTTCCCCAAAGCTCATCTTTCGTTCTTCCGCAGCGAGCATTATAATATAGTTTTCTACCATTTCGCTCACAATGACATTCTGAATTTTATAGGATTCCAGTTCCTGAAAAACGGCCCTTATTTTATTCTCAATTTGCCTTTCATTCAGCTGAAGGTCAAAATATGTATCTTGTACCTTCAATTCAGCAAGACGCAAATCCCCGCGTTCCTTCCTAAGAAACAAAGGCACACTTAAGCTTATTCCAGCTTTATAATTTGCTGTATTAAGGGTTTGAAATTCCGGCTCCGGAGTAATAAAGTTGTATTCCAAATTTATAGCAGGCAGTAATTTATTAGCTTTTAAACGTCTTTCGATTTCAAGAGCCTGAAGCTTAAATTCGAGGGAACGTAATTTGGGATGATCTTCTATATCAATTTGATCTGGGGTTAAAGGGGGGAGCTCGAGAGTTAAGTCCAAATCTTCCTGTAAACTCGTATCCGGAATTATATTGGGCTGTAGTTCAACCGGGACATTGTTTGCGAGCCATAAATAATTGGACAGATTTAGCCTTTCCTTCATTAGTCTTACCCTTGCCTGCTCCAACTCTAATGTACGGCTTTGAACAGGAATCTTTGCTTCTACCGTATCTATGGCGGCTACTTCTCCCAGCCGGGCGTTCTGTTTTACACCCAAAAATCGTTCTGCAGCATTTTCCAGAAACTCTTCGTAGATAATCACTTCGTTATAAACTTTTAGCCATTCGAAATAAGCAATGGCCGCATTGTAAAGCACCTGATTTACCATCAAATCCCGCTCGGCTAATGTCTGCTGCCGGAAAGCTCTTGCACTCTTTAGAGTTGCCATACGATCGTTGATCCACATCCCCTGTCCCACATCAACAGAAACTCCGGCGCTGAACAGTCCGTCTTCAGGAACTGTTTTTTGCGGATTCAGATAATAGCCCTCATTTTGTTCAAAACCTGCTTTTACTTCTACTCCGTACCAGGTCGGAATTTTAAAAGTGGAATTCAGGATGTCGTAGTACTCTGTTCCCTTAAATTCCTTCCTGTCATAATCAACTTCAATTTTTGGGTCAAAACCACCCCGGGCCTTCAGCAGCTGTGCTTCTCCCATAGAAATCTGAAGCTCTGCCTGGCCTGCTACAGGGTGATATTCCTTTACATAGGCCATATATTCCTCAAAACTCAACACTTCTGGAAGTTGTTCCTGAGCTTTGAGAAAAAAGCAGGAAAAAACAGAAAATAAAAATAAATATCCTTTCATGTTTACTTCTTTTCCTTGTTGGCTTGAGAAGATCCTTCAGGCTGGTAGTAATTTGGAGGAAAGCCATTCAAATTTCGCCATATTTCATACCAGATGGGGACATCTTCCAGTAATGCAATTGTAGTTGCTCCGGAACCTACTCTAATTGCTTCAGGCCATGGATGATCATTAGGGTCTGGTGCAAGGAGAACACGATATTTCCCATTATCGCTTATAAAGTTATCTATTGCGACCACCCTGGAACCGTATGTCCCGTAAGACAGGTTCTCCCAGCCACTAAAAACTATCGAAGGCCATCCGTCAAATTGCACCCTCATCTCTTCACCTATGTGAATTAAAGGAATGTCAATAGGACTGATATATGTTTCTACCGCCAACATAAAATCTGATGGCATTATCCCTACTAGTCGCTCTCCTTCTTTAAAAGTCTCTCCAATCCCGGCACGCAGTGCTTTAGTTATGTATCCACTCTGCGGTGCTAATACATAATTCATTTGGCTTCTAATCACATAATTGGAATAATCACTTTCCAGCTTACTCACCTGTGCTTCGGCATCCAGTTGGTTTGAACGTGCTGTATTTAGATCACTTTCCGCCTTAGCTATTTTATTGATATATTCTGCTTCAATTCTATTAATTTCCAGCTGCGCATTAATAACTTCATTTTCACTAGCTAATAATTTATTTTGTTGAGAAATTAATTTTGCCTGAGTTTCCTGCAGTTTTAATCTCTTCTCCTCCACATCGGGTAAAGCTTTAAGACCTTCTTCCTGCAATTGCACAGTACGTGCGTATTGCGTCTCAGCAATATTAAGATTTGTTCTGGCTGCCTCCAGGTCTATACTGTCACTCTCCACTTTTAAACGGGCCTGTCTCAGTTTATTGCTCGCCTGTTTCAGTTTTAAAGCCAATTCATTTTGCAAAGCTGCTATTTGAGCACGAAGCGCAATAATTTTGCCCCCGTAAGAGTTGACAGAGCCTGTCTTTGCTTCAATCTGGTTTCCTGTCCTTTCTACCAGCATGGGATCAAAATATTCACTTTTCACTTCTGAAATATGGAGAATGGTATCTCCCTCATTTACAAACTCACCTTCTTCCACAAACCACTGTTCGATCCTGCCAGGGATGGCAGATTGTATTGTTTGAGGCCTGTGCTCGGGGCTTAATGTGGTCACATATCCAGAGCCGGAAACATTCTGCGTCCAGGGTAGAAACATGACTAACACAATAAAAATCGTAAAACCGAGAAGAATCTTGTTGAATAAATCATATTTCGTTCTGTAAAAGGCATATTTCACAGATTTATATTCTGAAATGTCCACCCTCCTGTTCAGTTTATCTTTGGATATATTAAGCATCTTTTGCTAAAATTTATTCTTTATTGTACCATTTTCCAGAATGATCGTCTCATCACAAAATTTTTCCCAAAGTTCATTCCTGCTTGCCACCAACAGAGACCATGGGCGGGAACTATCTGTAAAGAAATGAAGAAGGCGACTGGCTTCTTCATTCTCAAATTGTTCCAGAGGTTCTTTAAGAATAAGCAAATCTGGTTTTCTAACGATTGCCCGGGCAAGTATAATTCGTTTACCTATTAGTGACGAAAGATATTTCCCCTCTGGGTAAATAATACTTTTAAGGCCTTCTGGTTGCTCTTTTACAAATTGTGACAAGCCCATAGTGTCTATTGCCCATTGAATATCTTTATCTGATACCTTGTCATCACCAAAAGCTATGTTATCACGCAAGGTTCCTTCAAAAGGAAATTCTTCAGGCAGATAGACCCCCAGTCTTCCCCGGTAGTCATTTATGGCTAAGCTTTTCAAAGAATAATTATTTACGTAGATGTTTCCGCGTGTGGCTTCAAGTATTCCTGCAACAACTTTTAAAAGCGTTGTGCGTCCACTACCATTTGATCCTTTAATAAGGAAATTTTTCCCGGCAGGAATATTCAGGGAAATATTTCTAAGAATAATTTTATTACCTGTGGGTGCGGTGTACGATACATCATCTAATTCTACATCTAAAGGGACTGCATCTGATAGGGCATTATCACCTTCAGTTTTTTCCAGTTCTTTGTCTACTACCTGCCCAAGTTTTTCCAGTGAAGTAAGCAAATCATAAACGGTGTCCAATCCTCTTATCAATTTTTCTACAGATCCCATAATAAGGAGGATGATTATTTCTGCAGCTACAAATTGCCCAATGTTCATTTGTTGATTTAAAACCAGCATCCCACCAATGGCAAGAAGTCCCCCGGTTACTAGAACCTTAAAAGCTATTAGTTTTATAAACTGAATTATTAAAACGCCAAAATGACCTTCGCGGGAATGGAGATAATTATTGGTCAGATAATCACTTTTATCCATTGCAAGGCTTCTTTTTCCTGAAACTTTAAAACTAATAATCTCCCTGGCCATTTCCTGAAGCCAGTGGGCCACTTTATATTTATGTTTGGACTCATCCAGACTGGTTTCCATTCCCTTTCGTGCCGTGAATTTGAAAACAAGCCACAGAAGGACCACCAATAAGAACCCATAAATTATGAAGAATGGGTGGTAAAGGGAAAGCAGGATCAAACCAAGAATAATTTGCACTATAGCAGAAGGAAAATCCAGCAGCAGTTTAGCCATGCCTTTTTGAACATTAATAGTATCAAAAAAGCGGTTTGCAAGTTCTGGGGGATAAGAAGAATTTAACTGTTCCATTTTAATTTTTGGAAACCTGTAGGTAAATTCAAAAGAAGACCTTGTAAATATTTTTTGCTGGATATTTTCTACGATACGCACCTGCATTAGTTCCAGCACCCCTACGAATCCCACCGCCAGAGTAACCAGCACTACAAGTACTATCCAGGAGGTACTTACCCGACCTCCCTGGATTAAGTTTACAATAGCCTGTATACCCAGGGGCACAGAAAGGTTTATTAATCCTGCAAAAATCGCATAATAAATAGTTTGTAAGACATCTCTCCTGTCGAGCTTTAAGAGGCCGTACAATCGGTTAAGTGCATAGGTTCCTTTAGCCATTATTTTGGTAAGTTTAAAGTTGAAGAAACAAGGTGAATAAAAAATTGAGAAGGCAATATCTTATCATTACATTCTGTAAGTGAAGAAAAATGTTCTTTTAGAAAATGCTGGTGTAAAGTCCCTTCCATGATGGTACTTGCCAAAGAAGATGGAAAAGGATAACTACTGTCTACTGCCAAAATCATTTGCTTCAACCTTATTGCTAAGCGGTTATAAACAGCAAAAAATCCTTCTTTATTTTCCTTATCCACCTCTTTTGAAAGAAAGGATTTGGAATATTCATTAATCACCACTTTATTAAGAATCACCTCATCTATATGGGAGATAAAAGAATCTCTTTCTACGCTTCGGGTCAAAACCTGAATTCCCGTCTCCAGCTTCTTTTTGGGATTTTCGATATTGGCTGTAGCAAATACTAATTGATATTCTTTCCATCCCCAATACCAGGAAGTGAGATAAAGTAGCAGCTTGTGTTTGTTCTCAAAATAGCGGTAAACAGAACTCTCATTAGAATTTATTTTAGCTCCGAGCTTTTTAAAGGTGAAATGCTCAAACCCCATTTCATGTATTAAAAGAATGCTGTGCTCCACAATTTTTTTTCCTAATGCTGAAGATTCCGGATCCTTGACATACAGGTTCTTGTTGATTTCAATCTTTATACTTGCAAACAGATTTTTCATCCCATAAGATTTTAAATCGCTAAGATAATAGTAATACTATCATATTTGCAAATAATGCGATTATTAGTAACATTAATTTAACCTAAGAGAATCCTATTTCGGGATTACGGTTCGTCAAAACAGCAAAATACTTGAAAATGGTTCGTTTGCTTAAGAATCTGGTTAGCTCCTTTTTTACAATTTTTGTTTTTCCAGACTTTGCGTTTACTGGGGAGAGATATATAGGAGTTATATTTTCCTATATAAAAACAAATTTTAGGTGGGCAATTAATATCTGGACTTTTACTTTTTTCCCATAAATAAAATACAGAAATTTTATTTCTATTTTACCATAAAGTGCTCATTTTCGGCTTCAGATCTTCGGAAAAAATTCAGTTTTTGAGAATTTTGACTAATGGTAAAGTATCATCCATTACTTTCCAAAGTACAGATTTCTATACCTCTTTAAAAGAAATGGAAATATTCAGAGAAAGTGAGATTAGATTTAAATTTGCTGCCATTTAAGAATATCCTGGTTCCTTTTTTTTTTGCGGATTTAAAAAGGTTATTCCCAGCACGGATTGCATAAATTTTCTCATTATTGAAGGTGAAGCACCTCCCCCAAGCAGCACATCTTCTGCACAAAATTTGTCTCTTGCGCAGTATTAAAAAGTTTTATTGATGTTGCTCCATTTCAGAATCAAGTTTCCCGCTCAAGACGACGGACTCCTATAAAAACTCAGGATGAACCAATAAAAAGGAAATCTAAATACGCTAAAATCCAGCTTATTTTTCCGCTAATTTATCGATTCCAACAGAATCATAAACCTGAACTTTTTTCCACAGATGAGATGATTCTTCTATAAACATTTTATGAGCTGGTTCTGTCTGGTACTTATTTTGAATCTCTTTTGAAGGAAAACTTAGAATCAAAGAATACGTATAAGAGTTATCGACTACATCCCGTGGTGTTCCTGCCGGAACTCCAATAAATTTAGTCTGTGCATATTCACTGTTTTTCATGAACTTTTTTAGAGAAGTTTCAAAAGCCTGGCGATCTTCAGCACTATCAGGATTATGAAACCAGAAATAAACAACGTGTGTAAAATTAGAGTCAAATTCCATTTTCTCTTCCTGAGCCGAGAGGTTATTAGCTCCTAATACGACCGTAGCAATAACTAAGGTTTTTAAAATTTTGGACATTTTTCTATTGATTTTAAAGTTCCTAAATTACAATAAATTAGACAGGTTCAAAGATTTTCTTTAAAATTTAAATAAATGTGCAGCGGAAACATCTTCCTGATTACGTATCGATATTTGTTATTTTTAGCACTTCATCTTAAAAGGCCAAAAATATTTAGAAAAATCCACTCATCTCTTTCTCTGTATGTTAAATTTTTAGCTGTTCGGAAGTTATTAGAACCGAAAACCTGCTATATAAAACGAAAATACTGAAAATTGAGAATGATTCTTAAAAAAAGGAAATTCAGCAGATGCGTATTACGCAAGATTCACTGCTGAAGGGAACAATTGAAAAAAAACTACTGGTTTAAAACTGATTATGACGCTACAAATCTCACAGAGTTTGGAGTTGAGAATCCGCAGAGCACTCTCAAAGATTCACTTCGCCAAAGAACCGCTCTTATTCCTTTAAATGATGTTTTTGGGAGGCACCATTAGATTTGGAAACATTCAGTGGTGGGGCAAAAATGGATCATTGCTGATTATAGCGATGGTCATATTCAGGAAAGGTCAATTTTTCTGTACAACTTAGGTAATCACGGAGAATTGAATTTTAAGGTTCTGGATTCCGCAGAATATTAAAATAAAATCGTTTACTTGATGTAATTGATTGATTACTAATCAGTAGTTTCTGATAATTTTATATATTTAACAAATCCAGCCCTCAGGAAGTTTCTGTTAACCACAATTTTGCAGCGCGTTGTAGCGAATTTATTGCCTATGAAAGATCTAATTTTTTGTTGCTTGTTTTTTCTATTTCCAATTTTAATTTGCACTTCCCAGTCACAACAGGATATCCCGAAAGGGGAAATAAAGGGTCCTTATATATGGAAAAGTAAAATTTACCCCGGCACAGAAAGGGAATACTGGATTTATGTGCCCCAGCAATATGACCAAAATAAGCCTGCATGCCTAATGGTTATGCAGGACGGGCTTCCTGGCGCTAACTGGTGGAATTTACCAACGGCGCTTGATTCGCTAATTGCAACCCAAAAAATTCCGGTAATAATTGGTGTTCTAATTGGCCACGGGAAAGTAGCTGCAGAGAATGAAAGCTTCCCCCGCTACAACCGCAGTTTTGAATACGACGCCACCGGAGACAACTATTCCCGTCTCCTTATGGAAGAAATTTTACCTGAAGTGAACAAAACCTATAATATAAGTTCAGATCCTAATGATCGCTCCATTGCCGGGGCCAGCTCTGGCGCCATTGCTGCGTTTAACGTCGCCTGGGAACACCCAGATGCCTTCCGGAGGGTGATGAGTGCCATTGGTTCCTATGTGCATTTACGGGGAGGTGAAGATATCCCCAAGCTAATTCGGGTTTCCGAACCCAGGCCAATACGCGTTTTTTTGGAGGACGGAAGCAATGACCTTAATATCTACGCCGGCGATTGGTGGATGGCCAATCAAACAATGTTATCAGCTTTAAAATGGTCGGGATATGAGGTGGAACATAACTGGGGCGATGGAGGTCATAGCGGCGAACACGCTGCTTCTATAATTTCCGATGCGCTAACCTGGCTTTGGAAAGATTATCCCGAACCTGTAAAAACGCATCCCGAAAACACTTCCCGTCGCGTAGATGTATTGATCCCGGGAGAACCCTGGAAAGAAATTCCGCTGAAAAATTTAAAAGCAGATCAAATTGCCGTAAATCAGGAGGGTGAAATATTCTTTTCTGAAGAAAAAGCTGTTTATAAATTAAATGAAACCGGAGACCCCGTACTTTTCGCAGAATTAAATTCCAACATTAGCGGACTTTCTTTTCACAGTGATGGTAAACTTTACATAGGTGATCCAGAAAACCGAAAGCTGTTAAGCATAAATAATATAGGAAATATTGCGGAGGTTATTTCAGATGTAGAACCTAAATTCCTGGCGGTCTCCAACAAGGGGATTTACTTTAGCGAAGCCGAAGCAAATAGAATAGGATTTTTCAATTTTACTGACAAAGAGCTGCAATATTTTGATGTTCCGGGAGAACCCGGCGGCCTGGCAATTTCAGCCGAACAAACGTTTCTAAATGTCGCAATTTCCGATGGTTTATTTGGCTATTCTTTTAAAATTGAAGAAAACGGAAGCCTTAATTATGGTCAGGATTATATCCATTATTATAAACCTTACGGAAATCCTTTTCCGCTTGCTGAAGGTTTGGCTGTAGACTCAGATAATAACGTTTATACCGCAACCAGCCTGGGTATCCAGGTTTCTGATCAGCTGGGACGGATAAATTTCATCTTTTCCAATCCTGAAGATAATCCAACAGATGTGAAAATTGGAGGAGAGAACTTTAATACCCTATACCTCTCTGCCAATGGTAAAATTTTCAGTAGAAAAATAAACGCCAAAGGTGTTTTATCGTGGAAGAGCCCTGTTACCCCGCCAGAACCGGGGTTGTAGCATAAGAAAAATAGTATTTCCTCCTAAAATGAAAAGCATAAGTTGCTTTTCATTTTAGGAGGAAATTAAAAAAAGGAAAGTTGCTGTAAAAAAATTGCAGGCCTGGCCTGAAGCGGTAATAGTTGCCGAAAATTGCCATTTTCAACCAGCTACTAAACTGATTGGTTTTTATTCGTCCCGAACAAATTTTCACCTCTTCAGCATAGCTATATAAACTGCTGTTTTTTGAGCTTATTTTCCAATTTTGGCTATTTTCGTTTCCGAAAATGCAAATCTATTTTTAAAAGCCGATTCTTCACCCTCCTTTATAGCACATTTTTGCTTTTCTTCGCATCAAATCAACCAGATAATGCTTGTTGCAAAGCGTATATTACCAATTATAGTTTTTTCCCAGTTTTGCTGTACTTCGCTCTGGTTTGCGAGCAATGCAGTAATGCCAGATTTGCTGCTGAATTATAACCTGGGAGCTTCCGCTTTGGGGCATTTGACTTCTGCTGTGCAATTTGGATTTATAAGCGGCACCCTTATTTTTGCAATTTTCGGCATCGCAGATCGGTTTTCGCCCTCCAAAGTATTCCTTATCTGTGCCCTTTTGGGAGCCTTCTTTAATCTCACTATAATTTCTGAAGGGCATACTTTAAACACCCTGTTACTGCTGCGTTTTCTTACCGGATTTTCCCTCGCCGGAATTTATCCTGTAGGAATGAAGATCGCTTCAGATTATTACCTAAAGGGACTGGGAAAATCACTTGGTTTTCTTGTAGGAGCCCTGGTGCTGGGGACCGCATTTCCTCATTTATTAAAAGATATTACAACCACCGGCACCTTACCATGGATGACTGTTCTTATAACAACTTCTGTTTTATCTGTTTTGGGCGGATTGCTGATTTTTCTATTAATTCCGGATGGGCCGTACAGGCACCCAAAATTGAAAAAGGATTTTTCTGCGCCTTTTAAGGTTTTTAGAAATTCGAGATTTAGAGCTGCCGCTTTTGGTTATTTTGGTCATATGTGGGAACTCTATGCTTTCTGGGCTTTTGTACCGGTAGCTTTGCAAATTTATCGGGAAATACACCCCGGTGCTATTTTTAATATTCCTTTGCTTTCGTTCATTATTATCGGCTCCGGCGGAATAGCATGTGTGTTAGGGGGTTATATTTCTGCAAATTTCGGTATCCGGAAGACTGCAGCCACGGCGCTTTTTCTTTCAGGATGTTGTTGTCTTCTTTCTCCTTTGCTGCTACTTCAAAATTCTCCGACTGCTGTGATCGTTTTCCTGATTTTCTGGGGACTAATGGTGGTTGCAGACTCGCCTCTTTTTTCCACATTGGTAGCTCAAAATGCAATTGCAGAATCCCGGGGTACCGCCCTTACCATCGTAAACTCTATTGGATTTGGTATTACTATTTTAAGCATCCAAATCCTTAATTTCTTAACGGAAGTTATTGATCCCATTTACCTGTTCGTCGTACTGGCAACGGGACCAACCTTTGGATTACGGTCCCTGTTTAGAAAAAGTTCTTCGGAAGTCTGAACCCTTCCGTCTTTATCA